>JAADHW010000296.1 GCA_013151695.1 Gammaproteobacteria bacterium
GGCTTGAGCGCCTACCGCAAAGTCGACATGGGACACAGATTCGGGCATTGGTGTGGTGCCGCGCTCGCGTGCGTTGAGGTCTAACAAACCCAGTTCCGCATGGATAATCGGCGCATAGGCACGGCGTTGAGCGGCTACCCCGGTTTGTCCGTAGCCGCTAATAGAGCAGTAGACAATATCGCCTTTAACCTTGCGCACTTGTTCATATCCGATGCCGAGGCGTGTTGCCACACCGGGTCTGTAGTTTTCCACTACGACGTCAGCTAGGGCTGCCAGACGAAGAACTATTTCTTGTCCTTGGGGTTTAGTTAAATCGATACTCAAGTGGGTTTTGCCAACGTTTTGTTGTGCGAAGGACAAAGCCACGCCGTTTCGTTTAGGCACACCTCTGCGCGTCAGATCTCCATCAGGTGGCTCGATCTTCCAAACCTCGGCGCCAAAGTCTGCCAGGGTTCTGGTGCAGGCAGGACCTGCAATCACTCGGGTTAAATCTAGAATTTTAAAACCTTCTAGTGGCCGCATAGATGCCTAAGCTCTGTGTTGAGGTTGTAGTCGTACTGGATCGGATAGTGGAAGTCTAGTAATTTGTAATGTTGATGATTGCAAGAGGTGCGTATGACAAAGGGTTCGACATTGATGTTGCTGGTGAGTCTGGTGCCTATCATTTTCTCAGTGGAGGCTGATGCGCAAGTCGAACAGAACCGCCCCAATATTGTCATTCTATTCGCTGACGATTTAGGTTATGGAGATCTTGGTAGTTATGGTCACCCCTATATTCGCACGCCTAATCTTGATGAGCTTGCCCAACAAGGCCAACGCTGGACCGATTTTTATGCGGCTGCACCAGTGTGTTCCCCCAGTCGAGCCGCATTGTTGACCGGACGGTTACCTGTTCGGTCGGGCTTATATGGCCGTCATATCGCGGTGTATTTTCCTAATGAAGAATTTGGCTTCTCGAAGTCAGAAACAACGTTCGCCGAATTGTTGCAACAGGCTGGCTATCGAACCGGCATTTTTGGTAAGTGGCATCTTGGCGACGCTAAGCATGCATGGCCAACGCGACATGGTTTTGATGAATGGCTAGGGTTGCCTTATTCCAATGATATGGATTGGGTAGGCGAGCCAAGCATTGACGAGTCGATTGCGCTTAGAGCACGTGGTGAAACGCAGTTATTAGCACAATCGCGGCTGCGGAGAATCGACCGCTACGCTTCCCCAAAAAATGAATACTGGAATGTGCCCCTTTATCAAAGTCGTGTTGTAGATGGAGTGTATGTTGATGAGGTCATAGAACAACCTGCCGTGCAGACCGAACTAACAAAAAAATACACGGAAGCTGCCATCAGCTTTATAGAACGAAGCAAAGAAACACCGTTCTTGTTATATCTTCCTTTCACAATGCCGCATACGCCGTTATTTAGCAGTAATGATTTTGCGGGTAAAAGTTTAGCTGGGAGATACGGTGATGTTGTTGAAGAACTCGATTGGAGCGTTGGCGAGATTAAGCAAGCATTGGCAAGTAACGGTGTGCTGAATAATACGCTGTTTATATTTACCAGCGACAACGGTCCGTGGTTGGCGATGAAAACTGAGGGAGGGCGAGCGGGATTATTGCGCGACGGCAAGGGTACGACATTTGAAGGAGGAATGCGGGTACCTGCGATTTTTTATTGGCCGGGTCGAATAGCACCCGGGGTAGTCAGCGAAATTGGCTCGACCCTAGACATATTTACCACTTTAGCGAAGTTGACAGGCTTGTCAGATGAAACAGCTACCGATGGATTAGACCTCACACCAGTATTATTCGCTCAGGATGACAGTCCGCGTACGGAATTCCCATACTACCGTGGGGGTGAGCTGTATGCGTATCGCAAGGGCGCTTGGAAGATCCATTTCATTACGCAAGGTGCGTATGGGCAGCCACCGACTAAAACTAAACACGTGACGCCAGAGCTTTATCACTTAGGTAACGACCCTTCGGAGCGCTTTAATGTGGCGCAACAGTTTCCGCAGATTGTAGCCGATTTACAGCAAGCGGCAGCTCTGCACAGTGCAGACTGGAAAATTGAAAAACCTGAATTTGACAGGCGCTTGAGTCAGTAAAGGATGTGCGAGACCCAGCAATTTAGCGTGAATAGTTTGTGCTAATATCGAGTCAAATTTTATCGAATAGGTGAATTATGAGTAGTGTTTTAAAGGCGCCCACGACCTTGGTTGCTGACCCCTATAGTATGCCACTAGAGGAGTTAGATCCCGCTAAGGTTGAAATATTTCAGAATGATGCGTTATGGGGGTATTTTAAAAGACTGCGTGATGAAGACCCTGTGCACTTTCATGAAGACAGTGATTTTGGCCCTTATTGGTCGATAACCAAGTTCGACGATATAATGTTCGTAGATACTAATGAAGACCTTTTTTCCTCTGAGGGTGGTATCACAATCGGTCCGATGAAAGCTGATGCAGAGCGGGCGAAAGAATTTCAAACGCCGATGTTCATTGCTATGGATCCGCCCAAGCATGATGTGCAACGTGCCACTGTGGTCCCGGTGGTTGCCCCGAAAAACCTTGCTGCAATGGAAAGTATCATTCGTGAGCGTGCGGCAAAAATTCTAGATTCACTGCCCATAGGCGAGACATTCGACTGGGTGGATACCGTGAGTATCGAGCTGACCACGCAGATGTTGGCCACCTTGTTTGATTTCCCCTTCGAAGAACGGCGTAAGTTGACCCGATGGTCAGATATCGCGACGTCTGGTCCCGATGTGATTTCTACAGAGGAGCGTCGTGCGGAATTGTTAGAGTGTTTAGAGTATTTCACTCGGCTGTGGGAAGAGCGTAAAGAAGGTGCTGTTGGGCTGGACTTGATTTCCATGTTGTCTCATGGTGAGAACACTAAGAATATGCAGCCGATGGAATTCCTAGGGAATTTGATACTACTGATTGTTGGTGGCAACGACACCACCCGAAATTCTATTTCAGGTGGTGTGGTCGCTCTTAATGAAAATCCTGAGCAATATCAGAAACTGCGGGATAATCACGCTTTAATCACCAGCATGGTGCCAGAAATTATTCGCTGGCAAACGCCGCTGTCGCACATGCGTCGTGTGGCGAAAGAAGATGTGGAAGTAGGCGGCAAGACCATCAAGAAAGGAGACAAGGTGGTGATGTGGTATGTGTCTGGGAATCGAGATGAAACCGCCATCGACAATCCAGATTCATTTATCATTGATCGTGCTCGGCCGCGCCATCATTTGTCTTTTGGGTTTGGTATTCATCGTTGTATGGGTAATCGGCTTGCTGAAATGCAATTGCGCGTGTTGTGGGAAGAAATTCTGCAGCGCTTCAACATGATCGAAATAGTTGGTGACATAGACAGAACACCCTCCATATTTGTAAAAGGCTACACCCACATACCGGTTAAACTCCACGCCAAGTAGACTACAAGTCGATACCTTGCACTATACCCTGTAGTCTGGGTATCGACTGCTGTTCTTCTACTCTGGCGAGTCTAAGCGCAATGTACCTTGAGTGATTTCGCCGACCACCGCCACCTGATCAACTGGACCTAGTTCGGGATCTTGAGACAAAATAATCATGTTAGCAGGTTGGTTTTTACGCAGGCCTGCTTTCACGACACCTTTGTTTAGTTCTACTAAAGTGCCGGGATACAGCCATTTTCCGCGCATGTCTACACCAATTGAATCGTTGGGCATATCCACCTCACCTCGTTTTCCCCAGGCCATGATGGTGCCTTGCTGCAACACCAGAACACTGTCTGTAACATGTGGATCAAGCATCAAAGTGCCACCAGAAAGAACCGAAGTTTCTGAGGTAGGCGGTGGCGGCGGTTCATCTAAGAATCCGGGAGGCATGTTGTTTGTATCGTTGCCACAGCCGTAAATTCCCAGGCAGAAAAGTAAAGTCAGAATTGGTTTAAAGATAGACATGACCACCTAAGCTGGTTTTTGCAGGACACTTTTCACATACCATAACTTGCTGGCTAAGCGCAGGTAAACAAGAATCGCTAGCATCCCTACCACGGGAACCAATACGGCGTTGTGTACACCAACCCATTCAATCACCACGCCTAGGGAGTAACTACCAATTGGCATGCCACCCATCAGCCCTAGAGAATAAACGGACATTACTCTTGCCCGATGTGATTCGATTGCAGCCTCTTGCACTATGGTTCTCGACATTGTCATACCTAAACCCCCACATATACCCCAAGCAAAAACCACCGTATAGAATAGCCATTGAGGCAGCTCAAAATACAAAATCGAGAGCACACAGGCGCTAACCATGCCGGCAATAAGTAGCAACCTACCGGGCCGCAATACCCTTCTTCTGCGCATGAGTATGCTAATCACAAGTACGGTGCCTAACATGTTAGCGCCGAAGGTGGCGGCAATAGCAGAGGAGCCACCGCTGTAGATGTCTCTGACCATGAGTGGCAGCAAAACCATGTATGCGCCGGCAAAGAAGATACCCACGGAGAACGTCTGAATGATGGCTGGGCGAATAGAGCTGTTTTGCCAAGCAAGCCGGATGCCCTCGGCAATGGCTTTGATGGGATGCTGTGGCGGTTGTTTGGGGAGCGGCTCAAGAGGTGGAATTCGGCTGATGGCCAAGGTCGACGCTATCATCAGGCAAGACATGATGACCAGCAGGGTAGGTGGGCCGACGTATTCTGCACTGGAACCAATTGCGAAACCTAGAATCTGCACACCAAACTGAACGCCAATTGCCAACGTCACCACTCGCTGAATGTCGTTTCCAGCCACGCGGTTCAGTAGTGCGTCTCTTGTGGGTTGGATAAATGCGGCAAAAG
>JAADHW010000122.1 GCA_013151695.1 Gammaproteobacteria bacterium
CGCGCGTAACATATCACCGGTACTGATCTGCGGAATTCCAAGACGTTCGATTATGAATTGCGCTTGGGTACCCTTGCCTGCCCCCGGCGGCCCTAGGAGTATTATTCTCATCTATAACCTGTTGTTGTGGAATTCAATTATTGTTTTACCGAGCGTACCTCTAATACGCTTTCTAGCAACTTTATGTGGCTGGCCAACGCCAAACAGTCAGCCCAGCTCTGTAGCTGCGTGTCGATGGTAATGATAGCCTGACCGGAGGTATTACTCACCCGTCCTGTGGTGCCAATCAAAGGGTACTCCAACTGACCAATTATCCGCGTCACATCATGAAACAACCCATCGCGGTTTTCTGCTGTGATGTTAAGACGAATGGCTTGTGTTTCTCCCGTTTGTAGCATCCCACGCAACTCGGGTTGGCCGTCAAAACACTCGCTACTCAATATGGCGATAATCAACTCAAAATACGACACTGCGCCGCTACCCACACGCGCAAACAATGAGCCCACGTTATCTACCCCATGGTACTGAAAGCTAGCGATGAAAGGCGTTAGTTGACTGTCTGCTGGTAGCTCATAGCCTAGTGTAACCAGACCTTCTTGGACCACTAACCTTCCTATATTTTCTTTCTCTTTACCGTCTAAACATTTGAAATAGCTGAATATTTTTGCCTTCGCGCGATCTGTTGTGATGAAACCAAGCAGCGGTTCCAACCAATCTCTCCGCGGTGCATGGGTGGGACCTGTGAGCACCTCAACTTGCTGTCCCGTTTGCAAGCTTTGGCTCAACCCAACGCTAATACCATCAACTATTGCAGCGCGACAAGCATGCCCAACATCTGTATGCACGCGATAGGCAAAATCAAGTACCGTTGCGCCGGGAGGTAAATCCAACACATGGCCCTTGGGTGTGGAGACAAATATTCGTGCGTCACTCATCCTATGATGTAGCAACGTACTCAGTCGCTCAGTGCCATCAAGCTCATCATGCCATTCCATCACCTGGCGCAGCCATTCCATCTTCGCAGAATAACCCTGGTCGTCTCCCTCTTCGCCTTTATACGACCAATGCGCGCAGACTCCCAATTCTGCATCCGCATGCATTTGTTGGGTACGAATTTGGATTTCTAACATTGCGCCCTCGCCAACATCTACGGCAGTGTGGATACTGCGATATCCATTTTCCTTAGGTACAGCTACATAGTCATCAAATTCGCTGGGGATGTGTTTCCAACTCGTATGAATAATGCCCAATGCGGCATAACACTCTGCAAGGTTTGAGACAACCACACGCACCGCCCGAACATCATAAACCTGGTCTAAACTGACCTCCTTAGATTGCATCTTTCGCCAAATGCTGAATATGTGTTTCGCTCGCCCATATACGTCAGCCTCAATATCATGTTGATGTAACTTTTCACGGACCTGCTCCACCAGTTGCGTAATTTGGGCTTCTCGATCAACACGTCGACCACGCAATTGCTTGGCTATGTCTTGGTACACTTCGCCATGGGTGTAACGCATGGCAAGATCTTCTAGCTCCCACTTAACTTGGCCAATGCCCAATCGGCCGGCCAGAGGCGCAAAGACAAAGCTGGCTTCTTGCGCGATTCGTAACCTGCGACTCGCACTGTAATTTTTTGCTCGACGTAGTGCGACCACGCGCTCTGCTAGTTTAATGACCGCAACCCGAGCGTCATCGATCATAGCAACCAACATCCGCTTCACATTTTCAACCTGATTACGCCGTTCTTTTTCTAACAAGGGCGAGTTAGACATTTCCAACAAACTGCTAGTTGCCATAGCTGCGACAGACTTGGCTAGCTCAATCACGCAGGTGTCTACCAAATTGGGCAAAGTGGATTCATCAAACTTAGAAAAACGTACGGGACGATATAATAGCGCTGCCTGAACCGAAACCAGATCCATATTCAAATCAGCGACGAGTTCTGCAAGCTGCAAGCCAGGCAAAATAAATCTCTCGTCCTGATCTTGAAGCCAGTTACCGACCTGCAGTAATGGTGCAGTTTCTAAATGTTCGTGATCAGCACAAACATGGTCAACCCAAGCGCTAATATCAATTTTCCCACTTGGGGTACGCGGTACTTCTTGCTGTACTTTTACCATGTCACAAATCAACCGGCATGCATCGCCTGCGGGTGAAATAACCGAGGGTCTCAATATGGCTGGTGTGCGGGAACATATCAAATACCCCTACCTGGGCCAGTGAAAAGCCTTCGGTGGTCAACAACGCCGCATCTTCGGCAAAGGTTTCTGGATTACAAGAAACATACACCACCTCATCACAGCCAGACTGCTGTATCCAAGACAATAGATGAGGACCAGCCCCACTTCTGGGCGGGTCTAACAACAAAGCGTCCAGCTTAGGCAGTGCTAAATTAGCCTCGTTGTACAGATCGGCAACCGACAGATGAACCCGCTCAGCCACATTATTAAGTTCGGCATTTTTAATCCCACGAGCAACTGCGCTGGCATCAACTTCAAAACCCCATACCTTTGCACCTGCGCGAGCCAAGGGCAGTGAAAAATTACCTAATCCACAAAACATGTCAGCTATGCGTTTGGGACTAGAAATTGAAAGGTGGCTCAGTACAGCTTGTATCAGCAGCAAGTTTAGCGGTTGATTCACTTGGGTAAATTGCCGCGGATCAAACTGCATATACACACCGCTAGCGGGTATTTGATAGCCCAACAGTTTGATCGGTGATCCATCCAGTGTCGCCAACGTGTCATACCCACCACTTTGCAACAACACTTGAACGCCGTGTCGGCTTTGAAAATCTCCGACCAGGTGTAGGTCTTGGTCGGACAGAGGCAGCAAATGGCGGAGCATCAGCGCAACGGAGTGATCGCCTTGGGCAAACTCTATTTGTGGGATACTAGCCGCAATCGACAGTTTGCCTAGCAACTGCTTCAAGACTGGTATGAGCGCACTCAACTCAGGTGTTAGCACAACACAGGCAGACAGTCGAGCTACCCGATTGCTGAACGATTCACGAAACCCTACGAGGACCTGCTCCCCAAGCTGGCGAACCCCTAGGCGCGCCTTGCGACGATAGCCTAGACGCGTCCCGCTAACAGGCGCATTCCAGTGTAACGGTGAAACATTTTGTTGTTCTAAAAAACCAGCAACCTGACTCTGCTTGAGCTTTAATTGTTGGTGGTAGTCGATGTGATGCATGCTACAACCACCACAACGAGGATAAGCCGAACAACCGGATTCAACCCGATCAGGATTATGCGGGCCAAGTACGGCAACAGCGTCGGCAAACAACTTACCACCGCGCTTTTTTAAAATTCGCGCATTAACACTTTCACCAGGCAAGGCATTACGTATGTGCAGTGGTTTATTATTGAATTCAGCAAGCCCATGCCCCTGATGGGTCAGGTTTGTTACCTGCACTATGGTTTCCGTGGGTTGTTTAGCTGCTCTAGTCATGAAATTGTTCCGACGGATTAATCAGCAACATACGAGCGATGATAGGTTCAGGACCAATCAGGGCGCGCAAGCCCAGTTGATGCACATGACGAGCAATACCTGCAAGCTTGGAAGTACTGTAGTCGCCGGTAGCCACCATCAATAGATCTGCACCAAGCATTATTTGGCTGGCTTTATTGGTAGGTGAAATGGCAACCTCACGAAAACCATGTTCGCATATATACTCGTATTTTTTGTCAGGTTGAATGGGTCTACCACTGCGAGATTCACAAGTAAAATCTATACCGTAGCCCAGCTCATCAAGTAGAGTATTCTCAAAAATTCGTAAGCTCGGCGCAATTCTTCTACCCAGAGGCTCATTGGCGCTATGTTCACGAGAAGCACTATCCAGCCGACCCAAAACCTCTAACACCGCATCAAATACTCTGGGCTCACTTTGATACTCTCCAGTCGCCCGCTTTAAAATTTCCATTACATAAAACCCTGCACTGAGAATATCTACACTCAGTTGATATTCGAACTTAGCTTCAAACCCAGTAACGTTTACCAGGGTGCTGCGACCCGAAGTGGATAGGTTGGCCAATATGAAAGGTTCAACACGTTGTCGAACCCGACCCGTGCGTAAACCCTTCATGACCCCGGAGAAACGACCATGTTCTCGGGTGAAAAATTGAACGAGAACACTTGTCTCTCGATAGGGACGCACATGCAGCACAAGTGCATTTAAGCCCTGGGCACGCACGTCATTCGTAGCCGAGCTGCCGCAATAAACCAGCGTTGTTGGTCCAGCCTTTGCGCACCTTCACAAACAGGTGCAGCATGACTTTACATTCCAACAAACGCTCTATGTCTTTACGCGCTTCCTGCCCAATCAGCTTCAGTTTCTGTCCGCCACGACCTATCACAATACGTTTCTGCCCATCACGTTCAACATAGATGTCTGCATGAATAACCACCAGTTCATCTCTCTCATCAAATTTTTCAACAAGCACGGCGGTACTGTGAGGAATTTCATCGCCTAATTGCCGCATCAATTTCTCTCGGACAATTTCTTCGACTAGGTGACGTTCGGTTTGATCAGTGAATTGATCTTCAGCAAACAAGTGAGGAGATTCCGGTAAAAACTTATTCACCAACGCGCGGAAATTTTCGAGCCCATCATTTTTCAATGCACTGACCGGCACTATATCTCGAAAAACACCGGTGTCGTGGAGCCGCTGCATTTCTGGTAGCAATGCATTTTTATTTTCATGGAGATCTATCTTGTTCAATACCGCAATGGTAGTGGCACTTGACTGCTTCAAAAGTTTCAACACAAGCTCATCTTCTGGTGACCAACGACCACTTTCAATGACCATCACGCGAA
>JAADHW010000100.1 GCA_013151695.1 Gammaproteobacteria bacterium
TTGGTGCCTTTGTATTGAATTGAAGTATTTTTGGAGAGAATCGTGATACCTCTCTCTCGTTCCAGGTCACCACTGTCCATAACTCGCTCTACCGAGTTATCTGCAAGTAGACCAGATTGCTGAAGCAGACGATCAACCAAGGTAGTTTTTCCATGATCAACATGAGCGATAATAGCGACGTTGCGAACGTTTGGATTGGGCACTAGACTGCGCGGCCTCGTATATTTGGCGGAAACTAAAAAGGCGGCGATTATGGCGGAACAAAAGCGAGCTGTCGCCTTAATATCTGGCGGTTTAGACTCAATGTTGGCAGCCAAAGTCATCTTGGATCAGGGCATTCATGTGGAAGGGGTGAATTTTTTCACCGGATTTTGCGTGGAAGGCCACACCCACGCCATCAGAAAGAAGAAGCAGCAAAGCCCAAAACGGAACAATGCACTGTGGGTAGCAGAGCAATTGGGCATCAAGCTGCACATTGTTGATGTTATCGAAGAATATAAAGACGTCCTCCTCAATCCTAAACATGGTTATGGGCAGAACCTGAATCCATGCCTGGACTGCAAAATTTTTATGGTCAAGAAGGCCCAAGCCTGGTCATTTATGCAAGACAATGGTTTTGATTTCATCATCACCGGCGAAGTCATTGGTCAACGCCCCAAAAGCCAACGCAAAGAAACCATGCCGATAATCGCTCGGCAATCTGGTGTAGAAGATCGCTTGCTGCGACCTTTGTGTGCCAAGCACCTCCCACTTACCTTGCCGGAGCGAGAAGGTTGGATTGACCGAGAAAAACTATTCGACTTCCACGGTAGAAACCGAAAACCACAAATCGCGCTCGCATTGCAGTTGGGTTTCACTGATTGGTCTCAACCCGCCGGTGGCTGCTGCTTCCTGACAGACGAGCAATACTCGAACAAGTTAGTCGACTTATGGCAGGCACGAGGTAGCCGAGAATACGAATTGGACGACATTATGTTGCTTAAGGTAGGCCGCCATATTCGACCGCAACCTCACTACAAGCTCATCGTCGGTCGCGAAGAGGGTGAAAACAAATACTTAGAGGGCTATAAAGGCACCTTCATCAGTATTAAGACCACCAGCCACATGGGACCATTAGCATTGATCGACGGCGCGCCCACACCCCAAGATATAGAATTCGCCTGCCAAATTGTTGGCCGCTATAGCCAAGGACGCAACGCGACAGAACTTGTCTATGAAGTTCGCTTCCCCGACGGGGACACTAAACCAATCACCACCACAGCGTTGGCTATTGATGCCCTGGACCCAAACTGGCATGTCTGATTCTTCACCCCTGCACCCAGCTTCTACGCTCCCCGAAACGCAGCGTCATCACATCGATGCGCGCAGACTACTCTGCCCCATGCCAGTCATTAAGGCCCAGGACCTCATCAAAACTCTACAACCTGGAGACGTACTGACCTTGGTGGCAACCGACCCAGGCACGCTGCAAGACATTCCTTCCTGGACTCGGGTACACGGACACAACTTGGAACTCGCCACGCAAACAAACGACGAGTATCACTTTCGGATCATCGTACGCTGAGGTTTTCGAACGTAGTTTTCGCACACAACAAGTGCACACATTTGTCCCGCGCACTAAATTTGGGCGAAAACTGCCTTCCGCCTAGCTTAGGGCCTTATATTTAGCCCAACTCCGTGGCACACTTCTTGCTCATCTAGAAGGTATGAGAGCTGGTATGAGAATGGGTATGAGAATAGGTCGAAGGAGATAACAACAACATGAAGATGAAATTAGAGTACATATGGTTAGATGGCTACCAACCCACGCAGAGTCTACGCAGCAAAACCCGCGTTGAGTCTGATTTTGGTGGCACATTGGAAGAATGTCCAATGTGGTCCTTCGACGGCAGTTCAACCGAGCAAGCAGATGGTAGCGACTCCGACTGTTTGTTAAAGCCGGTTGCCATTTACCCAGATCCAGACCGCAAAAACGCCTACTTGGTCATGACAGAAGTGCTCAATGCGGACGGCTCGCCACATCCCTCAAATGGGCGCGCCACCATTGACGACGATGACCTCGACTTTTGGTTTGGTTTCGAACAAGAATACTTCCTGTGGGATATCGATTTACAACTACCGCCAGGCTTTCCTGAGAACGGTTTTCCGCGTCCTCAAGGACCGTACTACTGCTCTGTGGGTGCGATGAACACTTACGGCCGCGATATCGTCGAAGAACACCTCGATATTTGTCTCGAAGCCAATATCAACGTCGAAGGCATCAACGCAGAAGTTGCCGCCGGACAATGGGAATTTCAAGTTTTTGCAAAGGGTGCAAAACAAGCCGGAGACGAAACTTGGATGGCACGTTACCTACTTGAGCGCACCGGAGAGCGTTATGGCTACGCCATTAATTGGCACCCCAAACCTTTGGGAGATACCGATTGGAACGGCAGTGGTATGCACGCGAACTTTTCCAATAGAGCCATGCGCGAAGACGGCAAGGAAGAAATTTTTACCAAAATATGCGAAGAATTTGGCAAAAATATTGAACGTCACATCAGTGTCTATGGCGCGGACAATGATCAGCGCCTAACCGGCAAGCATGAAACACAGTCGATCGAAATGTTCAGTTACGGCATCTCGGACCGTGGCGCATCCATTCGTATTCCTATCACCACACCCGCAGATGGGTGGATAGGCCGCCTGGAAGATCGACGCACAGCCTCAAATGCAGATCCATACAAAGTTGCTGCAGCTATCATAAAAACCACCAAAGAAGCGCTTTCGTAACGCTTAAGCACCGCATGCTTACAAAGGCCCCTCAAGCATTTACACTTGCAGGGGCTTTTTTTTGCCTTTTTGTGGTCCAATGTTACGTATCGTTGCGTTAACTGTTGGAAAATACCAAAGATGGTTCATATTTTAGGCAAGTTAATAGCAGTATTGCTGCTCACAGCGCTGATCACCGGCGAGGCATCAGCGCGCATATACAAAACCATTGATTCCAACGGCAACCCTGTTTTTACAGACGTACCACCCAACGATGGCTCACAACCCCTGGAGTTAAATCCAGGCAATCAGTTCTCCCGACCAACCCAGCCTTCCTCAACAGCACAAATTGGTGATCAAGACCCGCGTGAAGAAGACCTCGAAGAAGATTTTTCTCTAGTCCCCTACGAACACCTACGCATCTTATCACCCACCAATGACGAAGCTGTGCGCGCAAACGCTGGCGACCTCACGGTCCAATTCTATCTGTACCCAGATCTTCAAGTCGAAAGAGGCCATCAAGTGGAACTGCTGCTCGATGGCAAAATCTATGCAACCAGCAAAGGTGGCAGCATTAGTCTACTGAACGTCGACAGAGGTACTCACCAGCTGCAGATTCAAGTTGTAGACGGCAACGGTACTGCACTAATGGACTCAAGCAGCATCAACTTCCACTTACTACGCCGAGCTATCCAAAACCGTCGCTCCAATAGCGGTCAACACTCTAGAAACGGTTGACCTTTAATGGTGCGCGCACTATTTTAGTGCGTCTTGCACTGATGCGTACAATGGCGTGGATTCTTACAAAGCCCTGATCGACAATCTAGTCACCGCAATTGTGGTGTTAGGCACAGATCTGCGTATCAGTTTTATCAATAACGCGGCAGAAAATTTGCTGCAAACATCCCACAGCCAAGCTACTGGCCAACAGTTACATGAACTCATACTACATGCCGATGAACTGGTGCCCTCTCTAGAAGCGGCACTTGCAAATCGCCAACCCTATACTGAGCGGGAAATCACCATCCGCTTACCTGACAACATCATCCAGAAAGTCGATTTCACGGTCACCCTGCTAGAGTCCAAAGATGCAACCAGCGCCTTACTGATTGAACTTCAACCCCTTAATCGCCTACAACGCATCAACAAAGATGATGAATCTGTGACACGTCAAAATATCGCACGGCAGTTAATCCGCGGCCTCGCTCATGAGGTTAAAAACCCTCTAGGCGGCATACGCGGCGCAGCGCAGCTTCTGGAGCGCGAACTCACACTTGATTCACAGAAAGACTACACCGGCATCATCATTAGCGAAGTGGATCGTCTGAAGATTTTGGTCGACCGTATGTTAGGACCAAATCAACAACAATACATAGCGCCACTGAATATTCTCAAAGTACTCGAACACATCATTCAACTGGTGGAAGCTGAAGAACCCAGTCGAATCACTTGGCGGCGCGACTATGACCCTAGTTTGCCGGATATATCCGCAGACGAAGACCAACTTAAGCAGGCGATCATGAACATCGTGCGTAATGCATGCGAAGCAACAGCGCAGTTGGAGCAACCACGCATTACCTTACGATCCCGGGTATGTCGACAATTCACTATCGGCAATATCCGCCATCGCTTAGTAATGCATTTGGACATCATCGACAATGGTCCAGGCATCGACCCAGAGTTAGAAGAACGCCTCTTCTTTCCCATGATCAGTGGTCGTGCGAACGGCACCGGGTTGGGCCTGGCGATCACCCAGAATATCATTGCCCAACACCAGGGATCGATCCAGGTCGCCAGCAAACCTGGCAATACTTGCTTTTCCATCTACCTACCTTTCACTTCCCACACACAAAACAATGAGGGGATTCACCAACCATGAGCGAACATGTTTGGGTCATTGACGATGACAAGTCTATCCGTTGGGTACTTGACCGAGCCCTCAGCCAGGCAGGCATACCGATTACGGCATTTAATACTGCTGATCAAGCCATGCACCATCTACACGACGACGCGCCATTGGCGATTCTTACTGATATCCGTATGCCTGGAACCTCAGGCTTAGATTTTCTGCAGGAAATGCAAAAAAGCCACCCTACTGTTCCCATCATTATCATGACGGCTCATTCCGATTTGCAAAGCGCAGTGGCGAGCTTTAAAAAAGGTGCCTTTGAATATCTGCCTAAACCATTCGATGTCGATGAAGTAGTAGCGGTAGTACGACGCGCCATTGCCCACCGACAAGACACCAGCATAGTAGAACTGAAGGCAAGCGAGCCCGCGCCAGAAATCATTGGTCAGGCGCCAGCCATGCAGGAAGTCTTTCGTGCCATTGGGCGCCTCTCATCTTCAAATGTCTCAGTATTAATCAACGGACCATCTGGCGCAGGCAAGGAACTTGTTGCCAAAGCCCTACATCGGCACAGTCCCAGAGCTGAGCAGCCCTTCGTGGCCTTAAACATGGCCGCCATTCCCAGCGACTTAATCGAAAGCGAACTGTTCGGGCACGAGAAAGGTGCCTTTAGCGGTGCGACACAACGCCGAGTTGGACGTTTTGAACAAGCCAACAACGGCACCCTTTTCTTAGATGAAATTGGCGACATGCCGGCGGCAGCTCAAACCCGCTTACTCCGGGTATTAGCGGAGAGCGAGTTCTACCGCGTCGGCGGACATCAAGCCGTTACCGTAGACGTGCGCATCATTGCCGCTACCCACCAAGACTTAGAAAGTTTAGTTAGCCGCGGTGCGTTTCGAGAAGACCTATACCACCGGCTAAATGTCATTCGAGTACATGTGCCCGCCCTGAACCAGCGACGCACCGACATTGCCACTCTCGCAGCTCACTTTTTGGAGGCTGCTGCACTAGAATTGGGAGACGAAGCTAAACGTCTTGCTGGCGAAACAGAAGACTATCTCAGCTTGCTGCCTTGGCCTGGCAACGTTCGACAACTGGAGAATACCTGTCGTTGGCTGCATGTTATGGCCAGCACCCGTACCATTTTAGTGAGCGACCTACCTGCAGAACTGCAACAACCCGAAAACACCTCGGCAAATTCTGATTGGGAGATCAGCCTCGAACTTTGGGTCAACCAAATGCTTGACACCAATGCCAACACACCATTGCTGCATACTGCGCTGCCTCGATTCGAACGTATTATGATCAGTACTGCGTTGCGCAAAACAGGTGGCCGGAAGCGTGACGCCGCACAACTGTTGGGTTGGGGCCGCAACACCCTGACACGCAAAATGCAAGAGCTTGATATTTCTTAGTAGGCGTTCTTCGGGTTAATTCTATGGGGTCGCCTTTACAATCACCGATCGTTGCGACTGAATATTTCCTGCATCGCAGCGCCCATCACTCACCAGGGTGTAGTACTGCTTGCCATCTATCAATTGAGCAGCACAAGTCACGCGCGCTTCACAAGCAGGTAAGCCAGCAAGGCTGTCAAAATTTATGGTTTGATCGGCGCAAGTGCTGGTGCCACTGGGCGCAAACACTCGATTCAGCGCAAGCTGGGCGCCACTGGTAGCCGCAAAGCTCGCTCTTTGACTGACTATTTCCAGCGATACACTCTCAGCACCCAGCTCAACAGAGCGGGTAATGGCAACCGCAAGCAATGCAACGATGGTGATTAGAGCGATGGCTGTCATCAAACTCGAGCCCTGCTGTAGTTGTTTGCTACAGCACATTGCGCACCTGAATCTTGGTCACTACTTCTAATTGACTAGCACCCTGAGAAACCACCAATGCCACATCCACCACTGAACTATTTTGCAGAGACGCAGCATCCAGCGTAAACACCACAGACGCGGTTTCTGCCAACAGTGCACGCCCAGGCATGGTGGTTGGTAAATCTATCGGTTGTGGTTGAACAGAAACAAAACCGTAGTCTTGATAACGCCATAGATGCCCACCACTGATGCAATAGCTGATGGGTGTCGCTATCCAATACAAGCGATTACGAGTCGATTCGGAAATAAATTGATGTCCACTATTCAGCATAATGGTCTGCACACCACTTGAGTTTTCGGACATAGCAACGGTTGTAGGACTGATTGCTCCCGGGTTCGTCAATCCATATAGCGCATCATCAGCGGCCACCGCTAGCCGCAATCCGTTTGGCGGAACCATCACTGGTGGCGGCGTGGTCAAAACACTGTTGGCAACATAGGCCACAGGAATTGACAGATATTGAGCGCCAGTCACCACCGGCACAATTTCTAAACAATCATTACGTACCCGAACACTGCCTGGAAGTGCATTTTGCACCCCTCGGGTCATGTGTTCTAAAGCAAATCGACCTCGTTCCGCCAATTGCTGACGATCAACCACGCTGCCGTAGCCGTCCACCGAGTTGGCCAGAAAATAGGTGCCTCCAAGGGATAAGACCCCTAGCACAACCAAAACTACTATCATTTCGACCAGGGTAAATCCGCTGTTTCTAGGCCATGATCGCATCAGTAGTTACCCTTCACGGCGGTGAATTCTTGACTCTTCAAGTCAGGAGAAATAACTTCAACAACAACCACTTTGGCATCATCGCTCGCATCCAAAGACCATGCACTTATCTGAGATGCGTTGGCATAACTCACGCTGACTCGGACCCGATAGCCCGCAAATCCTGCAATTACATTGCCTTGAGCATCTTGCGGTGGTGATTCATCTAACCCATGGTAGTCATCAACATCGTCATAACTACTACGCGTTTCGGCATCATTACCCAAGCTACTACAACGCAGCGCCAGTGCAGAACAAGGGGGCAGGCCACCCACCGGAGTATTCTCGTCAAATCTGCGGGCTAATATTTCTTCTAGGTAGGACCTCGCCAGCTGCACACTTTTGGTATGCACCAGATTGTCCGAGGAATGGGTAAAAGCCAATCCCATAGCGCTGGCCATGGCAATGGCTGCAATGGAAATCAGCAGCATGCTGACAATCGCTTCTACTAAGGTAAAACCGCGACAGCCTCGGCTAACCTGCAAGTTAACACGCAAGCGCACTGACATAGCCGGTGGGATAAAAGCAAATAGAATGGACACGCTCACCTTGGGCTGAAAACTCAAAGCCTTGGCCAACATCCAGTACAGCAGTTCCAACAGTGGCAACCTGTACCTCACCACTATTGCGATATTGCACAACCAACGCAACATCATTGGTCAACGGTTGTACTGTACCGGCGTTTTCGACCACGAGGGTAAGATTGCCTAGTTTGAGTTCCGTGTGCCGAGCAATCACACCATCACTGCGTATGTGCAGGTGGCGCACGCCCCCACTGACCGACATACCCAGAGTAACAACACCCGCACCCGTTTGTGCAAGTTGTGCTGCATACTGACTATGAGACCTGAGCGTGTTGGTGAGTGTGAGCCCAGAGAACGCGCTTGCGGAAATCATCCTCGACATCGCCGTTGCGCTGAGGATGCCCAGCAAAATTAACACCACAACTATCTCAACGACAGTGAACCCGACAGCGCGAATCAGCGGCAAGTTAAACTGCCTGCCGCTAATCGTCATTGGGTTAGGGCAAAGTAGCGGTGGTTCGAGTGACTAATCCAGTAGCAGAGACATAGACGAACAATGAGATAGATTCACCACTAACACGACCTTGTGCAGTGTAATAGTACTCACAGTTCGTGCCATTTCTCACCGCAGTATAGTCTGTAGAACTGGCAGCTACGTTTGCTAGAGCAGCAACGCCGGAAACAGTCGGACCACTTTGCAATACGCCGGTAAAGACATCCGCACAATCTTGCGAGACTGTGGGCACATGACCCGCTTGGGTGGTTTGACTGTACGGGTAACCTTGAGCCGTAACACGCAAGTTATCAAACTCAGGCACTTGGGTTCCAGCGGCATCTTGCCCTCCAGCAACCCATTGCGCGTGATATAGAGCTATCCCTGTTTGGTAGCCTCCCAAGGCACCTGCAAAGGCTGCTGCATGCGCATCGTCATCAACATCAATAAATCGAGGTAGCGCAGTAGCCGCGAGGATACCTAGCAGTATGATGACAACAACCAGTTCCACAATGGTGAAACCTTTAATGTTCCGAATAGTACTTTTCATGGTCTTTCCTTACCAAACACGTCTTAAATAAGCCTAGACTCTTATTCTGATTCTTCCAGGTGGAGATACAAAATGACTTCTAGTGCGCCACGCTATTGAGGTCCCAGAGTGGCAAAAACACACCAAGGGCCATTATCAACACCAACGCAGAAATGCCAACTATCAATATGGGTTCAAGCGCGTCCGTAAGGCTCTTAAGCTCGTATTCCACCTCTTCTTCGTAAAACAAGGCAGCCTGCTCCAGCAACTCATCCATGGTGCCGGTTTCTTCCCCAACAGACATCATCTGTAGAACCACTGGAGAAAATAATTCGGCTTTATGTGCGGTCGCAGTTATTGATTCTCCTCGTTCGATACTGGTGCGCATGGCAACAATTTTCCGCGCCATATACTCATTGCCTATCGCCCTGGAAGTGATTTTCAAACCCTGAACCAGAGGTACACCCGCCCGGCTGACCATGGCAAACGTATGACAAAATCTCGATAGATAGATGCGCTCAAAAATCGACCCTACAATTGGGATTCTGATTTTCCAACTATGCCAAGTATGCAAACCCTCGGTGGTTTGTAGAAACCTGCGCCAGGCGAATATACCTGCGGCAAGCAACAGGCCTATGATCGGCCAGTAGTCAACAAATGCTCGAGAAACAGCGAGTATGGCCTGAGTTTGCCAGGGTAATTCCGCATTATACTTTTCGAATACTTGAGCAAATGCTGGAATCACGAATATATTCAAGATAACCACAGCGATTGATATAGCAACCAACACAAAGCTCGGATAGCGAGTCGCTGCCTGAACACGACGACGTGTTTCTCTTTCAAGTTCTAGATCACGCGATATTTGATTAAAGGCAGAGTCGAGTCGGCCAGTGTTTTCCCCCACATGAATCAGGCTTATATAGAGTTCGTTAAAAACCCGAGGATGGCGCCCTAAGCTTGTAGCGACATCCGCACCTGCTTCAAGATCTTGCGCAACTTCCACTAGAACCTGCGCAAGGTAATCATTCTTACTGCTCTCCCCCAGGGTTCGCACTGCGCGCACCACCGATATGCCCGCCTTAGTCAGGCTTGCCATTTGATGGCTGAACACAACCAATTCATTGAGTTGTACTTTTTGCTTGCCGATCTTCAGTAAGGTGATGGCTAGGCTCTTTGTCCCACCTTCTTGCGCTGCTTGTATGCCCAACGGCACCATGCCAGACGCCCGCAATTCGTGGGCGATCGCGCTTGCACTTGCTGCTTGCCGAGTACCTTTTAGATGTTCGCCGGAAGCTGATTTTGCATTGAAGTGGAAGGTTGGCATATGTCGTTCGACCCTAATGGGACGGGTTTGACCTTGGCGGGGTGTCTTCGAGGTGCTGTTGCGCAGCTACTAGTGTCTGTTCTAAGTTAGCTTTAGGCTCCGCCGCCGATTGCTGGGCAGGCGATGGATGCCCCCAAAGCTCTTCTTCATGGCCAGACAAAGCGATGACTTCATCTAAACTAGTCGTACCATTTTGGGCATGGCGCAGGGCGCAATGTACTAATGACTCGAATCCTGCTTGTTGCTGAGCTTGTTTGCTAAACAGTGCCGTATCGTCAGCGCGCAGTGCATCTGCCAAATCAGCATCAATCTCAAGCAATTCAAACACACCAATCCGACCGTAGTAGCCAGTTCTGTTACATTTATTGCAGCCTTCACCCACAGTAAATTTAACCGCAGACCAATCTACATCCGGCGAGGTTGCAGAAAGCCATGCCATCTGATGTTCATCTGCGGTGTAATCTGCAGTACAACCTTCACAAATTCTACGCACCAGACGTTGAGCAACAATCGCACGCACCGAAGAGGCAACAATGTATCCCTCCACACCAATATCTAGCAATCGTAGTGCAGACGAGATGGCATCGTTGGTATGCAAAGTTGATAGTACCAAATGGCCTGTCATCGCTGCACGCAGCGCGATATCAGCGGTCTCGGAATCTCGCACTTCACCTACCAGCAAGATATCTGGATCTTGTCGCAAGGTTGATCGCAACACCTTGGCGAAATTCAGCCCAATCTTCGGCATCACCTGGACTTGATTGATTCTTTCCAGCTGAAATTCGACCGGATCTTCCACCGTAATTATCTTCTTTTCTAGCGTGTTTAGCTCGTTCAAAGCCCCATAAAGTGTTGTGGTTTTACCACTTCCGGTTGGTCCTGTTACCAATATCAATCCGTTTGGTCGCTTTATCATGCGCCGAAAACGCTGCAGGATGACATCGTCCATACCAATTTCATCTAGTCTCGCATTACCACTGCTATGGTCTGCCAAGCGCATAACAACCGACTCACCATGTGTCGTTGGCAACGTGCTTAGTCTTACGTCCATGTCTTTGTTTTTAAGCCTGGCTTCAAAGCGACCATCTTGAGGCAATCTCTTCTCAGATATGTCCAAGCCCGCCATTAGCTTTAACCGGCTGACTAAGGCCGGGGCAATTCTTCTTTCATTTAATATCTGTTCTTGTAAAACACCATCAACCCTAAAACGCAGGCGCAGGACTTTCTCACCCGGCTCAATATGCACATCTGATGCTCTAATTTGCACGGCATCTTCCAATATAGATTGTAAAAGCCTCGCAACCGGAGTCTGGTCCTCCTCATCTTGATCGAAGCTGCCAAGGTTAAACTCATCAACACTCAACTCGCCATCTAGTTCGCTTGCAAAACTAACAATTTCACTTGTTCGCCGGTAGGCGCTATCGAGAAGGGCAAGCAATTCCGCTTCACGAACCACCGCAACATTCATAGCCTGATTCAACTGACGAGCCAACTCATCGAAGGCAAATATGTCAATGGGATCTGCCATTCCCACCAATAGCTCACCATCATTCTCTTCAAGTACCACTGCCCGATAACGGCGCGCGTAGGTTTCAGGCAACTTTGCAACAAGAGCTTCGTCGTACTCGAAATTAGTCAGGTCAACAAAAGGGACGCCCAATTGTTCTGATAGAAACCCCAGCAACCGATCCTCATCTACAAATCCTTTTTCGACCAGAATACGCCCGAGCTTAAGCCCGGTATGTTTCTGTTCAGCAAGAGCTTCGTCTAGCTGATCGGGGCTGATATCGCCGCTCGCAACCAATAGATCGCCTATGCGTATTTTGTTGGCCGCGCCCACAGCCCTTACCCTCGGCGTTGCATGCGACTGCGTATGCGGCTTGCACGCTGTGCGCTTTCACTCAATAGCGACTTCTGCACACCCAACTCTATGACCATGGGTTTGAGTAGAATAACAAGCTCACTCTTAAGGCTGCTCACATTCTTCTGCTTGAACAAATGACCTACGCCTGGCAATTTGCTTAGCCAAGGCACTCCAGCATTCACATCTCGGCTGGAGTTTTGCATGAGGCCGCCAATCACAATAATTTGACCACTGGCCGCTCGCACTATGCTGTCCGATTCACGAATAGTGCTGGACGCCAGCGGTACAACTTGGCCTCCAATTTCTTTCAACTGCTCGGTGACTTCGCTCACTGTTGGGTGAATATGCAAAATAACATTATTGTTATCGCTGATCTGTGGCGTAACGTCTAGAGCAATACCAGAAAAGAATGGCGTGAGTTCCGGCGAATCACTTGTATTGATCGCACTGCCTGCGGTCACAGTATTGGAAGATATATCTGTGACAAAAAACTCATCGCTGCCTACTTTGATCACCGCTTTTTGATTGTTTACAGTAACAATACGGGGGCTCGAAAGAACCTGCACAGCACCTTGGGTTTGTAACAGCCTTATGGTTGCATCAAAATCGCCAAAGGCACTACTCAAAGAAAAGGCAGTGCCCAACGGGTTAAATATTTCGTTCACACCGCTGACAAACTCACCTGCAACACTGCGTTCACTACCAAGAGAAGTCAGAAAACTGCCGTCGGCTTGTTCGACCAACCGCGGTTTAAAGCTACCGCCCGACGCATCGCCAAAACTATGCCAGTCTATACCTGACTGAAAACCTTCGTTAAGTGTCACCTCGATTATTTTTGCCTCGATGACCACCTGTCGAGACAGCATATTCTCGACCTGATTCAAATAATCGCTTACCGCACGCTGGGTTTGTGGTTTGGCCTTGACCACAATCAACCCCACCTGAGGCGTAACCACAACACTACTGCCTTCATCACTTTCCACCAACACGATTAACGTCTGCGTTAGCTCGCCCCATACATCTGCTTCTGCACTGGTATTTACAATGGTGCCAACTACCTGGTCGCCACCACTGTTTGATGACGAATAGTTCCCAGAGTTTTGGTTGTTGTTATTATTACTATTGTTATTATTTGACCTGCGGCCAGCTGAGTCGCTGACCTTCCCTACACTGACTTGTACTTCTGACCGTCCAGAGCGAGACACATTCAAATAGTTTAAGTGGTAAATTTGTGTTCTCAGCACATCGGGAAAAACTTGATAGATATTGCCATTTAAAACATAGTCATAACCGTATACGTCGCGCATCACCTCCATCACGTCTTGTACCGTGACGTCGTTCAGGGCCAGTGATACCGTGCCCGCAACATCAGGATGCACCACCATATTGAATCGCGTCCCAGCCACTAAGCTGCGAAAAAATGGAGCAGCCCCAGCGCCGTCCACACTCAAATCAAATCGCGAACCTTGGTCTATTACCTCGCCCGGCGGTTGGGTTTCAATCCGCATATTCACCCTAGGGGTAACCAACGGAGGAATCACTTGATCCACGCCAAGCAAAAGCTCACTGATGGCTTGGTCTGAACTGTCGGTGTGAGCGACCACGCTAGGACCAATATTTGCACAACCTGCGCAACTCAAGATCACCAACACAAACGCTAGCCGAATTTTGTATGACATCACTTTATGTCCTTTCGAATGCTTACTGTGCCGAGGGGTATCGAGATTGGCACGCCACCATCTACACTTAAAACCACACCGTAGCCGTCGATTTCCAATAATCGAATGCCAGCAACTTCGTCACCTTCCGCAAGCACATGGCCGTCTATAATGGCCAACCGCCGATGCTGGGAATTTAAAATGGATTTTAGTGCTGGTAGTACTTTGTTATGACTCTGACGTATTTGCACCATCGAGATAGGACGGGTTGGGTCTTTAATTGCACGGCTAGAATCTTCAATCGGAAACGAAGCTATTGGCACAAGTAATAACAAAAGCACATAACACAGCCTATACACCGAGCCACTCCTTACTCTCACTCAATGTTTCAATCTCTATCAATACTTGCGCACGCGGATACTCGTCAACCACATACTCAAGCCGGCGCCAGCTAAAATGCCACTCGCCTTGCTCTAAAGTATTGAGGTAAGCAATGACATCTAGATAACCTCCTTCAAATTCCATTTGTACCGGGTGCCGATAGATAACAGGCACACTGAGAGATTCTGTTTGTTGCGAGGCGACTACCTCAATACGTTGGGTAGGCTGACTTTCCAGTCGTATCAGCTTTAAACCTTGGTGACTTCGCAGTACATCTTCGAGCATAACCGGAATGTCTTGTGG
Organism: Gammaproteobacteria bacterium; assembly: GCA_013151695.1. Lineage (GTDB taxonomy): Bacteria > Pseudomonadota > Gammaproteobacteria > Pseudomonadales > Azotimanducaceae > UBA4421. The sequence goes on from JAADHW010000100.1 coordinate 14,323, forward strand.
CGCGACAAAATAGGCCAACAGCGACTCTAACTCAGCCGCTTGGAGAATCACGTTTTTGTTTAGCCTGCGTTGCTGCTTATGCAGCGCGGTATATTCAGGCGCAATATCAAGAAGCTTCAACCTTTCTCGCTCAGTGTTCTGCTCGCGCAAATTCTGAGCCAACACGTCGATGCTGCTAATCACTGCTGCTTTAGAGTCAATCACATAACCACCAACGGAAGTGATCCAAACCCCCCAAGTAGCTGCCAATAACACCAGCAATATCAGTCCACGCTCTCGTAAAGAACAGGCTTCAAACATCGATACCGCGCGTTGGACATAATCTTTCATCCGGATTGCGCCAGATCTTCACTGACGATAGTAAAACCTAACAAACTGCCATCATCTTCACTGCTGCGCACACTCAAATACTCAAACGACTGCCCGCTAAATACTCGTTGGTCCGCCAAGTTCTGTAAAAATTCTGCAACGATAACTGCTCGTAGCGCCTTGCCCTTAAGCGAAATGTGTTCTCTGTCGCCCTGGGAAAAGTGGATCTCTTCTAACCACATCCCTTCTGCCCTGGCCACGGCCAGGCTCTTCAACTGAGCAGAGAATCCTTGCTGCGCATGTTGCAAGCTGAGCAATCGTACCAAGTTAGTTTGCGCGCTGTGTGTAGTACTCAGCTGTTCAACCTGAGATCGCAACGCTTGTGTGTCAGGCCGGTCATTTCGACTTAGTAAATTGGTTTGCCGTAACGCCTCAACTTCCAGCTTGCTCTGCACTAACTCGCTCTGTAACCCAGCCAAACCCACGCCATGCCATCCTGTGACGGCCAACAATACGAGACTAAAACCACCCAACAGCAATACCATCTGTTTGGTTCGAAGCGGTTCTGCCTTGGGAATGATGCCGAGACTTATGAGATTGACTTGTTGCATCAGGCGGCAACCTGGAGTTGGGCAAAAACTCGATGCCTCAAGACACCACCCAACACCGGCAACCCAGCCGCCAGTGCATTGGTTTGTTTCTCGGTCAAATTGTTCAGATCGAGCACTTCAGATTCGGGATTACATAGGTTGATGCGCATCTCACCTTCTAACGTATCCGCAATTGTGCGGACAGGAATTGGCAACATAGAACCAAGATACCCAACCACTCGATCAGACCAGTTGTCTGTACAAGCGACCATCAACATATTGCACGGCGGTTGATTCATCGCGCTTTCGTAGTAGTCGATAGAGCGCTGTACTTGCAGCAGTAATCGCTCGCGAAAATCTTCCCAGGTGGGTTCTGCAAATGCTTCGGGCACACCTGAGAGACGACGCGCGAGATATAATTCGTCTCCTCGCGACACATTGATAATGCCGCTGTTCACTGTGAGTCTAAGCAGACCCACACTTTGATCTGGCATCGGATAACACTGCCAAGCAAGGTTGCGTAGGGCTAATTCAGCAACATCGATGGAATCAAGCGCAAAACCTGCGGCATATACTTGACCGACCAGACTGCTCAAAAATTGCGTGTGGGTTGAGACCGCAAAAACCATGCGACGGTCTCGCGCAGCACTGGCGGGCAGCTCAAATACGTCGAGACTGGCCTCTTCTACCGGGTAGTCGACCTGATCTTGAATCAACCACCTAACTGCGTCAGCAAGTTCTTCCTGCGCCACATCAGGGCGTTCCAACAACGACATGGTGTACAGTTCTGGCGCCAAGACCAAATTACAGTGTTGTGCAGAACGCTGCCGTGCCAAACCAAGTGATTTAGCTTGAATCTTTAAACATTCCGAAATTTCTGTCAGTCCGCCGATAGGGTCAGCGCGCAAAGAAATTTCGAGCCCCGCATCGAAGTTAGCGTGAGCTGTGGCCACTACTGAACCAGACACGTACACGGCAACCTGGCTCGATTGCCCCTGGTCATCACCTTGCATCGCGAATTGTCCCGAGGCAAAGCGGGTTAGCCTTTGCATCCATGCCATTGCTGAACTCACACTGACCCCTAAAGAATTTTTGTCTATTTATGCAGTATAGGAACGATCTAGAAAAAAGAAGCTACAATGCGACATGCCTTTTCACGTCGCCCTTTATGAACCGGAAATTCCACCCAATACCGGCAACATCATCAGATTGTGTGCCAACACCGGGGCTCGATTACACCTCATCAAACCATTTGGGTTTGAGTGGAACGACACGCGCTTAAAGCGTGCAGGACTTGACTATCACGACCTGGCACACGTCAGCCTCTATGACAACTATGCCGATTTCCAGCAGCGGCATGCGCCAGCGCGCCTATTTGCCATCACTACCAAGGGCAGCCGTAACTACACCGAGGTTAAATTTGTTGAAGGAGATACGTTGATGTTCGGTCCTGAGACTCGTGGCTTACCAGACACGTTGCTCACGGCTATGGCAAAGCAGCAGACACTGAGAATTCCCATGCAAGCCCAATCACGCAGCTTGAATTTAGCCAACGCGGTGTCTGTTATTCTATTTGAAGCTTGGCGGCAAATAGACTTTAGCGGCGGATGCTAAACTACCTACAACCCTCTACCAGCACTCAGCATACGCACTAGCATTGGCCTAGTGCTTGATCTCACCATCTGAGGAGGCCTGCGCCGTGAGTTCTGCCTGCTGCATTGCTTGAGCGTACAACGCTTCAAAGTTGACTGGCGCTAGCTGTAACGCCGGGAAGCCACCTTTCACCACTAAACTGTCTAGGCATTCGCGTGCATAAGGAAACAACGTGTTTGGACACGCTATGCCAATCACCTGCTGCAAATGAGGTCCTTTAGCACCTTCAATTACAAAAATACCCGCCTGTTGCACTTCAACCAAGTAAGCTACTTTGCTCTCTCGATTTGCCGTTGCCGTCACGCACAGCACAACCTCATGACGATTGTCGCCGAGGCTGTTAACCGCAGTATTTATATCTACCTTAAATTCCGGGCGAAACTGCTCAGTAAAAATGGAAGGCGCGCCAGGTGATTCGAACGAAGCGTCTTTCAGATAGATTCGTTCCAAGCGCATTTGTACCTGAATTTTCTCACCTGCTTGAGGTTGGTCATCACTCATCGCGAGTTACGCCTTAACCACTGGCAGATTTTGCCCACGCCACTCAGTTATGCCGCCCCGAAGGCGAGAGACTTTCTCAAAACCGTGTTTACGCAAAGCAGTGCCAGCAGCACCTGAATGCTGGCCCATCTTGCAGGCAATCACCAAGGGTTGTTCTTTGTATTTTTTCAGTTCATCCACACGAGCCTCAACATTGGCATAAGGAATGTTGATGGAATCTACAATGTGACCCTGCTCAAATTCCGCCTTATCACGCACATCGAGAACCACTGCCCCTTCGTTGTTGACCAATTGCACAAGCTCTTGAGCACTGATGGTTGCACCACCTCGACTCATCTCATTACGTATAAAAAGCACCAGCAGTACGGAAAAAATACCGACCAAGTAAGGGTGGAGGCTAATGAACGAAAGCAACGACTCCATGACAAACACCTATAAGAAAGCCGCGCGATTATACACATCGTAGAGACTCTTTTTGCTAGAATTCGCCCCCTTTAAAAATCTCGCCAGCCTGCATTTACCGTTAGGGAACCTCGGATTAATTATCATTTTCTCAGAGCTTCTCGCGCTTGCCAGCACCAGGCGCGCAGCGCAGGTAATATCGAGTATATTGGCAAGCTGCGCAACGCCGTGGTGGTGAGCGCGAGAAGCTCCCAAAGGGCGTGACCTGCGGGGCTTCTGGCTGCGTTTACGATAATTAATCAGAGGTTCCCCAGGAGTATCCGTAGAATGCGTCAAGTGAATTTGTTGGTTGTCCTCGATGGCTTCGGCTACAACGAAGCAACCCAGGACAACGCCATTGCACTTGCTCAAACCCCTCATTGGGATGCGTTATGGAACAACCAACCTAAAACTCTAATTTCCGCTTCTGGCGAAGATGTGGGGCTACCCCCGGGCCAAATGGGAAACAGCGAGGTAGGCCATATGAATCTGGGTGCGGGACGCGTGATCTATCAAGACTTTAGCCGCATTAATCGCGCTATCAGCCAAGATGAGTATGCCAACAATCGTACCTTAGCCACCACATTTAAAAAACTCGAGAAGTCTTCAGGCGCACTCCACATCTTGGGCCTGCTCTCCCCTGGCGGCGTACACAGCCACGAACAACAAATATTCGAAACTATTCGCATTGCCGCGAACAAAGGCATTAAGAAAATCTATTTGCACGCCATATTGGATGGCCGCGACACGCCACCACGCAGTGCGGATGCGTCATTGCAAGCAGCACAACAGTTGTTTAGCGAATTGGGAAGCGGACAAATCGCCAGTGTTGTCGGTCGCTACTACGCCATGGATCGTGATCAAAACTGGGATCGAGTAGAACAAGCCTATAATTTGATGGTTCGCGGTGAAGCACCCTTCCATGCTCAACTCGGCACCACAGCATTGCAAAACGCCTACGCTCGGAATGAAAATGATGAGTTTGTACAACCTACTGCCATCCACAATGCAGATGAATTACCCATAACTCTAAAACCCGAAGACGCCATAGTATTCATGAATTTTCGTGCAGATCGCGCACGACAGATGACACGAGCAATTTCTCAAACAAATTTTGACGGCTTTAAACGCCGCTCCACCGTATCTCTAACAAATTTTGTAACCCTCACTCGGTACGCTGATGATATCGACCTTCCTGTCGCCTTCGAACGTCAAAAATTCAGCAATACATTGGGGGAATATTTAGCCAGTTTAGGTAACAAACAACTGCGCATCGCAGAGACAGAAAAGTACGCCCACGTCACGTTCTTTTTCTCTGGAGGCACAGAACAACCCTACCCTGGCGAAGAGCGATTATTAGTGCCCTCAGCAAAAGTAGCCACCTACGATCTGCAACCGGAAATGAGTGCTGCTGAACTCACTGAAAAACTTGAGACCGCCATTCGTGGGGGCAAATTCGATGTCATTATTTGCAATTACGCCAATGGTGACATGGTAGGACACACGGGTATGCTGGACGCGGCAATAAAGGCAGTCGAGACATTAGATACTTGCCTGAGTAAGCTGTCGATCGCGATCAATGAAGTGGGGGGGCAAATGTTGATTACTGCTGATCACGGCAACTGCGAGCAAATGCACGACCTTGAAAACAATCAAGCACACACGGCGCACACACAGAACCTAGTACCCTTGCTTTACGTCGGCCCGCAGACCCTTACCTTCCGCGATGGAGGCACCCTCAGCGACGTCGCCCCGACACTCCTTGAACTCATGCACTTAGAGGTTCCAAGCGAAATGACCGGACAATCACTGGTTAGTATCGAGCCATTAAAAAGCGCATAGAACAAACTCAATGACTGTGAAGAATACTTCATGGGCCATCCTGTTTGCAATTGCGGTTGGTTCATTGCAAGCTTTTACCACCCCAACTTGGGCTGCCACTGCAGACTCACAACTTACCGCCCGACAACTTAAAGACACCCTCGCGCAGCTCAATGCCTTAGACCAGTGGTTTTCAGATGCCGAGAAGCAAAGGTCTGTATGGCTGGTTGAGCTACAAAAACAAGATCGTGATATCAGCAAAATCAATCGAGACGTGGCAGATATCGAAAAACAAGTCGCTACAACCAACAATGAGTTTGAGCAGCTAGAGTTAAAACAAGTGCAACTACAGTTACAACGTAGTGAGCAGGCCAAGTTGATCGGCGAACATATCGCCGCAGCCTATCGCCTCACAGGTCAAGATTTTCTCAAGCAACTGCTCAACCAAGAGTCTCCCGATACCTTTGATCGCATGATTCGCTATCATCGGTATTTTAGCGAGTCGCGCTTAGAGGTATTAGGGGAGTACCAAGACACCCTCGTGGAAATTACGCAAACCAACAGCGCACTTCAATCACAACAGCAACAACAACGCCAACAACACAGCGAACTGGCTTCAGAGCACCAAACGTTATCTGCGCAAAGACAAGATCGCGCCACCTTAATCGACCAATTAGATTCGGAAGCCGAAAGTAAACAACAACAATACCAACGATTAAAAAAGGACCGAACACGCTTACAACAATTACTCGCAGAGTTAAGGCGCCGATCTACCGAACTAGACGGCACTGCGTTTGCTACTGCTAAAGGCACTTTGCCTATGCCCGCTCAAGGTCGCATCAGACATGCTTTTGGATCGCACCGAGCTTCCGGTCGGCTACGTTGGCATGGCATTGACATCAGCGCGCCTGTTGGCAAACCTGTTACGGCAGTATTTCGAGGGCGCGTCATATTCTCCGACTGGCTTCGTGGCTTCGGTTTACTCGCCATTGTGGACCATGGCAGCGGATATATGACCTTATATGGGCATGTCGATGCCTTGGCCAAAAAAGTCGGCGACTGGGTAGAAAGCGGTGAGACTATCGCCTCAACAGGCAACAGTGGTGGTAAGAAAGACCCGGGCGTATATTTTGAGGTACGCCACAAAGGCGAGCCTAAAGATCCAATCAGTTGGGTCGCTCGATAATAACGATGGCATCGAGGAATTGTCAGCAAGCAACTACCCCCAAACCCGCTAACGGGTTAACACTATGAGGCCGATCTGCTGTCAAAGCAGACATTAAACTGACACACTGCCACCATGACCCTGCGACCTTTAACCTTAGTTGGTATCATCATCAGTATTGTGACGGGCACCTCTTTAGGCGTTGTCTCGCACCTGTATAGCCGCCACCACAGCCCTGCAGACGCGTCAAACACCTTGTCTCAAGCACTAAGACAGGTGAGTGACAACTATGTTGAGGAAGTCAGCGATACCGAACTGCTGGGCTTCGCCATCGAAGGCATGATGCAGGGTTTAGATGAGCATTCCGGATACCTCGACGCCTCCGCCTATGATGCACTTCGCACCAATACCACCGGAAAATTTGTTGGCATTGGCATTGAACTGGGTTTAGTTGATGGCTACTTCACCGTTATTGCACCGATAGACAACACCCCGGCACAGCAAGCAGGACTAAAAGCAGGCGATCGCATTACCGGCTTGCAGGGTGACCCGGTTAAAGGCATGAAGCTCATGGAGCTGGTAAAGGCATTACGTGGCGATCCTGGTTCGCATGTATCGCTCACCATTACACGACAAAACCCTGATGCTTCTCTCGACGATGCTTCTTTCGACGTCGACTTAGAACGCGCAGTGGTGCAAATGGCCAGCGTCAGAGGGCGACTGCTAGAACCAGGCTATGGGTACGCACGCATTTCTCAATTTCAAAACACTACCGGCAAAGATCTCGCCACTTTGCTCAACAAATTAAAAAAACAAAGCCAGATGCCCCTACAAGGTTTGGTTCTAGATTTACGAAACAATCCTGGCGGTACACTGCAATCTTCTGTCGAAGTGGCCGATCACTTCTTAGAAAAAGGGCTGATTGTTTATACTAAGGGACGGCTCAAAACGAGCCATGCCAAATATCAAGCCACCGCGGGTGATCTCACCCAGGGTGCTCCCATTGTGGTACTGATCAATAGTGGTTCTGCATCAGCGTCAGAAATTGTGGCCGGCGCACTACAAGATCACGGTCGGGCACAACTCATGGGTTCCACCAGTTATGGCAAAGGCTCCGTGCAATCTGTATTACCCCTAGATGACGAACAGGCACTTAAGCTCACAACTGCATACTATTTCACGCCCAAAGGTCGCTCTATCCACAACAACGGTATCGACCCAGATGTCGCTTTCGAAGGCGAAGAGGACGACATGCTGGAACAAGCGATACAAATTCTCAAGGCAAACGCCGCAGACACCTTGCAAGCGCGATTGTAGTTCTACTACACTGTAGCGCCATGAGCTCACCATCAGAGTGGGCCTAAATTTCGATACCATTTTCGGGAAGTGACACAAAAACTTGAGCGTACTACTAAAGTGCCTCTCACTGCTGTGGGTGCTGGCTGCCAGTTCTTGGGTGAACCTGGCAAACGCCGCAGACCTTATAGTGGTGATAGATGACGTAGGCTATAACAAAGTTCGCGGGCTGCGTGCTATAAACCTGCCCGGGGCCGTGACCATAGCAGTGCTGCCCTTCGCTCCGCATACGGCTGGGCTGATCAAACAAGCCTTCAATCTAGACAAAAACATCATCGTGCATCAGCCTATGGAACCGCACCCATCAGAGCATGCACGCGAGGAACATGACACCCTAAAACTACACATGTCCGACGACGAGTTCGATACTTTAGTGCAACGAGCATTAGACGCTGTGCCGATGGGTACCGGCTTACACGGGAAGCCTGCTGACACAACACCGCACACCGATGTTGCGATTAATGCGGCACTTGAGTGAACGAGGCCTATTCTTCTTAGATTCTCGTACGACCACTGCGACCATCGCCCTAGATGTCGCCCGAGAAGTCGGCGTTGCCGCCATACGCCGTGATGTATTCCTAGACCATCATCGCAACACACACGCCATACATCGTGCTTTTGAAAAGGCTCTAAAAATTGCCCGCACCCGAGGTTCCGCCGTGGTGGTGGCACACCCTTACCCCATCAGCTTAGATTATTTAGAAGATAGATTAGCGCACTTACCCAAAGACATTCGTCTCATCAGCGCCAAAAAACTCGCTATTCAGCGTCGAGCAGAGCTTGCCCTTGCGCAACATCCAAGCTTCCCTCATATATCGCCCGGCCAGTAATTGCTCCAAGCAATAGATCTTCACAAGTTGCAAACGCCTTTTTTAAGCGGCGCAGGTCATCCAAACGAGTCACGCCGCCAGAAGCGATAACTTTCACCCCTGAAGTTTGTGCCAGGTTGAGGGTAGCTTCCACGTTAAGCCCACTCATCATGCCGTCACGGTCAATGTCGGTATAAACAATTCCTGCAAGGGGTAAGCTAGCGGCTGCCTGCGCCAGTTCCACGGCGGTTTGACTAGAGGTTTCTTCCCAGCCTTGCACAGCAACCTTCCCATCTCTCGCATCGAGACCCAGCAACACCCTTTGTGGATGAGTGTTAGCCATATCTGCTAGAAACCCAGGATCTTCAATCGCTTTTGTACCAATGATAACCTGCGCCACCCCGGCATCAAGATACCCAGATACAATCTCTTGCGTACGCACGCCGCCACCCACTTGCACGGGGATGTCCCCCATAGCCACAACCATATTCTGAATGAGCGCTTTGTTACGCGGCTCTCCCGCAAAGGCACCATCGAGGTCAACAATATGCAGACGACGAGCGCCCAAAGACCTCCAATGCACAGCCATCGCTACAGGATCATCGGAAAATATCGTTGCCTCTTCCATACGGCCCTGGCGCAGACGCACACACTTACCATCTTTCAAATCGATGGCTGGAATCAATAACATATCGTTACAAGCTGCCCTTAGTCGACGGCACAATACCCAACATGCGCGGGTCTGCTGTGCTGGCCATACGCAGAGCACGTCCAAAGGCTTTGAACAAGGTTTCAGCTTGGTGATGGGCGTTGTCACCCTTGAGGTTATCCAAGTGCAACGTCGCCATGCCATGATTGACAAAACCTTGGAAAAACTCACGTAATAAATCTACATCAAAATCGCCGATGCGCGCACGCGTATAAACAACGTCGTAAAACAATCCCGGTCGACCTGACAGATCTACCACCACGCGAGACAGCGCTTCATCCAATGGCACGTAAGCATGCCCATACCGATAAATACCCGACTTATCGCCTATCGCCTGTGTAAATGCCTGACCCAATACAATGCCAACATCTTCAACGGTATGGTGTGCATCCACCTCTAGATCTCCCATCGCATGGATGGTGATGTCGATTAAACCGTGACGCGCTATCTGGGTCAGCATGTGCTCGAAAAATGGCAGACCGATATTAAAATCACTTACACCAGTGCCATCCAAATTCAGGCTCAGCTCAATTTGTGTTTCGGTGGTATCACGTTTCACGGTTGCTGTACGCGCTTGCTTCATGTGTGGTTTAGCCTCTCTGATGTGGCAAGTGTGTGGCAAGTGTATGCCGAGCACTCAGATTTAGAGAGTGCGCGGCGCGGATTCTAGTAGAAATGACCAGACTAAAGTAGGTCCTTTAAGCTGCCATGCGGCAAGAATTTGTTGTCCGTATGAGACTTAATCCACCGATTCAGAGCAGGCTCAAACTCTTCCCGCTGTTTGAGAATCTTGACCAAGGCAATCACCGGAGATTTATCCCCAGCCTGCCAACTAGCATATTTCATCTCACTCAGAGTAAACAAACGAACCAAGCCACATATAACCTCAACACTCAGCTTATGCGCATATGTTTGCCAACCTACGTGCAAGGCTAGCGCTAAATAGTCTGCCGCCTGCTTTTCATCCAACACCGGCTCATCGTCGTCGAGCTGTTCAACCAAACTGCACAACTCATCTGCAAGTGATGTATCTAAGGGCCCACCTAAGTCACTGGGATCAAAGGAATTTACCGTCATTTACCGCTCGCTCATGTTGCTAGGGAGATTTACACAATTTCGTCAAAATGGTACATTAGCTTGACGCTAGTTGTATTTATCATACGCCTTACAACAAATTACAACGAAACAAGGCTAAGTATGATGCAATGAGTGTGTGGACAACACCTTGCAATACTCTTACGGCATTAGGGGAAGGGGGACACAACATGGAGATGATTGAACGCATCTACCAAGAAAACGAAGGACTATGGTACTACCGGACCCGTGGCAACCATGCTGTAGGTCCGTTTGAGAACAAAACCGCCGCAGAAAAAGCACTCAAGAAGCAAATCCGCAGCTGGGCTGGTCGAGCGAGCCCCAAGCCTGTGTGGCCCCGAACCTGGCACCCAACACGTCTTTTTCGCCGTTCAGCTACACGACAGTCTTAAAACTCTATACTACGCGCCTGTAAGTAGCTGGAAGCGTCGGTGCGGATTGTCATTCGATTTGTTGGAATTTTCTTTGCCTTAACCATCGCGCTGTTGCTCGGCGTTTTTTTCTATGTCCAAGACGCCAACCGCCTTAAGCCTGAGATAGAAGCCCTGATCAATGAAAACAGTGATTTCCACGTAGAAATTAATGGCGAACTAAAATGGCAACTGTTGCCACCGCTGACCCTGCAAATCAGTAATCTTGTCGCCAAGGATGATGAATTACAAATTGATGCTGGCAGCGTTAATCTAAAAATGGATTTATCTGCCATGTGGCAGGACACAGACCGCTGGAAAATCACCGCATTGCAACTCACCGACACCACGGTGATTGCAGAACAGTCGACCATTTACCTACAACAATTTGAACTGGAGAATTTCACCCCAGGCGAACCTGCCAACTTTTTCGCCGACGCAACCTACACCGCAGCTGCCAAAAATACCCAGCCCATTGACACCCTACTTGAAGGCCAAATCACCTATTTTCCAGCCATAGACACAACACCCCAACGCATACACCTGACAGAGTTCTCCATTGATTCTGCCGTGGCTAAAGGGGTGTGTGAGGCAGATGTGCGCGAACGAGACGCCCTCCTCTACAATGGCCTGCCTGAAGAAACAGACGACGACATCTTACCCCTAGCTTTGCTGCTGGGTTACGACATTGTCGCCGATTGCGACCTGCGCGAACTCACCATCAATGAAGAAACTTTCCAAAACAGCACGCTAAAAATCACCAACGCCGCAGGACAACTAAACATACTCGCAGACGTGCAAGATTTTCTCGGTGGCAGCGTGCTCACCAACATAGATGTAGACGCCATCACGGTACCCATACAATGGACCATCACACCCCAAGTTACCAACGTCGACAGCCAGCGACTGATGGATTGGGTCGACCAACGCCTGCGTTGGATAGCGCCCATTGCGGTAAACAGTGTGATAAAGATGCAAGGCAATACCGAAGCAGACTTACTCACGTCTGTACAAGCACAAAGCAATTTCGACGGTGGCCAAGGCCAACTCGACATCTCTGCAATCAAGCAACAATTGATGCAACTAGCAGTACTCACTCGTCGCACCGACAAAGTCGCGGCTTGGCCAGATCTTTGGAACTATGAACAATTTACCGGCAGCTGGGCCATTGATGGCACCAACCACATATTACGATTTGCCCTCGATAACATGGAAGTAGACGCAACAGGTACCGTCGACTACGCCAATGAAAGCATGGACATACTGGCCAATGTCACCTTAAACGAAGCACCCGAAACAAGCCCATTTCATGTCAATTCATTGCTTGAAGGCACACCCATTCCTATCCGTTGCACCGGACCCACCGCCGAACCCGAGTGCAAATTAGACGATCACGCGGTACAAAATCTAATTGCAGACGCGTTGCGCAGCGACTCTGAAACCGGGCTGCGTAAAAAGATCGAAGACAAAATAGAGGAAGATGTGCCTGAGGAATACCAAGACATGGCACGCAAGCTACTCGACCTTTTGGGTGGCTCGCTAGAAAAGCGCGACTGATCACAAAGCTTTACAATCAGCCCATGGATTGGTTCGCAACAAATCTTTTAACATGGCATCAAACGCAAGGCAGGAAACACCTGCCCTGGCAACAGGAACTTTCCTCATACCGTGTGTGGGTGAGCGAGATCATGCTACAGCAAACCCAGGTGGCCACAGTCATCAGCTACTACCTGCGGTTTATGCAGCGCTTCCCAGATGTCACCACCCTAGCCAACGCCAAGCTAGATGAAGTGCTGCATCTATGGACAGGATTAGGTTACTACGCGCGCGCGCGGAATCTGCACAAAGCAGCCGCGATCATCACCCAGGCACACAAAGGAAAATTGCCAACAAGCCAAGAAGATCTTGAGGCTTTACCCGGCATAGGTCGCTCTACCGCTGGCGCCATACGTTCTATCGCTCAAGCACAACACGCCACCATTCTAGATGGCAATGTAAAGCGCGTGCTGACGCGTTTCCATGCCATAGCCGGATACCCAGGCAATACCAAGGTTGCACAACAACTTTGGCAACTCGCCGAAACACACACGCCAAAGAACAACACCGGCACCTACACACAAGCCATTATGGACCTTGGTGCCACCCTCTGCGTGCGGCGAAACCCCAAATGCGAAGCCTGCCCAGTGAACGAGCAATGTAGCGCCCACCTCAACAACACAGTGCAGGACTATCCTGAAACCAAGCCCAAAAAAGCAAAACCCGTACGCGGCTCGCGCTTTTTTGTTGTAAGCGATGACAACGGCGCAACCTTGCTCGAGCAAAAACCTCTAAACGGATTGTGGGGTGGTTTGTGGACACCACCCCAACGCCAAGCAACCTACGCGACAAACGAGTTTCTCAACGAGCTAGGGCTATCCACAGATGCCCTGAGACAAGAGCACAGCCAGCCCTCGTTTCGACATACCTTCACCCATTTCCATTTGGATATAGAGCCAATTTATCTCACATTGAAGAAAAACGTCACCATGGTGCAAGACACCCCAACCTCTAGATGGGTATTCCCCGATAAACTTGACCACGACAACAATCCCATTGGCCTTTGTGCTCCAGCGGTTAAACTACTGGCCAACCTAAAAGAGCCCCACAGCCCATGACCCGCACTGTTTTCTGTGTCCGATATCAACAAGACCTCGAGGGCCTCGAAAAGCCCCCCGCGCCTGGAGCAAACGGGGAAAAGGTCTTCGAAAGCGTGTCCAAAAAGGCATGGCAGGAGTGGCAAGCGTTGCAAACCATGCTGATTAACGAAAAACAGTTGTCACTCATCGAGCCCAATGCGCGTAAATACTTAAGCGAACAGATGTGGCATTTCTTCAACAATGAAGCAGTTGACCATGCAGAAGGCTATATTCCGCAAAAGGACAGTTGACGGACTTGATTCACCTCGCTTTAATACGCCGCTCTTTCAGCATCGGTGAACGACCTTTGTCGCTACACCGGTAAACCTCGACGGCCAGATAGCTCAGTCGGTAGAGCAGGGGACTGAAAATCCCCGTGTCGACAGTTCGATTCTGTCTCTGGCCACCATATTCGATAAGCACCCAAGCTCGTATCAACGCCTCTCTGTCGACGTGTCGACCCAACCTAAGGTGCAACAAAACGCGGGTAATTCCGTACAAATCAATCCTGGGATGGTTATCAGCAACCCAAAGATATTAACCAAAGCATCAAACTTCAAAGGTGAATGACGCCATCGCCACAACCAATTCCACGGGCGCGAATGCACCCACACCACCCACCAACCCTTACGATGAACTGATGGTTTCCGAGCGAGAAAATAAATTTCTACCGTATGGATCGAGCAAAAGTCAAAACTAGCATTCCTCGCGCTTGCCATTGAATGCGCAGCGTATAAAAAAGCACTACATAGGCAACGATTACAACGCTCTCTCTAATGATGCCATATGGGTAGGACCCGGATTAAAGGAACCACCTCTTTCCGACCAATAATTTTTCATCGAACATCAATGTACCCCAGCTCCAACTTGGAATATTTTCGAGGCTAGCTAGGGACGTTCATAAAGAACCCCCAATAAAGGGTGGGGACTATTCGGTGTTTGGCTATAAGATTGACAGTCAACGAACGATCGCTATTTTTCTCGGAGACGTAAGAATGAAGAACGCTGGACTGGTTGGGTTTCAGTTGCTATTGGCTGCATTGACTATTTCCGGATCGATCGGTGCACAAGCACATACCGTCGACTCTGTCGTAAATCTCGACTTTTGGGAGGGGCGTCTAGGAGGCCTTACCGCGGGAGTCGGCAATCAAGCGGTTGTAGAGATGACCACAGCACGAATCAATACCTTTTATGGTGACGGCCCGGGCGTTTGGTCATATGAGTGGCGTAATACCGGCGAGTACTACGAATCTCTGGCCGACCGGCATTTACAAGGTGGTGATGGCAAATTGGCGAAAAAAAACTACGTCCGTGCGCTGATCCTTTACAAGATGGGCTATATGCCCGGCAATTTTTCACCGTCGGAGCTAAAAGCATATGGGCGATTTCGAGACGTCATGTACAAAATCAACGATCAGCTCGAGTACCCATTTGAGCTTGTAGAAATACCGTTCGAAGGCCATACAATTGTCGTTCATTTATATAAACCGAAAGATATCGACAATCCGCCGCTTGTCCTCTACACGGGCGGCACCGACGGAGCAAAGGAAACTGGCGAGAACGCGACTCAGGGACTCGCATCCAGGGGCTTCGCAGTTGCAGCATTCGATCTCGCCGGTACCGGTGAGAGCATGGACTGGTATACCCGCCCTGACTCGCATAAATTGCACAAACGCATCCTCGATTGGTTCGAGAAATCAGGCGACTTCGATTTCAGCCGCGTCGGCCTTATCGGTGGAAGCTTCGGCGGCTACTATGCAGTTCGAATGGCGGCCGAAGATGAGCGACTGAAAGCGGTCATCAATCACTGCGGCCTCGTCCATTCGGCCTTCGATATTTCTCCTGAAGCCATTCCGCAAGCACTTCTGTCAAGTACTGGCCCCCTAATGCGGTCTTCATTGCGTCGCATGGGATTTGATCCTGATAATCTAGATATTGAAGCGTTCGGACAACTGTTGGAGAATGACCCATTTTCACTCGTACAGCTAGGGGTCGTTGGTACCGGCGAAATAACCATTGACATACCTCTGTTGACGGTCAATGGTGCAAACGATGCGGTCGTAGCCCTCGACGACATGTATATGGTCGATGCAGCAGCAGCTAAGGGTGAACTCTGGATTATCGGTCGCGCAGCACATTGCGCACCACAAGAAATGGGAACAGTTTACCCACACATGCTCGACTGGCTCGTTGAAAAACTGAACGAGGAGTAAGCCCTTAAACCATCTACGTTGCAATCATCGAACTATAATCTCGGATTATCGCGTTTGCTTGGGCCTTGATGGCGTGTCTAACTGATCTTCCCTCAAGACACCGGACACAGAGTTAAGAATCATATAATGACAATGATTCAAGACGAGGTGTTAGATGGCAGATCAGCGAAGAACATTCAGTGAGGAATTCAAGAGAGAAGCAGTGGCCCTGGTGGTGGAACATGGCTACCGCTATGCAACACCCGGTCGCAGTTTAGGTATCCGAGGCAATCTAATTGGGCGCTGAACGCGCCAGGTGGGAGAGAATTCCTCGGAGGTATTTCCCGGCAAAGGCAAGCGCACAGCGGAGCTGCAACATATTCATGAACTGGAAACGGAGTGCCTAGGGCTGGTTGTACCTGGCAGTGGTGATGGTCTCGTACTCACGCGCCATTGTGGGTTGGTCAATGCGCCGCCGTATGACGCCACAGCAGGTCTGTGACGTGCTGACCATGGCATTGTTCCGGCGCCAGTTTCCCAAAGGCACGATCATACATTCCGATTACGGCAGCCAGTATTGTTCCAAGCGGTATCGGCAATTGTGTGGCTCCTTTCCAAAACTTGGCGAACGGCTTCATCTTTAAATTCCGAGGTAAAACGTTGGTTGCTCATAAGTTCCTCCTAAGCTGATATCATCGCCCGAAGATGTCTACCAGACCAGGGGAAGTCCAGTCGGTGCGTTATACACTGAAGGATATGACCTATTCACCCGACGCGCGCGCCCGGTTTTTCAAACCGGGCTATAGGTTGGAATCGATTCGCGAAGAGGGCGATCCGGCGGCAGCCGTTAACGATGCCGAAGTATTCTTGGTCGGTGGCGGAAATCCGTTTCCGTTGGTGAACCGTCTGTTCGAGCTCAATCTGATCAATACGTTGCGTGTGGACTGCCCCGGGTCCTGTAGACAACCCCGCGCGCTATTATTACCCTCCAAGATGGTAGTTGAAGCT
>JAADHW010000182.1 GCA_013151695.1 Gammaproteobacteria bacterium
CTAAGGGAACCGTGATGGGGCCGGTGGTGACACCAGCGCTGTCCCAGCTGAAGTTGACGAAGCTGTGAGGTGCGAACCAAGTCAGTACCAGCACTAAAGAATAGGAAGGGATGAGCATCCAAATCAGCGGTAGGTTGTATGCCATCTTAAAAATACCGGCAGCGATGCCAAAGCCAACACCAATGGCAACACTTTGCATCAGCAATTTCTTGCGAAACGCGCCTACTGTTATGCGCTCGACAGTGTCGCCCAGCGCGTGTAATGCAGGTTCAGCCAGGGTTGCCCCGTAGCCCAAGAAAAATGCGAACCCTACTGCCAAGAACTTACCTAGATGACCATCCAAAAGAGGCCCTTCGACATGGTCTAATCCCCAAGGAACAATTTCAGCAAAGCTAATCGGCACGTTACTGCCCAGTTGCCCACCCAGTGGCGTTAGGCCCAAGGCGATGCCTAGGCTAAATACAGCCATGCCCACCAAGGCAAAAGTCACACCGATGCCGACATCGTTTTGATGTGCGAGCTTTTGATGCAATACCATGCGCAGTACAACGTACAGGAATAGACAAAGAGGAATGATGGCGCGAAGGGCTTCCATGCTCGCTTGCACAAATTGATCTTTAAAGGAGCGGGTTTCATCCCAGGTCTGATCACTGATTAAGCTGAAATCTCGTTGGTAGAGTTTCTTAATGGTGATGTCTGGATTGGTGACGGTGATCTTGCCATTTTGTAGTTCAGCAACGCCACCATGAAATTCTAACTCATACCCGCGGGGTAATTTTCCACTTTGTAAATATTCGTCGAATTCGCGGTCGGATACGGGTTCCAGAGTTTTCTCGAGGACTAGTTCCGCAGGTTGCGCGGTCACCTGTTGTTGTGTGGGGTTGATGTCTTTTGCATAGTTTTCAGCACCCCAGTAGTCTGCACTGACGTAGTGAAATAGTGCCAACAGCAAGACCGCAAGAATGGGGAACAAAGAAGCTAAAGTGACAATGCCAAAGCCGGAGTGGCTGCTACCACTAGAACCGCTACTGACCACTCGACAAACGCCCATACCTAAGGCCAGTACTAAGGGTACGGTTACCGGTCCAGTTGTTACGGCGCCACAATCCCAAGCAAGGCCGAGGACGGCAGACAGTACGGGTATTTGGCTAAAATAGAATGACAAAGAAAGCAGCAGGATTACCGCGGGAATGGCTAAGTATTTGAGCGGCCACGCGTAGAAAAATCTAAGCACACCAAGCATAACTGCGCAACCGACACCTACGGCAACAGCAGAGACCAGCTCGCCAGAGAAATCGTTCAGAAGGCTGTACAACAAGGGTGCAACTTCGGGATGCACGCCGCTGCCTGCGGCTTTTAATACAGCGATAGCCGGTTCAGCGAAGGTTGCACCGGCGCCTAGCAGAAAAGCGAACAATAAGATAACTGGCATGCGGCTTTTCTTTGGCAGCACACTGCCAATTTCTTCACCCAGCGGCATCAAGCCGAGGCGTAAGCCTTCCATAAAAAACATCAGTCCAATGGCAACGATAAGAATGCCAACCGCAATCATGCTGGCGTAGACAATGGGCAGTTGTAGAACAAAAAGTTGGAATATCACGAGGTAGGCGACAATGAACCAAATCCCTTGGATTTGGTTCATGAAGTTACGTTTTACGTAAGGCCATAATATTCGTAGCGTGTCGCGAAAACCCAGTCGAAATCTGGGATTGTCCGATTCTGTTTGAGCCATGTGCATTCCTTTGCAACCTAATGAGGCTTAGCGATCACCTATGCTATCGGCAGCACAACCTAGCGCTTTAATCGAATAGTGTTTGACCTCACTTAATCAGGCGTATGCAGAAAGGATATCGATAGCTTTCACCCTGGTTGGCTTTCAATCCGGCGAGCACGGTTAAAACTAACGCGGCCAAGCCAAGCAAAGGCAACAACAAAGCGCCGATCAAAACCAACAATAAAATCAGACAAACTATTGCCGCTATCGAAACGGTGATTTGAAAGTTTAAAGATTCTTTAGCCTGGGCCTCAACAAACGGCTCTTCCTTCTTCACCTGCCAAACGATAAATGGCCCGATTAGATTGCCAAACGGAATGACGAAGCCTGCCAAAGCAGCAAGATGAGCAAACATCCCCCACATACGGGTATCTTTATCATTCTCGCCACGGGCGTTATCATTGGAATTTTCTGGTGGTGGTGTGTCTATTTCGCTCATTGTGAGTCCATTTTTTGCAGAGTTAAACCTATCAAGAGTTAAAACCTATATTGATCCAGGAACAAAGGCATCAATCATAACCAAATTTGCGACCGATGCTGCAAACCTGTGTTTTGCTAAGTCCTGGTACTCGTCGCACTCATACCAAGCCATAGCATCTTCGGCGCTTGGAAACGAAAGGAGCACGGTTCGATCATAAGCCCAGTCTCCTTCGACCACTTTGGTCGCTTCATCCACGCTCATCATCTCGCCTTTGTATTTTGTAAAGATGTCGAAGAAACCTTCTTCGTACTGGCTGTATCGGGTGCGGTCAGAAATGTTGATCTGGGCGATCATGTAAACAGTCATTTATACGGCTCCTTGTTCTCGAAAGGTGGAGATTTCAGCTTCGCTGAAACCGTAATGTTTTAGTACTTCATCTGTGTGCTGCCCTAAGGTGGGTGCTTCAACATGGGGTGTAAGCGGTGTTGCACTCATGGCAATAGGGGTGCCGACAAGACAATGAGTTGCGCCTGAAGCATCTTTGCTTTGTTGGAAGTAGCCGTTCTGCCAAGCTCCTTCATCTGCCGCAACTTCTCGATAGTTGCGTACCGGGGCATAGCGAACACCGATGTCGCGAAACACCTGAATCCAGGCATCAGTAGTTTTGCTTTGGAAAATTGGATTCAGCTCGCCGAATAAATCGTCGATGTCTTCTTTTTTTGCTGACATGCCATCAAACCGAGCATCAATACCTAGTTCAGGCCGACCTAAGGCGATAAAGAAGTCATCTTTGACCGCTGGCGGTACACCGATGATTCCCAACCACCCATCTTGCGTAGGTACGATGCGGTAGATGGCTCGTAACAGCGGGTGGCCAAAGTTTGCTCGGCCTGGCACTTCGTCGGTCATGAAAAAGTGTGAATACTCTGCCGCTTGAGCCCAAATTTGCCCGCCCAATAAAGACACTTCGACCTTTTGTCCTTTGCCAGTATTGCCTCTGCTAACTAATGCCGCCAACACACCAGCAACTAAATTTTGGGACGCAATGTGATCAGCAATAGTAACGCCTACGGGCGAGGGTACTTCACCGTCTGCGCCTATAGTACTGATCAAACCACCAGCACACTGTGCCGCTAAGTCTGCGCCCTCTCGATCTGCATCTGGACCGATCGAACCAAAGGCGCTGCCTGCCGCCCAAATCAAGCCTGGGTTAACCTTTGCGAGGTTTTCATATCCTAGCCCCCACTGATCCATTGTGCCGGGCTTGAAGTTGCTGATGACCACATCAGCTTGCTCCACTAGACGTTTGAAAATAGTGACCCCTGAAGGTGTACGCAAATCTACCGTGACACTTCGTTTGCCGCGATTTACGGAAGTGAAATAAGCGCTACGTGGGTCATCTTGGCTACAGAAAACCCAACGTGAATGATCGCCCATATTTGGCAATTCAATCTTCAAAACATCAGCGCCCATATCGGACATGAGAGCAGCTGCCTGAGGACCTTGAACGAGCAGGCCAACATCTAGTACCGTAATACCTTCGAGTGCTCCAGGCATAAAACTATCCCACTAAATTCTTTAGGTCTACCTTAGAACAATATGCCCAGCATCGCGATTGTTAACGATCCTGCATCTGATACATGGTATGAATATTTGCAGGTAGAGGAATTTTTGAGCACATTTTCACTAGACGATGTGACATCAACTTTGGGTCACATAGAAACCAAGGTGGAAACCCAGGGTTGGTATGCGGTGGGTTATGTCAGCTACGAAGCCGCGCCAGCGTTCGAAAGATCTTTGCCGGTTCGCTCAAAACCAAAAATGCCCCTGGTTTGTTTTGGTTTGTTTAAATCGCGCCGACCTATGATCTTTTCTGAACATCTAGCGGCCCAGGTAAGCAGCCCCTGGTTGATCGACATTTGCCAAGCTGACTATCGAGCTAAACTTGAACAGTTGGATCGTGGCATACGTGTGGGTGACTACTACCAGGTGAACTACACCACGCGATGCCGAGCTAAGATAGAGAATGGCTGGGCAATGTTTCAACGCCTGCGTCACGGCGCCAGTCATGGTGCCTATTTGAACTTTGAAAATTTCGAAATTGTCAGCGCTTCCCCAGAACTCTTCTTCAGCCTGAGAAATAAAACGATTGTTAGCAAGCCGATGAAAGGTACAGTTTCACGAGGTCAAGATGAAGTAGAAGATGAGTCGAACTATCAGTGGCTATTACATTCAAGCAAAAATCGCGCAGAGAATTTAATGATCACCGACATGGTACGCAACGACCTGGCACGCATCCCAGGGGTTGAAGCGATACGCGTGCCAGAACTATTTAGCATAGAAAAATTCCCAACTGTGTGGCAAATGACTTCGACCGTGCAAGCCAGTGCCGAAGTTGGCGTGGTGGAAATATTTCGCGCCATGTTTCCTGCGGCGTCCATTACAGGTGCGCCAAAACAAGCCAGCATGAAATACATCGCTACAAACGAAGATACACCTCGCGAAGTGTATACCGGTGCCATCGGTGTGATCGCCCCCAATCGCCAGGCGCATTTCAATGTTGCCATTCGCACGGCGATCATCAGCAAAGACAGCTATATGGCGTCATTTGGCGTGGGCGGTG
>JAADHW010000131.1 GCA_013151695.1 Gammaproteobacteria bacterium
CTCAGGACCACAGCCACGACCTTCTAATATCTCTAACACTATAGATCGCGCGACCACATCTCGGCCGGCTAAGTCTTTGGCTGTCGGCGCATAACGTTCCATAAACCGTTCGCCGTCTTTATTGATGAGGTATCCGCCCTCACCTCGACAACCTTCTGTAACCAACACCCCGGCACCGGCAATGCCGGTGGGATGAAACTGCCACATTTCGATGTCTTGCACCGGAATGTTAGCTCGTAATGCCATGCCAACGCCGTCGCCAGTATTCATCAAGGCGTTGGTGGTAGAGGCATAAATGCGGCCTGCCCCACCGGTCGCCAAAACCGTGGCTCGAGATTTCACGTAAACCACTTCGCCGGTTTCCATGCATATGGCGATCACACCCACCACCACGCCGTCTTGATTACGCACCATGTCAACAGCGAACCATTCGTTTAGAAAGGTTGTGTTGGCCTTCAGATTTGCTTGGTATAACGTGTGTAACAAGGCATGCCCAGTGCGGTCTGCTGCGGCACACGTACGTGCAGCTTGCCCACCTTTGCCAAAGTTTTTGGATTGTCCGCCAAAGGGGCGTTGATAAATACGCCCGCTTTCGGTACGAGAAAAAGGCATCCCCATATGTTCCAGCTCATAAACCGCTTGCGGGCCTTCAGAACACATATATTCGATGGCGTCTTGATCGCCAATGTAGTCTGAACCCTTCACCGTGTCGTACATATGCCAACGCCAATCATCATCTGGGTCATCGCTGGCGATCGCACAAGTGATACCACCTTGGGCAGAAACCGTGTGTGATCTGGTCGGAAACACTTTGGAAATAACTGCAGTTTTCAAGCCCGACTGTGCCAATTGCAGAGCTGCACGCATGCCTGCACCGCCACCGCCGACGATGACACCGTCGAATTCCATTTTTCTAATCGCGGACATGTACTTTTCCTAGAACTGCCAAATGAGTCTCATCGACCAAACGATGTAGACGAATAAGATCAACAAACAAATTATTTGATATGCAAAACGCAGAGCGTCCGCAAAACTCCCCACATGAGCAACTCGCAGGTAGTCTGTGCCAATGGTCCACATCCCAATCCAGGCATGAGCAATGATGGAGAAGACCGTCAAAGTACTGAATATTTGCATAGGGGCTGACCAGAAGTACTCAGTCAGGGCGGCATAGGTTACCGGCACAACCAAGAAAAAGCCCAATACACAAAACGCATAGGCGGCCAATATCACTGCCGTTATACGCTGTAATATAAAGTCGGCCAGACCACTTCGGGTGAGGCTCAAAACCTGAGTTACCATAACAAAACTCCCAATCCAGCCGTACAAACTACACTCACTGCCAGCACAATTACCGCGTTGACCTGCGCAGCCTCAAGCGAATCACCGATATGAAAATCCATAAACAAATGTTTAATGCCTGCAACGATATGAAAAATGAGCGTGAACAACAGGCCAAGGAATATGAACTTTGCGAAGAAGGTTTCCGTCAGCGCGGCTGCTTCGGCAAAACCTGCCGCGGAAGCAAGTGCCATGTCGAGCACATATAGCCCAAAGGCCACGCCGACAAATAACACCATCCCCGTCACTCTGTGCGCAAAAGACACCACAGCAACAAACGGTAGCGAAATAGTAAAAACGTTGAGATTGACAGGACGATCTGTCTTCATGTGCTGTTCCAATTCTTTTAAATTTTATTCGAGCTTCCAAGCAAAGAGTTCCAAGCTACAAATTCCAAGCAGTGCGCTAAAAGTGAGTAAACGCCAGCCTGACAGAACCTTGGGATCGGGCCTGTTAATTCTAGTGGTCCTTGCCCATAAAGCCAAGGTCGGCTGTGACTCAATCCAAACCACAGCTCAAGACAACGTCTACAATTAGAAGTAATGTTCCTAGTAGTTACACTAATGGACTTTACTCTGAGAATAAGCCTAACTAATGGGTGGGAATGACAGATCAATCTGGTCACCCATGTGTCGGTCATTAAATTGGCGAACAGGGTCAGAACAAAGTCAGACTGAATAATAAAGAAAAGACCAATAATGGCTAATACAGGACAAGCACAGTGTTGTGCGCACTCCACTGGGAGGTTACATGGCGAATAAACCCACTAAAATGGCGACCCTGACAATTGAAGGTGTTGCTGATCCAATCGAACTACCCATTTTATCGGGTAGCTTAGGTCCCGATGTTATTGATGTAAGCAAGCTCACCTCACAAGGTTACTTCACTTATGACCCCGGCTTTGTTTCAACTGCCGCTTGTGACTCTGAGATTACCTACATTGATGGCGACCAAGGTATTTTGCTCCACCGAGGTTACCCGATAGGCGAGCTGGCAGAGAAATCAGACTATCTAGAGTTGTGTTATTTACTCCTCAACGGCGAACTCCCCAACGCCTCTGACAAAAAGGAATTTGTCGAAACCATCAAAAACCACACTATGGTGCACGAGCAGTTGCGGCACTTTTTCCAAGGTTTTCGGCGCGACGCCCACCCAATGTCCATCATGTGTGGAGTCACCGGAGCGTTGTCAGCTTTCTACCACGACTCTCTAGATATTGATGATGCGGAACATCGTAAGGTCACCACTCATCGATTGATCGCCAAAATGCCCACCTTGGCGGCAATGACCTACAAACACACCAAGGGCCATCCCTTTGTGTATCCACGTAATGATTTGAGCTACGCAGAAAACTTTTTACACATGATGTTCGCCACCCCCTGTGAAGAGTACAAAGTTAGCCCCACCATCGCCAAGGCAATGGACCGCATTTTCCTACTCCACGCTGACCACGAACAAAACGCCTCAACTTCTACAGTGCGCCTGGCCGGTTCAACCGGTGCAAACCCCTTCGCATGTATCGCGGCAGGTATTGCTGCCCTGTGGGGGCCTGCTCACGGTGGCGCCAATGAAGCGGTACTGAACATGTTGGACGAAATTGGCACCGTCGATAACATTGACAAGTACATTAAAAAAGCCAAGGACAAAGACGACCCCTTCCGCATCATGGGTTTTGGCCATCGTGTGTATAAAAATTACGATCCTCGCGCAACAGTCATGCAACAAACTTGCCGTGAGGTTCTTGCTGAGTTGGGGGTCGAAAACAATCCAACCCTGCAAATGGCTCAACGTTTAGAGAAAATTGCCTTGGAAGACGAGTACTTCGTCAGCAAACGGCTATACCCCAATGTCGACTTCTACTCAGGCATTATCCTCAAAGCCATCGGCATTCCTCCGGAAATGTTTACGGTGATCTTCGCTACTGGACGAACTCCGGGTTGGATCGCCCACTGGAACGAGATGATTAGTGCGCCGTACAAAATCGGTCGACCACGACAATTGTATAAAGGCTATGCACAACGCGACTTTGTAGAGCTGGCAAAACGCTAGAGCCTAGGTTACACAACAAAAAGGCGACTTACTGATGCTGGGTGAGTCGCCTCAACAAGCTAGAAGTATCCCAACGCCCTCCTCCCATATTTTGCACATCGGCATAAAACTGATCAATCAAGGCGGTCATTGGAAGCTGTGTATCTAGCTCACGCCCGGTACGTAGCACAATGTCTAGGTCTTTGCGCATCCAATCTACAGCGAAGCCAAAGTCGAATTGATCTTGAGCCATGCTCTGAGCACGGTTCTGCATCTGCCAAGATTGAGCAGCGCCTTGAGAAATAACCTCCACCACCTGATCTACATCTAGCCCAGCGGCTTGGGCAAAGTGAACCCCTTCTGCTAATCCCTGCAAGACACCTGCAATACAGATTTGATTAACCATCTTCGTTAGCTGGCCGGATCCAATACCACCTAGGCGTGCACTTTTCTTTGCATAACAAGCCATGATAGGTTCAGCTCGACTGAAATCTTCCTCGCTACCTCCTACCATCACGGTCAACACGCCATTTTCTGCGCCCGCCTGGCCACCTGATACCGGCGCATCGAGGAAGCCAACCCCCTTTTCATGACACGCCTTGCCTATCTCCAGGGCCAGTTGTTGCGACGCAGTGGTATGGTCTATCAATAAACTACCTGCCGGCATGCTCGCCAAGACGCCACACTCACCCAAGGTGACAGCCCGTACATCGTCATCATTTCCCACACACAACAAGACAAAATCTGCATCGTGAGCGGCAGCTTTGAGTGTATCGGCCGAGTGTATTTGCGTGGTTGTGTTGGCCATTTCGGCCAACCAGTTCTGGGCACGCTGGGCGGTGCGATTGTAGACGGTCACCGCGTGGCCGCTGTCGGCTAGGTGACGCGCCATGGGATAACCCATAACGCCCAAGCCGATGAAAGTGATACGAGCAGAATCAGGGCTAGGTTGGGTCACGGTGAACGTCCGTTATAATTTGCTACATAATAACCGCATCTCGCTCAAAACCATCCTCTGCAAGCATTCCGCGTAAAGATTTCAAAGCATCCACTTGAATTTGACGTACACGTTCTCGGGTCAGACCAATGGCCTTGCCTACTTCTTCCAACGTGGTGATGTCATGGCCACGCAGTCCAAAGCGTCGACAAATAACGTCATACGACTTTTCCGGCAATTGATCTAACCATTTGCCGATGTGCTGCTTGAGTTGCTCACTTTGCACCATTTGCCAAGGGTCATCTTCAGTTTCACTGCCAATGGTATCCCAGCTACCACGCTCAGGCTCAAGCACAGAAATTTCCGTGCAGTTAATGTTTTCTGCCATTTCCATTAAGCGGCGAACGTCAGCGATAGGCTTACCCAACAATACGGCAACGTCTTCCGGCGTCGGCTCACTGTCAAGTTTTTGTGCAAGCTCTCGCTCGGCACGTAAATAAGAATTCAGCT
>JAADHW010000226.1 GCA_013151695.1 Gammaproteobacteria bacterium
CAATTCGGAAGACGAAATGGCCGCGGTACTGGGTCACGAAATTGGCCATGTTATCGGTCGTCATTCCAAGCGCCGTATGAGTCGAGCTCGATTGGGTGAATTGCTGGGTTGGGTAGCCACCTTCGCCACGGGTTCCAACTCAACCTACGGTTTGTCTAATACCTTGACCCAAACTGCCTTGGCAGGGTATGGACGAGAGTACGAGCTGGAGGCAGATGAATATGGTTCAAAGTTCATTCTAGAGGCGGGCTACAACCCTAGGGCGCTATTGGATAGCATACAAATGCTGCGTGATCATGATCGATATCAGCAAGAAGTGAAAAACCAACCTAATGTTTATCACGGTATATATGGCAGCCACCCTGCGCACGCCAAGCGTTTGAACGAACTGGTGAACCAATCGCAACATCTCTTTCCTGAAGAGCTGCGCCCCCCTGAGCGGGATTTTTTTGAGATGCTCAGTGGCCTGAGTTATGGCGACGAGGCTTCCACCGGGGTGGTGAAAGATGGTGTTTATTATCACGGCGCGCTGCGCCTGCTGATGAAGTTTCCAGATCAATGGGATGTTAGGGCAACACCTACAGAAGTTTTTGGGGTATCTCCTAAGGCCTCAGCAGACGCGCAAATTAGTGTGCGGCGACAAAGCCCACCTGACGGCGAGCAAACTCCGCAAGAATATCTGACCGAGACCTTACGAAGAGATGATTTGGAAAACGGTGAGGAGATCGCTGTAGGTCCTTATCACGGTTATCTGGCCGAGGTAAATGTAGCGAGTGGCAATGCCCAGGCGAGGATGATAGCGGTGGTTTACAAAGACGGTGGCGTATACTTATTCAACGGTGAGTTAGGACCGCTGGGGGATGTAGAGATTTGTGCAGCAATTTCGCGATACCGTATTTTCCTTCCGCGCGATGACTGCTGCAGATCTGAGATTGGTGAATAATCAAAAGCTCAAGATTGTTGTTGCTGAACCCGGCGATACTTATGCGGGATTGGCCAAGACCATACCCATAAAGTCTGATGCTGAAGCCACGCTTCGGGTGATTAATGGCCATTATCCACGCGCTGAACCCAGGGCAGGGGACTATATTAAGGTGATTGAGTAGCCTTCACCTCGATGTGCCTTAGAACAAATCTATGGCTTTAACTTCCTGATGTTCATTTGCTGGTGGTTGAGATTCTTCATGTTTGGTGCGGCGTGGTGTGAATTCACTTAAAAAGTACTCGAAAATTGCATCACGCTGCCCTGGGGTTGCAGGTTTGCCGGTGTCCGGGTCGATTTTCATGTTCACTACCCCGCTCGGCTGAAGCGGAGAAACCTCTGGTTGGTCCGCCAAAGCTTGTTGCATAAAGTCGATCCAGATGGGTAGAGGGGTGTTTGAGCCATACTCTGTTGCTCCGAGAGGCTGATGATTACCAAAGCCTACCCAGACCGTGGTGACCAGATTTGGGTTGTAACCATTGAACCAAGTATCGGCTGCATCGTTGGTTGTGCCCGTTTTGCCGGCTAGGTCACCGCGTTTGAGAACCAGGGCTCGCCGCGCAGTTCCCCTCTTGATGACATCTTGAAGCATAGAATTCATGATGAATGCGTTGCGTTCATCAATCGCTCGAGGAGCCAGAATGATTTCGGTTGTGGGGTCAAATGCATCTGCTTCTATTTCTGGGATTTCTTCTGCGGCTAATAACGTTTCCAGTGAACTGGCTTCTTCAGCTTCCGGCAAGATCGCAGTGCTTTCCTCTAGGACTTGTGTTTGCAGTTCTTTCTCACATGCTTTACAGACCTGTGGGTGGTTGGCGCTAAAGATAACTTCGCCGTCAGCGTCGTGAATGTAGTCAACCACATGGGGGTCGATTAGATAGCCGCCGTTGGCTAACACAGCATAACCCCGCGCCATGTCTATGGGTGTGACGGCCATGGTGCCACCACCAATGGCAAGTTGAGTATTACGTGGGAAGTTTCTCGTATTAAAGCCAAATTTCGAGACATGATCTAGCACGTTACCGGCACCAACTTTGAGAAGTACCCGCATAGATACCAAGTTTATAGAGCTGTACAGGCCTTTGCGCAAGCGCGTTGGGCCAGCGTAGCGTTTGTTGTCATTGTCAGGCCGGTACTGAGATTCAAGATTCTCGTCATCAAAAACCAGTGGAGCGTCCATAAACATGTCAGCGGGAGTGATGCCGGATGCGATGGCGGCGGAGTAGACAAAGGGCTTGAAACTGGAACCAGGCTGACGAGCAGCCTGTAGTGCATGGTTGTATTGATTTCGATAGAAATCGTACCCCCCCACCAGCGCAAGAACGCGGCCAGTATTGGGTTGTATGGAAACCAACGCCCCTTCAATCTTCGGTGTTTGAGCGAGCACCCAGGCCTCGTCCTTGCGATCTATTCTTATGATATCGCCGAGTTGCAATACATCGTGCATTGTCTTTATTGACGGACCTCTTAGATCTACTTCTATAAAGGATCGCGCCCAGCGTGAGTCCTCAATGTTCAGCGAAACGACCTGGGAACTTGGTCGCTGTACCCAGGCAGCAGAATCAGATACCGCCAAGACCGCCGCGGGTTCTAATCCTCCGTAGGTGGGCATTGATGCCAGGCTTAGCGCGATTTCCTGTTTGAGGCTGGCCGCATAAACCGGGCTTGCAAGGCTGGAGCCTGCTGCGGAAGCAAGATCATCTCTGACAGAAACCTCGATAGCAGTTGCGATCATTTGTTCCACTAGTTGATCTGGGAGTTGTGACTCAGCGCCGCGATAACCATGTCGGCGATCATATGTAATGAGGCCTTTTCGAACAGCATCATTGGCGCGTGCCTGCATGCGGCTATCTATGGTGGTGTAAATTTCGTAGCCACCGGTATAAAGGTCTGGCAGCAGGGTAATGGTCTGCTGTCGGACCCATTCTGCTGCGTAAGGACTCGCCACATCGAGTTCGCGACTGTGAATACGCGCTGTTAGTGGTGTTGCAATGGCCGTTGCGTATTGCTGCGCGCTGATAGATTCCTGTGCGCGCATGCGAGACAGCACAACGTTTCTTCGCGCTAGAGCCCATTTTGGGCCGTTGATGGGGTTTCCGGCAGAAGGACGTTGGGGAATGCCTGCCAACATCGCTAATTGCGGTAAAGTAAGTTCACTTAATGTCTTGCCGTAGTATGTGCGCGCCGCGGCTTCGACGCCGTAAGCACGTTTGCCAAATGGCACTAAGTTGACGTAGAGCTCAAGTATTTCGTCTTTGCTCAGCTCTTGTTCTATTTTTAAAGCCAATAACATTTCTTTGAACTTGCGAAGAAAGCGCCTTTCCAGACTGAATGAGACGTTGCGCGCGAGTTGCATGGTTATGGTACTGGCACCGGGGCCGAGTTCACCCTCAGTGACAAGTGTGTCAATCAAACTCAACAGGTCGTTGGTGAGCGAAATAAAATCGATGCCGTTGTGTTCGTAAAAGCGCTTATCTTCAGTATCTAGCAGTCCAAGAATGAAGTATTTGGGCACTTGATTGAGTTCTACAGGGATGAGGCGCCGTTCACCGAATTCAGCCAACAACGCACCGTCTTGCGCTAAAATTCTCAGCGGGGTTTCTAGCTGTACATTGCGGTAGCTCTCAGCTCGGGGAACTTGGGGGTCCAAATAGAGGAAGATGCCGGCTAGACTGAGGACTGCGGCACATAAACCAGCGAGGCCCAGCCACATAATAGTCTTCACTGCATTCCGGGTGTTTTGTGTCAGGTATTCTGTCAACTTGTACGGCTTGTAGATGAAAAGGAAATTCTAACTGCATATGGCACATAAACGGCAGACAAAAAATCGCAACATTTGAGTATGGGCTCACGCAAAATACGTATGAGGTCGATTGCTCTATGGTCGAGACTGTTATTTAATGCTGCGCTGCATGTATAGGACGTAAGTGCCCGCGCCATCAAAGGAAATCTACTGTGGCTTTGTTTGGAAAAAAGACAAATATACTCCTCGGATTGGATATTAGTTCTACCTCAGTAAAACTACTAGAGCTGTCCTATTCGAATGATAAATACAGAGTCGAATCATACGCGGTTGAACCGCTTCCACCT
The DNA here is from genome assembly GCA_013151695.1 of Gammaproteobacteria bacterium. Taxonomy (GTDB): domain Bacteria; phylum Pseudomonadota; class Gammaproteobacteria; order Pseudomonadales; family Azotimanducaceae; genus UBA4421. The sequence goes on from JAADHW010000226.1 coordinate 4,073, forward strand.
AATGCCGTTGTGGAAAAAAATATCAGCGATGTAGAGGGTGTTGGCGAAGCTGTTAAGCGTGTCCTCACTCGGGCTAAAACATCGACTAAAGTTGCTGCGGTAGCAGTGGCGGGTTCTGCGGTTATTACCAAGACAATTGAAATGGATGCTGAGCTCTCTGACGAGGAGATGGAAAATCAGATTACCGTTGAAGCAGATCAATACATACCTTATCCGTTAGATGAGGTTGCCATTGACTTTGAGGTGCTGGGGTTGTCAGAACGTAACCCGGAGCAAGTAGAAGTGCTGCTGGCTGCGTGTCGACGTGAGAACGTTGAGATGCGGGAGGCTGCACTCGATCTAGGTGGCATCAAGCCAGCGGTTGTTGATATCGAAGCCCATGCGATGAAACGGGCATTCGACCTGATCAAGCCTCAGCTTGGCAGTAATCCTGAAGACTTAGTTGTCGCAATCATAGATATAGGTGCGACCATGACAACGCTGTCGGTGTTGGCTGAAGACAAAGCCATATATACGCGCGAACAGCTGTTTGGCGGAAAGCAACTCACTGAAGAAATCCAACGTCGCTATAGCTTATCTTTCGAAGAAGCTGGCTTGGCCAAAAAACAAGGCGGCTTACCCGACGACTACGAAGACGAGGTTTTGCAACCTTTTAAAGAAGCCGTGTTGCAACAAGTCACACGTTCCCTCCAGTTTTTCTTTTCTTCATCACAATACGATGATGTCGATTATATAGTTTTAGCCGGCGGTACTTCTTCGATTGAAGGGCTAGGCGATATGATTGAATCTAAGTTGGGCACGCCCACTTTGATTGCAAATCCGTTCGTTAACATGTCATTGGCATCTAAAGTTGATGCAGACGCTCTGTCTAATGACGCGCCGGCTATGATGATCTCATGCGGTTTGGCGATGAGGAGTTTTTCGTAATGGCGAATTACTGCCTTGGCGTGAATGGGAGCGGGAACAGCGGCAGAAAGAATTTCTTGTCCAAGTTGGGGCAGTTCTGTTGATTGCTGTGTTATTGGTTTTTGGGGTTGGTCATTACTTTGACACCTCCATTACTAGTCAGGAAGGGCGGAACAGTTTCCTTGATCGAAAGATCAAAGTACTTGATGAGCGAATCGCAGAAATAAGCAACCTACAAGAACAGCGAGAGGATTTGTTAGCCCGCATGCGGGTTATTCAAGAACTACAAGGCAACAGGCCGGTGATTGTTCGTGTGTTTGACGAGATGGTGCAAACGCTGGCTAAAGGCGTTCACTATAAGAGTCTGGGAATGACAGGCACCGATCTTACTGTTGCCGGTGTAGCCGAATCCAACAATCGAATTTCGGCTTTGATGCGCAATTTGGATGGCTCAGATTGGTTTGCTCAACCAAACCTCAAAACGATTAAAGAAGATCCGGAAAATTCCGATTATGGAGAGCAGGCGTCGACGTTTGATCTGACCTTTGTACAGGTTAATCCGAATCAAAAGAAAGAGGAGGATCTATAATGGCATTACAAGATTCTCTAGACCAACTGAAGTCGATCGATTTTAACAATCTCGACATAAACAACATTGGTTCATGGCCTGGCGTGGTCAAAATGATGTTGATGGTTGTTTCATTTTGCTTGGTGATTGGTGTTGGCTATTACTGGCATGTGTTAGACAAGCAAGATAACTTGGTTGTGGTAGAGCGAGAAGAAGTAGATCTACGCAAGGAATATGAGAACAAAGCGCAAAAGGCTGCAAATTTAGATGCGTATCGACAACAGAAAAAAGAAATGGAGGAAGCGTTTGGCGCCTTGTTACGCCAATTACCCAGCGATACAGAAGTGCCTGGCCTCATCGATGACATTACCCGCACCGCGTTAGACAATGAGCTAACTATACAAAGTATTGATCTACAGGTAGAACGAAATACCGAATTCTACGTAGAGCTACCGATTGAAATTGTGGTCGAAGGTGACTACCACAAGATTGGCGCCTTTGTGAGTAGTGTTGCCAATTTGTCTCGAATAGTGACCTTGCATGATTTTCAAATTGCCCCACAACGCGATACGCAGATGCTGCGTATGCAAATAACCGCAAAAACCTATCGTTATCTTGAGGAGAAAAGCTAATGCATAGCACTCCAAGAGTTTTCATAACATTTGCAATGCTGCTGATGGCCATGGCGGGTTGTAGTCCCAACACAGACTTTTCAGATATAGAAGTGTTTATGGATGAAGTCGATTCACGCTCGCCAGGTCGAATAGACCCCCTGCCTGCAATTGTGACTGTGCCGCCATTTTCTTATAAGGCTGGTAATAAGCGCAATCCATTTGAACCTCCAGTGTTGGTCAAACGGGTAAATAGAGAGGGCGGCCGCCAGGTCATGCCAAATCGAAATCGAGTTAAGCAATTTTTAGAGCAATTCACCGTTGGCCAGTTGGCCATGGTGGGTACCCTGGCTCAGGGCAGGACGCAATATGCCTTGGTCCGAGACGTGGAGGGTGGTGTACACCGAGTCCAATCTGGCGACTACATGGGTAGTGACCACGGAAAAGTCCAGGGTGTTACGGATTCTGGAATCGAATTGATAGAAATTGTTCCTGATGGAACCGGTGGTTGGGTGGAACGCCTTCGAACACTATCGCTGGCAGGTGGAGCATAAAGGATGAAAAAGATGTTTAGACAACTAATGGTATGGGCTAGCCGCGGTGCAGCTCTGGGAATCTTCGGCCTTGCGAGCAGTCATGCACTCGCAGTAACCATGGAGTCCATTGATTTTTCATCGTTGCCCGGTGATCGCACTGAAATTCGGATGACCTTTGACGGACAACCGCCTTTGCCCAAGGGATACACCATTGAGCAACCGGCACGCATTGTGCTTGATTTGCCCGGCGTGATGAGTGGCTTAGATGAAAAGCACCACAATCTTGGCATCGGCAATGCACGTCGCGTGTCAGTGATCAGTACCAAAGATCGCACCAGAGCAATTGTAAATTTGACCCAGCTGGTGAGCTACGAAACCAGCGTAGAAGGCAACACGTTGTTCTTACTCGTGGGTGCAGGTGATGTGAGCGGTGCGCCAGCACCTACTGCAAGCCTCGCTAGCGCAGACGACCAGCGTTACGACACCGGCAGCTCGGTGGTTGAAAATGTAGACTTTCGCCGTGGTAGTGGTGGTGAAGGCCGTATTATTTTGACTCTGAGTAATCCTAAGGCACCGGTAAATGTGACCGGTGAAGCAGGTAAGATTCGAGTTGAAGTACGCAATACAAACCTTCCTAGTAATCTGCGTCGTCGATTGGATGTCACAGATTTTGCAACGCCAGTGCAAATTGTTGATGCCATACAAGAAGGTGATCATGTGGTATTTACCATAGCTGCCGAAGGCAACTATGACTATCTCGCCTATCAGGCTGACAATACAATGTCCATTGACGTCACGCCGCTCACACCTGAAGAAATTGAAAAGCGTGACGATATATTCAAGTTCAAAGGCGAGAAGCTTTCTTTGAACTTCCAAGATATCGAAGTTCGCTCAGTACTCCAGTTGATTGCAGACTTCACAGATCTCAACCTGGTGGCAAGCGATACCGTCAGTGGCCGCATTACGCTGAGATTGAAAAATGTACCTTGGGATCAAGCCTTAGAGTTGATCTTGAAGACTAAGGGCTTGGATCAACGTCAAGTGGGTAATGTTTTGTTGGTGGCACCTGCTGCTGAAATTGCTGCTCGTGAAAAACTTGAATTAGAAAACCAAAAACAAATTTCTGAACTCGCACCATTGCGAACAGAATTTATACAAATCAGTTATGCGTCAGCCTCGGAATTGTTTGAGTTGTTTAACGGTAGCGGCTCAAATGGCCAGAGCATCATGTCTGATCGAGGCAGTGTCATTGTGGATGAGCGCACTAACGCCATTATTCTCACCGACACCGCAGATAGGCTGGAAGAGTTTCGTCGAGTGATTGCGCAACTGGATATTCCTGTACGTCAGGTGCTGATTGAAGCGCGGATTGTGACAGCCAATGCTAACTTTTCTGAACAGCTAGGTATTACATGGGGTGGCGGCGCTATCTCACAACGAGGAAATACAGGACTACGTGTCGGTGGCTCACAACAAACCTTGACTGAGCTTACCAATGTCGGTCCCAATGGCGCTGTTACTATCACAGCTCCCGGTGATCTGGTGGTGGATCTAGGCGTGACCGGAGCAGGTGCTACGAGTATTGGCTTGGGTATCATTCGGGCGGGTTACTTGGTTGATTTGGAGTTGTCTGCATTGGCCACAGATGGTCACGCTGAAGTTGTGGCGCGTCCAAAGGTCATTACTGCAGATAAAAGTACAGCGATCATTGAGTCGGGTGTGGAAATTCCTTATCAAGAAGCATCGTCTAGTGGTGCAACCTCCACTTCATTCAAAGATGCGGTGTTGTCCTTAGAGGTCACTCCCCAGATAACCCCAGATGATCGCATCATCATGGAGCTTAATGTTAAGCAGGATACTGTCGGTCAAGTCTTCAATAATGTGCCATCGATCAACACCAACGAGATTCAAACCCAGGTGTTGGTAGACAATGGTTCGACTGTTGTGTTGGGTGGTATCTTCCAAACGGATAAGAATATTTCTACCACCAAAACCCCGTTTCTGGGCGACTTACCTTACGTAGGCCGATTGTTTAAGAGAACCACCGAGCGCGATGACAAGCAAGAATTACTGATTTTCATCACCCCGCGGATCATTGCGGACACGATCTCTGATCGTTAAGCTACACCGCTAGGATTGCGTCGCGCCAGAGCTTCGCATCCATTACAATAAACGGCGCCCATAAGGCGCCGTTTTTTATGACACGTCAAAATATTTTTGTAGTTGGACTCATGGCTGTAGGTAAAAGTACAGTTGGAAGAATGTTGGCTGATTCGCTCGACATGCCATTCTATGATTCTGATCATGAAATTGAAGCTCGGGCAGGGGCGGAAGTGTCTTGGATTTTTGATGTCGAGGGTGAATCGGGTTTTCGCGATCGTGAAGAACAGGTAATAGATGAGCTCACTCAACTGCAAGGGGTGGTGATAGCCACCGGGGGTGGCGTTGTGAAACGGCAAATCAATCGACGTAGGTTGGCTGCTCGAGGTACCGTATTACACTTAGACTGCCCAATTAAAAAGTTGCTCGCGCGCACACGCAAAGACAAGAAACGACCTTTGTTGCTTGGCGATGACCGCGAGCATGTGTTAACAAAACTGATGTGCGAACGTGGACCATTGTATGCAGAAATCGCTGATTATCGGTTTGTATCCACCGAGCAAAGTGCCAGAGCGTTGGTGCGCCAAATTGAACGCAAGCTGACGGATGAAGGCATTTTGTAGCGCGCATATAAGAGCATTTGTCTGCTCGACAACAAAGAGAACCCACACGTGCAAACCTTAACGGTAAAACTTGACCATCGTTCTTATCCTATTCACATTGGTAGCCAGATACTTTGTGATTCAGATCTGTTCTCCGGCTTGTTATCTCCGCATATTAAGGGCAAACAAGTCGCTTTGTTCACCAATTCGTTGGTCAATAATTTATATGGGTCTGCGGTATGTCAGGCGTTGTCGGGCTATGGCATTGATGTTTTTGAGATGGGTGATGGTGAGGTCCACAAGAGCTTGGACACTTACAATCAGGCAATGAATTTTCTCATGGAGAAAAG
>JAADHW010000145.1 GCA_013151695.1 Gammaproteobacteria bacterium
CTACATGTTGCGCGGCAGAAAGCGCAACGCCAAAGCTCGTGTACAACGCGGTCCAAAACGAACAGAAATGCTTGCGCACATCGCGACCACCATCAACGCCACAGAAGCAACAGCTCAGCAAAGCGAAGGAACATCATGAAAGACCTATTTTCTGTGAAGAATAAAATTGTCGTTGTCACCGGTGGCTCACGCGGCATTGGTGAAATGATCGCAGCTGGCTTTCTAGCCAATGGTGCTAAGGTTTATATCAGCTCACGCAAAGCCGACGCCTGCAACGCAACTGCACAAAGGCTTCAAGAACACTACGGCAGCGAATGCATATCCATCCCAGCAGACCTGTCTAACCTTGACGGCATTCAAGCGTTCACAGATCAGTTTTGCCAGCTCGAAGACAGCTTGGACGTTCTCATCAATAACGCCGGTGTGGCATGGGGTGCGCCCATTGAAGAGTTCCCCGAAGTGGGTTGGGACAAAGTCATGAACACAAACGTGAAGGGGCCATTTTTTCTAACGCAAAAAATGCTCCCCTTGCTAGAAAAGGCGGCTAGTTTTGACGAGCCTGCGCGAATCGTCAACGTTGGATCCATCGACGGCATTAAAACACCAGTATTTGATAATTTTTCATATGGCCCATCGAAGGCAGCCATTCATCATCTCACTCGAGTATTAGCGGCGCATTTGATCAAGAGAAATATCATCGTCAATGGCATTGCCCCAGGACCATTTCCCACCTGGATGCTGAGCACAGGAGTTGGAGGTGGCGGTGATACTGAAAATACAGATTGGGATAAACTTGGCAAAAGCAATCCGCGAGGCCGGGTAGGCAAAGCAGAGGATATCGCCGGCCTGGCTATATTCTTAAGCTCACAAGCCAGCGGCTTCACGGTAGGTGATGTCATTACCTGCGATGGAGGTGTAGTGGTCTCATGACCACCTCATAGCCTATTAATCTTATCTAGGGGAACCTCTGACTAGGTTGCACGCCTTCCACTTGGCAGCGGTGAATCAGTCGTGGATCATCGCCGTGATCATGTACTGCATAATGTAATACGCTGCGATTGTCCCACATGACTAAGTCACCAACCCTCCACTGATGTCGTGCTTGAAATTCTTCGCGAACGCAATGTTTGTACAGGTACTCCAACAACCACTTGCTCTCTTCACGGGTCCAGCCTTCAAAACGCCGGGTGAACGCTTGGCACACGTATAGAGCCTTAGAGTCAGATTCGTCGTGACGCCGTACTACCGGATGCAACGCACGCGAAGCCTTGGCTTCGTCTTCTCCATATAGACGAGCAAGAGCCTGCGCACTGTGATGGGCTTGCAGAGAATCTACCACTTGTTTCATCCCATCTGATAATTCTTCATAGGCCATATGTTGATTGGCAAAAGCCGTTTCACCACCAATGCTCGGCGCTTCTAGCGCATACAGCATGGTCAGTTTTGGTGGCTGTGCGTTATAAGTCATATCCGAATGCCAGTGCTGATTGACATCTTTGCGCTTACCTTTGTTTTTCAACGCTATGATGTTTGGATACCCCGGCAAACCACCGTAGGGAAATGGAATCAGCCCCCCCCATAACGAGGCAAAGGCTATGTGATCATCATTGCTGAGTTGCTGGTCCGGGAACACCAGGACATGATGTTCACATAACAATGTGTTGTACTCTTGCCAACGACCAGCATCCGTTGATCGAACATCCACACCTGAAACCACCGCTCCCAATGGAGCCGCCATAGGTTTTACTTGCATCGCGCCTAAACCCTTTTCATAGATACAACTCAGAGTGCCACTTGCGATCCCAGCACACAAGGTGAGTCGTCGCATCGAGTTCTTTTTGCGTACAATGTGTACCAAATTCTATTGAAAAGAAAACCATGCCGCTTAGCACACAATTGATTGGCGCCTGCACTGCGCCAATAACACATCACGCCGATAGTCGGTGGCTTATGGCCTACGCTGCCGGACTCAACGATTTGAACCCAGCGTATATGGATACACATCATCATCAGATCATTGGTCACCCAGTCTTTCCTGTTTGTCTTGAATGGCCTGTTATCCTCGATACCCGAACGCTGCCCGGCTCACAATTGCTGACTGCAGAAGAGTCGGCCCGTGGCGTTCATGCCGCACACGACTTACACATATTTCGACCCATACAGGCCGGCGAGGTTCTAACCACACAGGCCTATATGATCGAAATCAGAAAAATTAAACCGGGTGCTTCTTACACTCTGCGCTTGGACACCCGCGACGAGAAAGGCTTGTTAGTCGCGCAAACTTATCAGCTAGGGATCTATCGAAATGTAGATGTGTATGGAGACGATTGCGTGATGGAGCCTACCCCTGAACTACCAACGTTTACAGATCCAACCGCCGAGCAAGCTAGTGACATATTTATCCCGGCTGGCTCCGCCCATACCTATACCGAGTGCGCGCGTATTTGGAACCCCATTCACACCGACCGCAAATTTGCCCTGCAAGCAGGACTGCCCGATATCATCCTACACGGTACGGCTACTCTGGCCTTAGCGATCAGTCATATTGTTGATAACGTTGCAGACGGTGACCCGACCAAGGTGGTACGACTAGGCGGCAGATTTTCTGCCATGGTACTGATGCCATCAACAATAAAAATTCATATGGCGGTAAGCGCAAACACCGTGTCTTACCAAGTCACCACACAAGATGGTCTGCTGGCTATAAGCCAAGGTTTTGTATGTTTAAGAGACAGTGTTCAAGAGACAGTAGAACCTACCCCCAGGCCCAGGTAGCATAGAGTCTTAACTAGGAGACGTAGATAAATGCATTGGGTAGGGTTTGCAGTCGGCATCTTATTTGTAGTCTCGTGTTCCCAGCAGCCACCTTTGACGGAAATTCCCGCTGGAAAGGTGGCCGACTGGCCAGCCTATGGCGCGACCCCAGGTGGCACTCACTTCAGTGTTGCGAACCAAATCACCACAGACAACGTGCATCATTTGGAAGTCGCCTGGCAACACCGTTCTGGCGATGTACGCCAAGCTAACACCAAGCCCGGCGAGTACATCAGCCAAAGTTCGTTACAAGTTACCCCGATCATGGTGAAAGATCGGCTGTACTACTGTTCTCCCTTTAATAAAACATTTGCGCTGAACGCTGTAACTGGCGAAGAGATTTGGTCTTTCGACCCGAAAGTTGATCACCTTGCGGACATACTTCCAAATTGCAGAGGCGTCAGCTATTGGTTTTCAGGCGAAAGTGGATTCTGTGAACAAAGAATAATTATTGGCACACTCGATGCCCGCTTGATTGCCTTAGATGCTACCACTGGAAAAAAATGCACCGACTTTGGCATCGACGGTGAAGTGGATGTGACCCACGGATTGTCCGTCCACGCTCCAGCGGAATACTCCATCACCTCCCCGCCTGCAATTTTAGGTGATCGAGTCATTACCGGCGCCATGGTCTTAGACAACCAACGCGTCGATGTCCCCAGCGGCGTGGTACGGGCCTATCACATTCGTACAGGCGAGTTTCAATGGGCATGGAATCCGGTGAAGCCTGGCTCTGCAGAAGAAAACCAAGACGGTACTTTCCTCAATGGCACTACAAATGTCTGGTCAATTATCGCTGCAGATAATGAGCGAGACATGGTTTACGTGCCCACCGGAAATACCTCTCCAGATTACTATGGCGGACACCGTGGCGATCTCGACTTTTACTCCAGCTCGGTGGTTGCCCTTAAAGGCAGCTCTGGAGAAGTTGTCTGGCATCATCAAATGGTGCACCACGATGTGTGGGATTATGATACGCCTGCTCAACCAACACTCATCGATCTGACCGTGGACGGTCAAACGGTACCGGCGATTGTACAAGTCACCAAGATGGGGCTCACTTTTGCATTGCATCGCGATACTGGCAAACCATTGTGGCCAATAGAAGAACGCCCAGTGCCACAAAACGGTGTACCAGAAGAAACCCTATCGCCTACGCAACCCTTCCCCACTCACATTCCGCACTTACTTAACCCTCCATTGACGCCGCAAGACGCGTGGGGACTTACCTTCTGGGATGAAGGGGCCTGCCGTGACAATTTTGCACAATTACAGAATGACGGCTGGTATACGCCACCTTCTATTCAAGGCTCACTCAACTACCCGAGCAATGGCGGAGGTAACAATTGGGGGTCTCCAGCCATCCACCCAGATTCTAAAATTATGGTGGTCTACACCGTCCGAGCTGCTGGATCCACCAGGCTCATCCCCCGTAAAGACTGTAACGACAGCGGACAACAACAAGCGGGCACACCATACTGTGTGGATACCGGATTTGTCACGTCTCCCCTGGGTATACCCTGCACAGAACCACCCTGGGGTACGTTAGACGCAATTGATTTAGAGGCGGGAAAGCTCTTATGGAGTGTCCCCATGGGTACCACTCGAAACATGGCTCCCTTCCCTTTTTGGTGGATCAAAGGTATACCTGGTTTCGCCGGACCCATGATAACCGGAGCCGGATTAGTATTCTCTGGCATTTCAAACGAACACGCGCTGCGCGCATTTGATCTCAAAAATGGCGAAGTGCTGTGGAAAGCGGAATTACCTACCGCAGCTAATGCCATACCTATGACATATCAGGTCAACCAATCGGGCAAACAATATGTTGTGGTTGCTGCCGGTGGTCATTGGAGTGGCGGCAGCCCACCCGGGGACTACATCATTGCCTTTGCGCTTCCAGGCGAAACAGGCGACTAAGACATCCCCCTTAAATCACCCACCAATCCAAGCAGATGTGGTTGTCATCGGCGGTGGGCATGCCGGTATGTGCGCAGCACTTACTGCTAGGCAACAAGGCGCACATGTTGTCGTGTTAGAAAAAGCGCCAAAATACATGCGTGGAGGTAATACACGCCACACTAGAAATTTACGCGCCAAACATATTGAATCTACCGCTACAATGACCGGTGCGTACACTGGTGACGAATATTTTCACGATATAATGCAAGTCACTGCGGGTAACACTAACAAAACCCTTGCTCGACTTGTCGTCGACCAAAGCGAAGAACTAATGCAATGGTTGGTGGAGCAAGGTGTCGATTTTCAGCCCAGTCTAAGTGGGACACTGAATTTAGATCGCACCAACGCATTTTTCTTGGGCGGTGGCTGTGCGTTGTTAAACATCCTTTACTTACGTGCGGAATCACTGGGTATAGACATTTTCTACGACACAGAAGTTACGCATCTCGCTGTAGATGACCATGCCTGCCAAACACTCTTAGGAAGCCACAACAACAAGAGTTTCGAATTACATCCTGGTGCCGTTGTCGCAGCTTGCGGAGGCTTTCAAGCCAATGGCGACTGGATGCGCCAGATATGGGGCCCCGCTGCAGACAACTTTCTGATACGCGGCACACCTTACAACCAAGGACAGGTACTTAAGAACTTGTTAGACCAAGGTGCCCAAGCGGTGGGTGATCCTAAACAGTGTCACGCGGTAGCGATAGACGCACGCGCGCCAAAGTTCGATGGCGGTATTGTTACTCGCCTAGACTGCGTTTGTTTCAGCGTGGTGGTCAATCGTCAAGCCCAGCGTTTTTACGATGAAGGCGAAGATTTTTGGCCCAAACGTTATGCGATATGGGGCCGCTTAGTCGCAGCACAAACCGACCAGATTGCGTATGCCATCATTGACTCAAAAGTAGCCAACAAATTCATGCCGTCTATATATCCGCCCCTAAGGGCGGATACTCTCGGCGAATTAGCGCAACAAACAAACCTCCCAGAACACCAGCTTCAGCACACTATCGATGAGTTTAATCAGGCGGTAACCTCGGGTACCTATGATCCCACCATCCTCGATGACTGCTCTACGCAAGGTTTATCGCCGAACAAAAGCCACTGGGCACTGAAGATAGACCAGCCTCCCTTTATGGCGTATCCGCTCAAACCCGGCATTACTTTTACCTACCTGGGGGTAGCTGTTGATCATCTGGCTCGTGTGATGTTTGCGGATGACAAGCACGCTCGCAATTTGTTCGCCGCCGGAGAAATAATGGCAGGAAATATTCTAGGTCAAGGCTATTGCGCAGGCACGGGAATGACCATCGGTGGAGTATTTGGCAGAATTGCAGGGTATCAGGCCACATGTCACAGCACCTAAGTGTCCAAGACATCACCGCAGAAGCAGATAGAGTAATGACTATTTGCAATGCCTGCCGCTATTGCGAAGGGTTCTGCGCAGTTTTCCCTGCCATCACTACGCGGCGAGAATTTGATCTTCAATCGCTAGACTACCTTGCCAACCTTTGTCATAACTGTACCGCCTGTTTCCATGCCTGTCAGTACAAGCCACCTCACCAATTTAACGTCAATGTACCAGCCGTGCTCACGGCACAGCGTGTCGCCAGTTATGAGCGTTACGCATGGCCACCGAAACTAGCCACCCTGTTTGCACACCAGGGCCTACTTATAT
>JAADHW010000086.1 GCA_013151695.1 Gammaproteobacteria bacterium
ATCGTGGCGGCGAGCTAAGATTTTCTCTAGCATCGGTGGTCGTGCGTAGATATATCCCAATCTTAAACCTGGCGCCAAAATTTTCGATAGCGAACCGATATAGATATGCTCGGGACGATCATCTAAGGCAAACAATGCGGGTTCAACGCCTCCTTCATAGTGCACGTCGGCGTAACAGTTGTCTTCGACAATAGGCACTTGGTATTTCGCAGCCAAATCAATCATTTCTTGACGACGAGACTTCGGCATTACAAAACCTGTCGGGTTCTGGTAAGTGCTAATGGCGTAGATGAATTTTGGTCGTCGACCTTGTTGTTCAAGCCGCTCTAGCTGCTCTTCCATGTGGTCGATACGCATGCCGCCCTCATCGAGCTTGATACCGATCATCTCGAGATTCAGGCTGCGATAGGCGCCTAAAGTGCCAGGGTAGGAAAATTCTTCGACCAGTACCGTGTCGCCTTTGTCTTCTTGCAGGGCTTCTGCTGTTAAAGTCACCGCCTGCATTGACCCGTTAGTAATGATTAAGTGATCTGGATTTATGTTTACCCCTTCGCGGTCACCCTCTCGTTTTGCCATGGCTTCGCGCAGGCCTGCATGACCTAATCCCCCTGGGTACATGGTTAATTCTTCGGCTTGCTCGGCTATCACTTTGACAGCCGCAGCCTGTAAAGCTTTCGTGGGAAAAGTGCTGGGGTCTGATCGACCCACCCCGAAATCGTAGAGAATATTAGACATTGCCTTTCGCCAGGTTGTTTTGTGTAAGATATTTATAGCTTTGTGCGATGGCAACGATCATCTCCGTATCGCATTGATCGAGCTCTACCACCGCCCATTCTAACACTTCTGGGTCCACTGCTTTAAACAACGCGGGGATGTCCATTTTGCCAAAACCAACAGCGACGTGGCTTAGCCCCTTTTCTAGGGGTCCATCTTTGACGTGAATGAGCGGCGTGCGGCTGCGCACGCGTCGAATCTCTGCAGCGGGATCATTGTGACCAAAGTTAGCCGCCCAGTAAGTATCAATCTCAAATTCAACTTCTGGTACTGCGTCTTGTAGATAGTGATAGGCAGTTCGACCGTCAATATCTGCGAATTCCCAATAGTGGTTGTGAAGAAACAGAGTTAGTCCGAGCGGTTTTAGTTGTTTGACCATGTCTTGGGTTAAGTCGATGGTACGTTTTACCGCGTCCATGTCTTTAAAATCATCGGGTGCAAACCCGCCTGGCGCACGACTTAAGCCTAGTTCTTTGATTACGTCGCCAACCTGGTTGATATCGTCGCTACGATTGACCCAAGGAAAGTGGCTCGAGCTGACTTTCATACCGAGGCTTTCTACCTGGTTGCGAAACCCGCGTGGGCTCTTGCCGAACAGGTTAAATGGTTCGACCCCTGCGTAGCCAATCATGGCGAGCTTTGACAAGACGCCGTCAAAATCAGCCTTAGACTCTTCTCTCAAACTATAAAGTTGAACTGAGATTGGTGGCGTGTTTGTACTCATATAGTCCTCCCGTTACGTTATCCTAACGTTTATTGATGAGGTGAGGAATGGGCGGGCAAGTCATGCGTAAGCTACGTTTTGGAATGGTAGGCGGTGGAGAGGGAGCGTTCATTGGGCAGGTGCATCGCATGGCAGCGGAGCTTGATGGCTTAGCGCAGCTTGTTTGTGGTGCTTTTTCAGCCGACGCTGCAAAATCTACTCGCTCTGGTCAACAGATATACCATCTTCCCATCGAACGCTGTTACGCAAATTACCTGGACATGTTTGTTGCTGAAGCCGCCCGTGCCGACGGCATGCAGTTTGTGGTTATAGCTACACCGAATCATACGCACTTCGAAATTGCTCAAGCCGCCTTACATGCAGGTTTACATGTGGTATGTGATAAGCCGGTGACACTAAGCTTGCAGCAAGCCTTAGATCTTCAAAAAATAGTCGGGGCTGAGCAGGCTAAATTCGCTCTCACACACAATTACACCGGCTATCCGATGATCAAGGAGGCACGGGAATTGGTGCGCAGCGGGGCTATTGGTCGAGTGCGTCGAGTCAGTTGTGAATATTTGCAAGGTTGGTTAGCCACAGATATGACAGATAACAAACAGGCTGGTTGGCGCACAGACCCAGACAAAGCTGGTTTGGCAGGATGTTTCGGTGATATAGGTAGTCACGCGGACAACCTGATTCGATACGTGACAGAACTACCTATCGAATCTTTGTGTGCAGATTTGTCAACATTTGTTGAGGGCCGAAAATTAGACGACGATGGCAACGTCTTGTTGCGGTTTTGTGGTGGCGCCCGAGGTGTAATTAGTGCATCGCAAATTGCGGCGGGTAAGGAAAATGATCTCAAGCTGCAAGTTTATGGTGAACGCGGAGGACTTGAGTGGTGCCAAACACAAGCCAACAGTTTGTTGGTTCGATGGTTAGATAAACCCTATGAGGTGCGACGCACTGGCGGGCCTGGAATCAGTGATGCTGCTCAAAATGCAAGCAGGATCCCTGCGGGGCATCCTGAAGGGTATCTCGAAGCGTTTGCCCAAATTTATCGACAATTTTGCCTCGATCTACTGGGGGCGGGAGGCGGAGACTACCCAACCATCAATGATGGTGTGCGTGGGCTGCAGTTTATTGAACAAGTGGTTGCAAGTTCGCAGCAAGGCGCGGTGTGGGTAACCCTTGAGAACCTAGAGAAGGAAGTAACACAATGAAAACTGTTAAGGGTCCGGCAATTTATCTGGCTCAATATATGGCGGATGATGCGCCCTTCAATCGCATAGAAGCCATGGCCGAATGGGCCGCAAGTCTGGGTTTCATTGGTATTCAAGTACCCATTGGTCATGCTGCGTTTATTGACGTTGCGCAAGCCGCAGAAAGTAAGACTTACTGTGATGATCTAAAAGGTCGTGTCGGTGAGTACGGGGTTGAAATTACTGAGCTGTCTACCCATTTAGAGGGCCAGTTGGTCGCAGTGCACCCCGCCTACGATGAGCTATTCGACGGTTTTGCTAGCGAAGCCGTGAGAGGCAATCCCAAAGCAAGAACACAATGGGCGATTGAACAGGTAACCTTAGCTGCGAAAGCGAGTGCAAACCTTGGTTTAACCGATCAAGTGTCGTTTTCAGGTAGCCTTTTGTGGCCGATGATGTACCCATGGCCACAACGCAGCACCGGTCTGGTGGAAGAAGGGTTTAAGGAATTGGCCAAGCGCTGGCGACCTATTCTCGATGCCCATGAAGAGGCAGGTGTGAACGTATGTTATGAAATTCACCCTGGTGAGGATCTGCATGATGGCGTGACATTTGAGCGCTTCTTAGAGTGCGTCGATGATCATCCCCGGGCCAATATTCTATATGACCCGAGCCACTTCATTTTACAACAACTCGACTATTTGAGTTTCATCGATATCTATCATCAACGCATCAAGATGTTTCATGTCAAAGATGCCGAGTTTAATCCGTCAGGCCGCTCGGGTGTTTATGGCGGGTACCAAGATTGGCTAAAGCGCCCAGGGCGGTTCAGGTCTTTGGGCGACGGTCAAATTGATTTTAAATCGATATTTTCCAAACTGGCAGAATATGACTTCGACGGTTGGGCGGTACTTGAGTGGGAGTGTTGTCTGAAAGATCAGCTCGATGGTGCGCGCGAAGGGGCTGAGTTTATCAAAGCACATATGATTAGGGTGACAGACAAGGCTTTTGATGACTTCGCAGCTAACGGGAGTGATGTTGAAATGAATAAACGTCTGTTAGGAATTTAAGCCACTGCTGTTATTGAAGGTTTAGGTTTGCCGCGGAGCTTTCGTCCCAAGCCCAAATTATTAGACCTGCTTCTCAAAATATTCGACGAATCTGTTGACAACAGAACCGCTCCGGCGCAGTATGCCGGCCCTGTTATTAGAACTCGTTAGAGTAGTTTTAGAAACTCTATACCTGAGTACAAAAACGTAAAATTCAACCTAAAATTAAGACAGAGAGCACTCACTGCAATTATAAATTGAAAGCTATGAATCGTAATTACACCACAACTTATCCCACCAACGCGCAAGCCATTTGCCTGCGTGGCGTGGTGTGTATGCAGATTTCATCGTTTATAGCAGTGATGGAATCAGGCAAAGATTTCGTCGCACACCCAAGTGGAGGCTCTGACGGTTAGTATTCGACACACATCGATCGAATCGAAACCCCGAAGAGCCACAAGCCTTCGGGGTTTTTTCGTTTTGGGCGACCTAATTTTGTATTTGTCTGGTTTGTAAGAGGAAGGGTGATGACATATCAGGAACGACTGAGCCGGAATGTGTATCGCACATTGTTGGTCGGATTTTTCCAGGTTTTCCTGGTGATCATGCCTGTGGCCGTGCCGTTCTTTCAGAGTAAGGGACTCACCATGCAGGAGGTATTCAGCCTGCAGGCGATTTTTGGTCTTGTGGTTTTGATCACCGAGGTGCCCTCAGGCTATCTGGCAGATTTGCTGGGCCGTAAGAGTATTCTCGTCATAGGTAGCGTGGTGACGGCCATCGGCCATACGTTCTTGCTCATTGCCGACGGCTTTTGGACGCTGGCATTGTTTGAAATTTTTCTCGGTATTGGTTTCTCATTGGTGTCAGGTGCCGATCTTGCGCTGCTGTACGACACCGAAACTGCGCTAGGCCAAAGTGAAGAAGAACAAAGGAAGGTTGTTGGCAAACTATATAGCGTGCGCACTTTCTCTGAAGCCGTCGCCGGTCTCGCGTGTAGCTCAATC
>JAADHW010000393.1 GCA_013151695.1 Gammaproteobacteria bacterium
ACAGTATCTATTATCAAATCGACGGGGATACCGTCGAAATCATGGCAATTATTGGTCAGCAAGATGCTGACAAGTGGCTTTAGTGCGCGGTAAGCCCCCACCATACACAAAGACGGTTATGTCGAACTGGCTCAAGAGCAAGACACTCTTGCCGCCGGTTTGACCGTGCCGTTACATCGCTGGGCTTCGCCCTAACCTCCGCGGCCTCACTCGGTAGGTCGGGCCATCGTCGTAGCAATCCTTGCTCTCTGGTATTGAGCACCAGCTCGTCAATTGCAATGTCCAATTTCAAGGTCCGTTCTCGCCCCAATGGACCCACATAGGCAATACGCGGCGGCATGCCGTCAGTGAGGTGCATACCCGGAATCACGGCGTCAGCCTCAGTGCCCGTCAACCGGGACGGCTTCTCGCTAAATGCATCAGTTTCCTGCCAACCCCACCAACGGGATCGTCTGGAACGGCTCTGCCGGTACATCACCCGACTGCCGCTCGCCCTTGACCGATTGACCACCGGCTACCACGGCGTACTCGCACCAAACGCCAAGTACAGAAAGCTCGTGGTGCCCACGCCCAACCGGCAGGCAAAGAAGAAACGCAAGCACACGGCACACGCTGAATCGCAACCCGCTGTAGAAAACGACCCACCACTTGCACCGCTTTCCTGCGCCGAGCGGTTGAAGCGGGTATTCAAACTGGATATTGAGCACTGTCCCAAGTGCGGGGGTAGGTTGCGCGTCATCGCAGCTGTCACCACCCCTGACGTCATCAGAAAAATTCTCGATCACGTCCATCAGCAACAGGCACCGCCCGGCAAACCACCTGCAAGAGTCAGCGGACCCATTACTTCTAAGATTCAATTCGACGCGATGTAACCGGCGACGAGGTGACCCTCTGAATCATTCGAAATCAACCTGCGAGATCGGCCTCCCATCTCACCGGACTTCAACCAGACACTGCTTATGATTCCGCCCCATTGCCCCGGTTCCAGCAAACAATCCACTCGAGTACCGCAAATCGCCTCAATTCCAGTACATGGGCAATCTCTCGAAAAGCACTTTAATGCTTCCTATCCTCCATGTCTGTCATCATCAGAGTGCTTGCAAAGAGGAGGAGTCCATATACGGTCCTGCGAGACACAGCTAACAGCCGCAGAGCGCACCAACTTACGAGCTTCTATCCTAGTCGTTTTCAAATAGTTGATTTAGTAGGGGTCATTTTTCATCTTCAATCAATCAAGCGCTCTATTGCTTTATACAACGCAACGAAGCACCCATATTAATCTTTAAGCTTTCGTCCCAAGTTTCGCTTACAACAGCTTGTTCGTCGTAGTCGGTTAACTTGAGAAACCAGGCCAGACCATCGAGATCCAAATGCAGCGCCCAAAAATAAGCCGTACCGCTATTGGAAATTTTGCCATCATCATAACGCCGCCCAGCACCGGGAGCGTCAAAACCAGAATCACCACCATGATTCAGATGTCCATAAGCATCATCTTCACCACC
Organism: Gammaproteobacteria bacterium; assembly: GCA_013151695.1. GTDB lineage: Bacteria > Pseudomonadota > Gammaproteobacteria > Pseudomonadales > Azotimanducaceae > UBA4421. The sequence continues at coordinate 1,503 of JAADHW010000393.1, forward strand.
GAAATGATCGATTAACTCTTCGAAATCAGATTTTTCAGGCGCTCGCCAGCCTTCGGGGCACGCCTCTGGTATTACTGGGCGGCCATAAAAGTACCCCGTATCTTCAATGTCTTCCGAAGGCCAACAATATTGTTCAGCTTGATAGCGCAAATTGTCAGCCATCCACATTTTGTCGCCGATTCTTACCCATCGATATTGGTTGTCATCTCTAGAATCGACAAACACGCCAGAATCCCCTACAAGACCAGGATCACGCTCCTCGTCGACTGTGTCGCTTTCAGGTGGGATCTGCCTCACGATGTCTCTAATTTCACCAGTGCTGGCCACATCAAATATGGTGTGACCATTAGTCAAAACGATATCTGTTGCAGCTCCCTGCGCAACCAGTACCTCCACGACTTTTGCATGGCCTCGATAAGCAGCACTAAATATTGGTGTCGCATTGTCGACGAGTTTTACGTCAATGTTGGCTCCCGCTGTTAACAAAACTTTGACGATTTGATCAAATCCGTTTTGAGCTGCGATATAGAGAGCTGTTGACCCATCTTCGATTGGAGCATCGATTTCTGCTTCACGTTCAATCAGCATGTTTACAATTTCTTCATCGCCCTTTTCCGCTGCTAAATAGAGCGCTGTTGAACCGCTCGTCATTTTCAAGTTCGGATTCACCCCCGTGACAAGACTAATGTCATTGCGGAGTAGCAACGACACGATGTCAGATCGGCCCATTGCCGCAGCTAACATTAAGGGTGTCATATCCAGCTGGTTTCTGAGGTTCACGTCAGCGCTGTGATGTAGCAAGAGTCGCATGGCTTCCAGCTGCCCATACTTAGTGGCGATAAAAAGAGGTGTATTTCCATCAGGATTTTTGCAATTAACTCCTACTGCATAGAAGACAAGGAATTTTCTTTTCTTTAGAACTTTTTCAAGTTCTTGTGTATTGCCATCTTCGCAAGCACTAAACAGTTGATCCTCCATGGACATGGTCGATATCCCGCAGCGATTCCCGCTGATTGGTGATAAGGCTAGACAATACGGGTATAGGTTGTATTTGAAAAATGGTTTTCGTAACTTTAAGTACCTCAAGACAGGATTTTTGGGGTGAAGGGGCAGCTAGAGACGATCTTCTGACAGTATCTGGTTTCGCGACTCACTGGAAATGCGCGGCCTTTTTGAAACCTGCTCGAGCAATATCTTGCCCCGACAGTCAATCCTCGATTCAATTTTTGGATCACCTGACCTCCCGTTTGGCTGAGTTTGGACTGAAGTACTCCTCCTCGTTGTAGTTCGATTAAACGATGTATCGCCCTTAAAGGCTGGATAGGGTTGGAAGCGGGCTTACGATTTCAGCAACTGACCGTCTGCTTACCCCGGTTGCATGCGTTTCAACTTCCCCAAGTGGCCTTTATTGCCTCTGCCATTACCTCTTTATTTTGATGCACTTGCCGAATATTATCGATGTCGTACAACCGATCTTTCTTAACCTTAAGCTCATTCCAAGAACAGCTAGCCAGATTTTTTCGGTTTTTCAGGAAGTTAATCGCTAACGGTGTTTTACCACCGTCTTCATCATGTCCAGGCGTGTTGTTGCGCATCATGCCCATCTCAGAGGTACAGTATATTTGCGCATCCTCCAAATATTTGAAACTCAGTTCCTGGCCCGCGTTAAGCTGCAAATAGTCACTATCGCCCCCCATTATCGGAGTGAAGCCGTGCCCAGACTCCATAGCAATTACTACATAGATTTTTGAAGGATCACGGTTATCCCAAATTCGGTCACTTGAAATATAGTTTACTTCGCTGGCAACCCCATCTGACGATTTACAAAAGATAGATTTGATTTTGGACCACATATTTCTCCTATACACCGTCATTGTCGATTACCTGTGATACTCGTTGAGCACATGCGGAATTGGATATCTGCACGTCGATTTGCTCGCAGGAATCTCAAGCTGCTTATTTTTTTCACTCCATATATCTTTGGCCGTATGTCTCCTCAGGGCACTTTACCAATTCCAGTACATGGGCAATCTCTCGAAAAGCACTTTAATGCTTCCTATCCTCTCTAGAGCGGTGCAAAGAATTCGACCATCCCGACAAGGTTATTTTTTTGATTGTAGCGATTGGGAAATGCCGTCATGACTTGGTACGTTCTAGTACTACATGGGTCCAAGAGACCCCTGCTGCTTTGTTCTCATTTTGAATAGACGCGCTACGAGCGTTGACGAGTGAATCGAATCCATGCTGTTCCGCAAGCCTCACCGTTTCGTCACCAGATACTTCGAACATACGCCGCCCTTTCGGTACGAGTCCATGGCGAAGAGACATGAATACTCGCGAACCTAAATGCGTAAGCATTGCGATATTACGCATACCAACGTTGCGCTGACGTTCATCTAGATGCATCCAAACAGCATTGAGCATTACCACGTCATAAGTTTTACCCCGCTTCAAAAGCTCGGACAGGTTAGGCAGGCTGTCGTTTAACCAATCAAGGTTCTGCGAGGGGCGCATCAATGCTGCAGGTTCTCGCAACTCGCTCGTAGGTTCAACAGCAAGCACGGAATGGCCTTGCAATGCCATGTGTGCGGCGTCACGTCCTGTACCAGCGCCAATGTCCACAATGTCAGAGGGCTTGGTTGGAAAGAGATGTAGCACCGGACCGTGAGCTTTCGAGAACTCGATTTTCTCCTATCTCTCAAATAGCAGCGGCGCTTCGTCGGCGTATCCTTCCGTGCCACTTATTAGTTGTTTGTTCACTCGTATGGCCTCACTCAATTAATCCAACTCAATCAGCCATTCAGCTACGCTGAGGTAGCGACTGCGGACGCACCAACTTCAGGAACATTTTGGCTAATATCCATCTTCGTAATTTTACCATCCACGAAATTGTAGGCGTGATACACCACGCTGTCCGAGAGCGTTTCACCGGCCATATTTTTGACCAGCTGGTGCACCTCAAGGATGATTTGATCACCAACTATTCGGTAGGAGATCGGCGTGACATGGTTACGCCGTCTGTATTGAGGGTCAGGCTACGTTTAAATTCGAAGGTCCCTGCAGGAATATCGATGACATCCCCTTCGCTAGCGGTTTCCAACGCGGTGCGAAGTATGTCGGCGAAATTCGTGCTGGTAGCGGCTGGGGGTGGCTCTGTGTTCCCGCCGCACGCCCCGAGTATGACCAA
>JAADHW010000164.1 GCA_013151695.1 Gammaproteobacteria bacterium
AATAACTTCCTTGGCTGCACGAGTTTGGCGGTACTGGCTTACGATGAACGCCTTTCACTATTACCCGACTATCTGCAGCAACTCGAAATGGAAAGCAACGGTAAATCTGTGAATCGCGCCGGAGAGGCTGTAGACAACCACACCATGGGCGTACTATGGGGGGGCACAGGCAGCAACGGGCAGCACGCTTATCATCAATTACTTCACCAAGGTACGCGTTCTTACGCAGCTGATTTCATCGTAGTCAACAAAGATGATCGAGGTATGCCCGAGCACCACAATTGGTTACTGGCTAACGCATTTGCGCAAAGCCAAAGTATGGCGCTTGGGTTTGACGCGCCCAAAGACGAGCCCCATCGAAACGTACCTGGCAACCATTCAACCACAACCATCTTGCTTGAAGAGTTAGCACCACGCCAACTAGGCGGTTTGCTGGCAATCTACGAGCACAAAGTCTTTTGCCAAGGCGCTATTTGGGACATAAACTCTTTTGACCAATGGGGTGTGGAGCTTGGTAAAGATTTAGCAGTCTCTATTTATCAGCAACTTGCTGGGCATGAAACCTCTGATAACAAAGATACTTTTGATAGCAAAGATGCTTTGGATTGCCAAGACTCCTCAACTCGCGGTTTAATCCAGCATGCGAAAGGCACCAAGCGTAGTCTGTAGACTGCTCTAGACCTTAGCTGGGTCTACTCACATCATTAACTGATTTGAACAATAGAGGCACACATATGAGCCAGGTTTTCCCTGTCACAGAAGCGATGGCAGATCGCGCCTTCATCAATAACGATCAATACAACGCCATGTACGCCCGTTCAGTAGAAGACCCTGACGCTTTCTGGGCAGAGCAAGCTGACAAATTCCTAGAATGGGAAACTAAGTGGCACACCGTTTCCCGTGCAAACTTTGAAGCCGGTGATGTGAGCTGGTTCGAAGGTGGCAAACTCAACGTCACCACCAACTGTATCGACCGGCACCTATCTGATCGAGCAAACCAAACCGCCATTATTTGGGAAGGTGATGATCCACACGATGACGCTCATATCACCTACCAACAACTGTCAGATGCGGTATGCCAACTGGCCAATGGTCTGAGGGCACGTGGGGTAAAGAAAGGCGACCGCGTATGCATCTACATGCCTATGATTCCCGCAGCCGCGTACGCGATGTTGGCCTGTGCCAGAATCGGCGCGGTACACAGTGTCGTTTTTGGTGGTTTTTCACCTCAATCTCTACAAGATCGAATCCTCGACTCAGATTGCCGGGTACTCATTACTGCAGATGAAGGGGTGCGGGGCGGCAAGTCTGTTGCGCTAAAAGAAAATGCCGACCAAGCCCTAGCACACTGCCCTAACGTGCATACCGTTGTGGTTGTGAAACGCACTGGCGGCGACATCGCTTGGCAAGCTGATCGCGACGTGTGGTATCACGACTTAGTTGACGACCAACCCACTACCGCAGCAGCAGAACTGATGGATGCAGAAGATCCGTTATTCATTCTGTACACCTCCGGGTCAACCGGGAAGCCAAAAGGCGTACAACATTCTACCGCCGGTTACTTGTTACACGCCGCCATGACACACAAATACGTATTCGACTACCACGACACAGACGTCTATTGGTGTACTGCGGACGTTGGCTGGATCACCGGCCACTCCTACATTGTTTACGGCCCGCTGGCTAATGGCGCCATAACACTCATGTTTGAAGGCATACCCACCTACCCTGACGCTTCCAGGTTTTGGCAAGTGATCGACAAGCACCAAGTAAATACCTTCTATACAGCCCCCACCGCCCTACGCCAACTCATGAGCCAAGGCGACGACTTTGTTACAGCAACCGATCGTAGCTCACTTAAACTCTTAGGCAGCGTGGGCGAGCCGATCAACCCTGAAGCTTGGCAGTGGTACCACCGTGTCGTCGGCGACAGCCGCTGTCCAATTGTTGACACATGGTGGCAAACAGAAACCGGCGGCATCATGATCACGCCGCTGCCTGGCGCAACAGTACTCAAACCCGGCTCAGCAACTCAACCATTCTTTGGTGTAAAACCCGCCTTGGTAGACCCAGAAGGAAATGTTATCGAGGAAGTTGAAGCGACCGGCAATCTAGTCATCACGGGTAGCTGGCCTGGGCAAATCCGCACCGTCTACGGAAACCATCAACGGGTGATAGAAACTTATTACTCAACCTACAAAGGTTTTTACTTCACTGGCGACGGCGCGCGACGTGACGCCGACGGCGACTATTGGATTACCGGCCGAGTTGACGATGTTCTGAACGTCTCCGGCCATCGCATAGGCACAGCGGAAGTTGAAAGCGCCCTAGTATTGCATGCCTGTGTAGCTGAGGCGGCTGTGGTTGGCTTTCCACATGATATTAAGGGGGAAGGTATTTATTGCTATGTGACCCTAATGGTGGGAGACAACCGCGACCCAGATGAGCTGCGCAAAGAACTCATCGATTTAGTGCGCAGCGAAATTGGACCCATCGCCAAACCCGACATCGTACAGTGGGCACCTGGCCTGCCAAAAACCCGCTCAGGCAAAATCATGCGGCGTATCCTACGCAAGATCGCGGCCAACGATTTAGAAAACCTCGGCGACACGTCTACGTTAGCCGACCCCAGCGTGGTTGACGAACTCGTTTCAAACCGAGCAAACCGATAAGTCGATTTAGACAATGCAAGCTTCAGTACGTCGCTTGAATCTAGGCAGTGTCAAGCTGCAAGGTCGCTACAACCCACCTAGTTACCAGCAAAGTCGGGTGGACGTATTTGCTTATCTTGTTATCACGGAGTTACAAGTCATACTCATTGACTCCGGCGTTGGTTCCAACAACGCCTATATCGACCATACTTTTGAGCCACAAAAATCAACTGTACAGCAACAGCTGACGCCTTTTAATTTGCGCCCTCGGGATGTCACGATGTTGGTTAATTCTCACCTGCATTTCGACCACTGCGGCAATAATGTTTCGTTTGCCAACGCCGAAATCTATATCCAGGAAAAAGAGTTAGAGATTGCTCGTACCACCAAGTACACCCCGCGAGGATGGTTCGACTACCCCGAAGCTAGGATTACCAGCATATCTGGAGACATAGAAATCACCCCGGGAGTTCGGCTACTTTCTACGCCAGGACATACTCCAGGTCATCAATCTGTACTTGTCGAAACTGATCAATCACGAATCTTGATTGCAGCCCAGGCAGCTTTCACTGCGCAGGAGTATCAGCGCGGTGGCGATCCTGCAGAGCAGGCTCATGAAGGATTTGAAGATCAATACCAAGCGTCTATATCAAGACTCAAATCCTTAACGGCGGATGAAGTTTACTTCAGTCATGATGTTGAAATTATCGGGCACAACAATGCATCGCCATAGGCTCCACGGGCTGAATTAAACCAGCTTTTTCAGTTTGATGGCCTGTTAGGCGGACGTGGTAACGAAAGACCATAAACAATAGCGAGCGCACGAACGGTGAATCCGATCAGCGTGCCAAGCACCACAGCAATATTCGTTTCCAAACTGATGGAAATAAACCCAACTGTACTTACGGCGCCAATAAAGGCTGCCGTAGCATAAACTTCACGTTGCAGTATCAACGGTATTTCATTGCAGATCACATCACGAATCACTCCACCAAACACCGCCGTGATCACCCCCATCATCGCAGCAATTAGACCAGTAGTGCCTGCTGATAAGGCAATTTTTGCACCTATAGAGGCAAACAGTGCCATGCCAAGCGCATCTAACCATCGCAGCAAATTAAGCCTTGAGCGGATGTGACGTTCTGTGAAAAAGACAATGATAGCAGTGGCAATCGCCACCATGAGTACTTGGCTATTTTCCACCCAGAAAACCGGCAATGAGCCCAGGGTTAAGTCTCGTAAACTACCACCACCGACAGCAGTCACTGTCGCGATAACTACAAAACCAAATATGTCCATTGATTTGCGCGCTGCCGCCAACGCACCGCTGGCGGCAAACACGGCGATTCCTATGAGATCAAGGACCTCGATGAGTCCTTCAGCACTCATCCGGTGACACCTCTCCTACCCTCTTTCCCTGGAGAGAGAGAGAGGGGAGAGGGCCCACAAGGCCCAAGCAAGGCGTACCAGCGCCTGAGGCAGACGCCGGCACCCAACGCAGCAACTAGCCTTCGGCTTGCTCTGAGTTTTGCGATGCTTGTTCAGCGGTGTCCCCTGCATCGTGGTCTTGGTACTTGCTCAACTCTTTGATCGACAGCTTAATGCGGCCGCGTTGGTCTACATCAAGTACAACAACATCTACTTCTTCACCTTCCGACAAGAAGTCTGTGACTTTCTCGACCCGCTCTTCGGCGATTTGAGAAATGTGCAACAAGCCGTCTTTGCCTGGCAGAATGTTGATGAATGCACCAAAATCAACGATGCGCGCTACCTTCCCGTGGTAGATCTTGCCCACCTCAGCTTCCGCTGTGATTTCTTGAATTCGCGCAACTGCAGCATCTTTGGCAGCGTTGGTATCAGCATAAATACGCACATTACCGTCGTCATCAATATCAACTTGCGCGCCAGTTTCTTCGACAATACCTCGAATGGTAGCGCCACCCTTGCCGATGATGTCGCGAATCTTATCCGGATGAACACTGATGGTTGTCATTGCTGGTGCATTCTCAGATAACTCCGCACGAGACTCACTAATGACCTTGTTCATTTCGGCAAGAATATACAGTCGCGCTTCATGCGCTTGCTGCAAAGCAGCTTCCATGATCTCTTCGGTAATGCCGTCTATCTTAATGTCCATTTGCAAAGCAGTGATGCCTTCTTTTGAACCAGCAACCTTAAAGTCCATGTCACCCAAGTGATCTTCATCACCCAAGATATCTGTTAGCACCGCATAGCGATTGCCTTCTTTCACCAAACCCATAGCAACGCCCGCTACCGGTGTTTTCAGCGGCACACCTGCATCCATAAGAGCAAGGGAGGTGCCACATACACTGGCCATAGAACTGGAACCGTTAGATTCAGTAATTTCAGAAACCACGCGAATGGTGTAAGGAAAGTCTTCTTCGTTGGGTAATACTGCTGCAACTCCACGCCGTGCCAAACGACCATGGCCAATCTCACGACGCTTGGTACCACCCATGAAACCCGCTTCACCCACACTGTAGTGAGGGAAGTTATAGTGCAACATAAACTGGTCTTTAAAGGTGCCTTCCAAGGCATCAACCAATGCAGCATCACGCAAGGTGCCTAAAGTGGCAACTACGATTGCTTGAGTTTCGCCTCGAGTAAACAACGCAGAACCGTGGGTTTTAGGCAACATGCCAACTTCTACAGCAATTGATCGAACGGTGCGCAGGTCGCGCCCATCAATTCTGGGCTCACCATCTAACACACGCTGGCGAACCATGTCTTTCTCTACCTTACCGAACATTTCGGACACATCGTCCGCGCTGTTGGCCGGGGTTTCGCCGCCAGCCAATTCCTCAACGAGCTGACTTCGTAATTCACCAACACGAGTCTGGCGATCCATCTTGTCGCTGATCTTGTAGGCTTCTCCAAGATTGCTTTTAACCGACGTAGTTACCGTCGCTAGCAGCGCATCGTCTATGGCTTCGGGCTGCCAATCCCAAGCGGGCTTGCCAACTTCATCAGCGAGCTCTTGGATCGCCTTGATGACAACTTGCATTTCTTGATGGGCAAACAATACCGCACCTAACATTTCATCTTCGCTGAGTTCTTTAGCCTCAGATTCCACCATGAGTACGGCAGATTCTGTACCAGCGACGGTCATGGTCAACATAGAATCTTCTAACGCTGCATAGCCTGGGTTAAGCAAATACTGGCCGTCTTGATAACCTACTCTGGCTGCACCAACGGGCCCCTTAAACGGAATTCCAGAGATAGCGAGCGCTGCACTGGTGCCGATCAAAGATGCTATATCTGGATCCTGATCCTTATCTGTAGACATGACGGTACACACAACTTGTACCTCATTCATGAACCCCTTGGGAAATAAGGGGCGAATAGGACGGTCAATGAGACGGCATGTCAGAGTTTCTTTTTCCGACGGCCGACCTTCACGACGAAAGAATCCACCAGGAATTTTTCCTGCTGCATAAGTCTTTTCTTGATAGTTGACCGTGAGTGGGAAGAAAGCCTGCCCGGCACGTGCGCTTTTAACGCCGACCACTGTTGTTAGCACAACCGTGTCACCCATGGTGACTAAAACAGATCCGGTGGCTTGTTTAGCAATTTTTCCTGTTTCAATTGAGACTTCTGTCTCTCCGAATTGAAATTTCTTAATAGTTGGGTTCAAAATATATTTCTCCAATAAGCTCGATTAGCGACGTAATCCAAGTCGCTTAATAAGATCTGTGTACCGAGCCACTTCTTTACCTTTTAAATAATCTAACAATTTACGACGCTGATTCACCATGCGAATCAACCCACGACGTGAGTGATGATCTTTATGATGATCGCGAAAGTGTTCTTGCAATGAGTTTATGTTTTGTGTCAGTAGGGCAACCTGAACTTCAGGGGAACCCGTATCACTGTCACTTGTTTGATATTCCTTGACGATGCCTGCTTTTACTTCAGCCGATAAAGCCATTTCATTTCTCCTTTAATATGCGATATTTACTGGCAGCGCCAACCGTGCATATTTACAGTTGTCTGCGCCTTACGTTTAGGTTGTCAGCCTCTATAGCAATATAGCAAAATTAATTGCGATACCCTTAAGAGCTGACCATTAATCGACGAGGAGCAACACGCCCATCGTCCAGCACTTCGCCTACACCGAGGAATTCTGCCTCGTCGCCGCGCAATTCACTTAACCGCACCCACCCACTGGTTGGTGCACGAGGGATTAAAACCGGCTGACCTTGTCGTAAATAGAACGACGTTGCATCGGTTAAAACCACCTCTGGCCATTGACCCACCGCGCTGGCAATGGGTTGTAAAAATCTATCTAAAGAGCCGTGTTCTCGCTCTTGCTCCAAAAACTCGAGCGTCACCGAATCGCTTTCTTGAAAAGGACCCGCTTCTCTACGTCGTAACGCGGTGACGTGAGCACCTACTTGCAGCAGCTCTCCTAGGTCCTGAGCAATGGTCCGCACGTAGGTACCTTTGCTGCAGTGGATTTCAAGCTCAATTTCTATATGACCACGATCATCGCTCATACCAAAGTCCACCAATTCATTGCTGAACACGGTAATACTGCGCGCTTCGCGTTCTATTTCAATGCCCTGGCGGGCTAACTTATACAACGGCTGACCCTGGTGTTTTAAGGCAGAGAACATCGAGGGCACTTGTTTAATGTCACCACGAAACGACTGCAGCCTTAACTCGACATCTTCAGCACTAATATGTCGGGCATCTTTTTCATCTGTTACATCACCTTCTGAGTCACCTGTGTCGGTAGATACGCCCAGTTTGATACGTACCCAGTACTTCTTGTGCGATGCCAACAAAAACTGAGAGAACTTGGTTGCCTGCCCAAAGCACAATGGCAATACGCCAGTTGCTAACGGATCAAGGCTACCGGTATGACCAACTTTCTGAGCGCCATACAAACGTTTAACTTGTTGCACTGCATCGCTAGAGGAAATACCTTGCGGCTTGTCCAGCACCAACATGCCGTTGACAGGTCTTCCGCGCCTACGCCTGGCCATCTTGGTCACCTTCGTATGCGGGGTTTTGTTTATCTTTAGACACAGCGTCACTGATCAGTTTTTCAAGCCGCGGACCGCTCTCGACCAGTTCGTCGTAATGAAATCTAGGTTGTGGTGTGGTGCGCATGGTATGTCGTTTAGCCAAGCTCGAACGAAAAAAGCCCGCCGCTTTGTTCAGTACTGCAATCAGCTCCACGCGCTCTTGTTCAGTGGTTGCTTGCAATGAAGATACGTATATTTCGGCATAAGAAAGATCTTTGCTGACCTTAACGTCGTTAACAGATAGAAAGCTGCCGATACGAGGATCACGCATTTCAAACTGCAAGATACGCGCAACTTCATCGCGTATGAAGTCGGCAACCTTTAAGTCTCTGGATACGGCTTGCATCTACAACTGTACTTTACAGTTCACGCGCCACTTCTTTGGTGTCATATACTTCGATTTGATCACCAGAGCGGACGTCATTGTAATTACGTACCCCGATACCACATTCAGTACCGTTACGAACTTCGTTTACATCTTCCTTGAATCTGCGCAGAGACTCTAACTCACCTTCATAAATTACGATGTTATCGCGCAACACACGAATCGGCTTGTTACGGACAACGTTCCCTTCAATAACCATACACCCGGCAATCGCGCCAAAGCGTGGCGAACGAAACACATCACGTACCTGGGCTACGCCAACAATTTCTTCGCGGACCTCTGGCGATAACATGCCAGATAGTACACTTTTGACATCATCTAACAGTTCGTAGATAACGCTGTAGTAGCGCAAGTCGATGCCTTCTCTTTCGAGATGCAATTTTGCAGACTTATCAGCCCGTACGTTAAAGCCGAATACCACTGCGCCGTAGGTCACAGCCATAGTGGCATCAGACTCGCTGATACCACCAACCCCAGATCCAAGCACTTGCACGCTGACTTCATCGTTTCCAATCTCGGCTAACGCCTGCACAATGGCTTCGAGGCTACCACGCACATCGGCCTTAACCACTAGCTTCAAGACGCGTTTTTCGCCTTCCGCCATGTTCGCAAACATGTTTTCAAGCTTGGAAGCTTGCTGTAGCGCTTGCCTGTGCTCTAGGCTCTTATCACTTCTAAATTCTGCTAGCTCTCGAGCACTTCGCTCATCAGATACTACAGAGAAGTCATCACCCGCTGCGGGCGTACCATTTAGTCCTAATACCTCTACCGGCTGAGAAGGTCCTGCCGTTTTGGTCGGGTTGCCATTATCATCTAACATGGCTCGGACGCGTCCGTAACACTCTCCAGCGATGACAATGTCGCCCTGTTGTAGGGTGCCATTCTGTACCAACACCGTCGCAACCGGACCACGACCTCTATCCAAACGCGATTCAACCACCACACCGTGCCCTGGCGCTTCTTCAATCGCACCTAATTCCAGTATCTCGGCTTGCAAAACAATAGATTCCAATAAGGTATCAACACCTTCACCTGTGATGGCGGAAACTTTCACAAACTGGGTATCACCCCCCCACTCCTCGGGTACCACTTCCTTCGCAGAAAGTTCATTAGTGACGCGCTCTGGATCTGCACCTTCTAGATCTATTTTATTGATCGCCACAATCATCGGCACTTCTGCTGCCTTGGCGTGCTGTATCGCCTCTTCGGTCTGAGGCATGACCCCATCGTCTGCAGCTACCACCAAAATAACAATATCGGTAATGCGTGCACCGCGAGCTCGCATAGATGTAAATGCCGCGTGCCCAGGCGTGTCAATAAAGGTCACCGACCCCGCTGGTGTGTCTACGCTATAAGCTCCAATATGCTGAGTAATTCCGCCTGCTTCGCCAGTAGTGACTCGCGTTTTACGGATATAATCTAACAGAGATGTTTTGCCGTGATCAACGTGACCCATGACCGTCACCACCGGTGCTCGGCCAACAATATTTCCCTCAATCTGTAGCGACGCAACATGCTGTTCTTCTAGCACGTCGTCACTGACATGGACCACCTTGTGACCCATTTCTTCGACCACCAAGGTGGCTGTGTCTTGATCGATGGTTTGGTTGATTGTGGCCATGACACCAAGACCCATCAGGGTTTTGATAACTTCTCCAGCCTTAACCGCCATGTTTTGAGCAAGGTCTCCAACCGAATTGAGTTCCCCAACCTCTACCTCACGAGAGATAAACTCTGTCGGCTTGAACTCACCCCCTTGCTGATCCACCTGCAGTGGTGCCTGTCGATGGCGAGGTTGTTTGCGCCGGGTGCGTCGTTCACTCTTAAGAGAAAGTTCACGTCGACGATTTTTCCCGTCACCTCTTCCCGCATTGGGAGATTTACGATCTTTTTCCTTGCCCTTAACTCGCTTACCGCCTTTTTCAGCAGCCTGCTCTTTTGCTTGAATATCAGCAGCAGTTTCCGTTGGCTTTTTAGTTTCTTGGGTTTTGGTTTTGGTGGCTTCTTCTGCTATCCGTTGCTCTTCTTGTTGCGCAGCTAATTGTTCAGCAGCGATACGCTCTTCTTCCGCTTTTCGTTCAACATCTGCTTTCCGTTCAGCCTCAACATTACGTGTTTGTTCTTCTGCAACTTTACGCGCAGTGTCTTCGTCACGTATTCGTTTGGCTTCCAGTTCTGATTGGGACGGTCCTGCATCTTGCGCTGCTGCGGCTGTCTTTTGCTCATCACTTACATCGCCACCCTTAACGTAGGTGCGTTTACGTCGAATTTCAACACTGACATTGCGTCCAGACCTGCCTTGGCCCGCCTTTAACGTCGCTGTGCTTCTACGCTTTAAGGTAATTTTCTTTGGTGCTTCCGCACTCTCACCATGGCTTTGCTTTAAAAACCCAAGCAGAGTTTGCCGCTCATCTTCAGACACCATTTCATCTTCAGACTTATGCGTTAAACCCGCATCCTGCATTTGTTTCAGGAGGCGATCAACGGGCGCGCCCACTGTCTCTGCAAGTTGTTTTACTGATACATCTGCCATCGATAACTCCTACTGCTCTGAACCCAACATTTTGGGAGCAGTCTTACTAATCCGCTTTCTCTATTTGTTTTTGCGCCGCTGCTTCCTGCTGCGCCTCTGCCTCAGCAAACCACGGCTCACGTGCTTTCAATATCAACGCCGCTGCCACGTCTTCTGCCAAGTCCGGTTCTATATCCAACAACTCAGGCACTGCAAGCTCTGCAAGATCTTCCATCGTCACAATTTCATTGTTGGCGAGCTTAAATGCCAAGGTTCGCTGCATACCTTCCATATGCAACAGGTCGTCTGCCGGTTGAACGTCTCCAAGTGCTTCTTCACTTGCAATCGCCTTAGTCAGTAGCGCATCCTTCGCACGATTTCGAAGCTCTTCTACAATCTCTTCATCAAAGCCTTCGATCGCAACCATCTCTTCGATGGGGACATAAGCGATTTCTTCCAAGGTGGTGAAACCTTCTTCAATCAAGACCCCTGCAACATCTTCGTCTACAGACAAAGCCTGCTTAAACTCTTCGATGTACTTCAACGCTTCTGTTTCTTGTTTTGTTGCTGCTTCCTCTTCAGTCATGATGTTCAGCGACCAGCCGCACAAATCACTGGCCAATCGAACATTTTGCCCACCACGACCAATAGCCTGAGCTAGATTTTCTTCGGTGACGGCAATGTCCATAGAGTGGGTTTCTTCATCCAGAACAATGGACGCCACTTCGGCAGGCGCCATGGCATTAATCGTCAATTGAGCTGGGTTTTCATCCCAAGGCACAATATCAATACGCTCACCGGCAAGTTCGCCGGACACCGCTTGAACACGAGAACCGCGCATACCCACACATGCACCAACAGGATCAATACGCCCGTCGTTGGTCATCACCGCTATTTTGGCGCGAGAACCTGGGTCTCGGGCAGCACCACGAATTTCGATCACGTCTTCAGATATTTCCGGGACTTCAACTTTAAACAACTCAATCAACATCTTCGGCGCCGTACGCGACAAAATGAGTTGTGGACCACGATTTTCCGGCCGAATGTCTACCAGCAGAGCACGCAAACGATCTCCGACACGAAAGGTCTCACGAGGAATAAGGTGCTCGCGGGTAAGAATGCCTTCTGCATTACTGCCTAGATCAACAATGACGCTGTCGCGGCCCAATTTCTTAACGGTCGCACTCACCAATTCATTCATGCGAGGCATATAAGCATCTACTACTTGCGCGCGCTCTGCCTCACGAACTTTTTGTACAATAACCTGTTTGGCAGTTTGAGCAGCGATGCGCCCAAACTCTATAGACTCGACTGGGTCTTCGAGCACATCACCCAATTGCGCATCAGGCTTGATTTCGCGCGCCTCTTCCACGTTGTGCATGGCATCGGGGTTTAGCTCTTCTTCGTCTTCATAGTTCACCACCTTCCAGGTACGAAAAGTCTCATACTCCCCGGTAGTTCGATCAACGGCCACGCGAAACTCCGCATCTTCGGTGTATCGCTTCTTGGTCGCCATTGCCAACGCAGCTTCGATCGCCTCAAAAATGACGTCTTTGGGAACGCCCTTTTCGTGTGAAACGGCTTCCACGACTAAAAGAATTTCTTTAGACATTCGTTCGCCTAACCTTTATCAAATGTCGGAACAACACGTGCCCGAGCAATGTTTTCAATAGGCAGCACATACTCATTGTCATCAATTTGCACAACCACACTCGAATCTTGTATGTCTACCAGCAGTCCGCTAAATTTCTTTCGGTCCTCGAAAGGAAAATTCAGTCGTACATCCACCTGTTCGCCAATACTCGCTTGGTACTGACTCTCTTTAAATAGAATTCGGTCTAATCCGGGAGAGGAAACTTCAAGTGTATATGCACTCTCAATAGACTCTTCGACATCCAATATGTCGCTCACATGCCTACTTACTGCCGCACAATCGTCAACTTCGATGCCTTCTTCGCTATCAATGTATAGACGCAATTTACTGTGCTTGCCTTGATTCAAATACTCTACACCCCAGATGTTGTAGCCGAGCGATTGGACCGTTGGCGCTAGTAGTTCTTCGACCTCTGTTTCCTTTCTATTCAACAATTCAGCTCAATAAATTAAACCCTTAAAGCGCACAACCTCTAGGCGCTCACATTTGTCCCGCAAAAAAATTTGGCACAAAAAATGGGCCTTACGCCCACCTTCTTTGACTCCTTCACGTACTACATTTTTCAATGTTGGAGCCCACTACACGAGTCATGTGCAAGAACCACAAAGCCTCTATCGAGGCTCTTCTGCTTGGTAGCGGGGGCAGGATTTGAACCCACGACCTTCGGGTTATGAGCCCGACGAGCTACCAGACTGCTCCACCCCGCATCAGCAAGGAGGCGGAGTATAGGGATCGAGACATCGACCTGCAAGCCTATAAAACAGGTAGATTCAGATCTATCGTGTCTGTTGTTTCGTCTATTACGTCAAGACAAGGTTGGTGCCGAAGGCGAGACTCGAACTCGCACGAGCATAAGCCCACTACCCCCTCAAGGTAGCGTGTCTACCAATTTCACCACTTCGGCATGTATACATGCGGTACTTATATAACCTAGCTAGCATCTAGAGTTCTGGTATATCTTCCACAACATCTGTTTCGGAAGCTGGCGTTGACGGAATGTCGCCATCAAAATTGAGCGAATCTACAGTGCCTGGGATGTCCGTCAATTCACTGGAAGGCACCTGCTGTTCAATTTGAGGGATCCCCAAATCGCTGACCGTGCCCGCTTTTTCCTTAGCAATGTACGCCAGAGCAAAGGCAATGACGAAGAAAGCTACCGCCAGCCAGGAAGTCGCGCTGGTTAAGAACGAACCAGAGCCAACACTACCAAACATTGTACTTGAGGAACCACTGCCAAAGGCAGCCCCAACATCTGCACCTTTACCTTGCTGCATCAGAACCAATATCGTCAACACCAACGCATCGGTGACGAGAAGTGCTAACAACACGATTTCAATAGTCGACATCTTAAAATTAACCTACTTCTTTTCGTTTAAAAAACCGCTGATTTCAATCTGCGGTGGCGGCCATTCCTGCTATCGCGATGATGGCGGAAAATTTTTCCGCATCTAAAGACGCACCTCCAACCAAACCTCCATCTACGTCTTCTTCTGCAAACAGAGCGGCTGCATTATCAGGACTTACGCTGCCACCGTACAAAATACGCATCTGCGAAGCTACCACTTCATCTACATGTGCCACCTTATCGCGGATAAAGGCGTGCATCTCTTGGGCTTGTTGCGGGCTTGCGGTACGACCAGTACCTATCGCCCAAACTGGCTCATAAGCAATTGCACCGCGCGCCAACTGCGCCACATCTAAGCGGTCAAGTACCGCTTCGAGTTGTCGCTCTACAACTGCAATTTCATGCCCTGCGTCACGTTCCGCCAAAGACTCACCCACACATATAATGGGATGCAGCCCGCCTCTCACTGCCGCAGCGGCCTTAGTGGCCACCAAATCATCCATTTCGCCCTGATCAATTCGTCGTTCAGAATGTCCCACGATTGCCCAAGCGCCCCCAACTTCGAAAACCATTTCGGCTGCCACTTCGCCTGTATGAGGTCCTGTTGCACTGATGCCAATGTCTTGAGCGCCACAATATATCGACATAGGCAGACTGCTAGCCATCGCCTGCAAGTAAACAACAGGAGGTAAAATCACCACATCCACGTTGTCTACCGGCGAGAAATCTGTGACAAAGTCCTGAATATGCGTGAGTGACCCATGCATTTTCCAATTTGCCGCAACCAAGCTTCGACGCATCTACAAAAACCTTCGTCTTTGAGGGCGCGCAATGGTATACGGTTGTGCGGTTATTTGCCAAGTCTCTCGCCGGCGGGAGCCCGACCAGATTTTAGCCGCGGATCTAAATCTCTTGGCTGCGCCAATACCATGCCAACCAGTAACAACACCACTAGTGCGCCTAAACACCCCATCGCGGCGGAGGAAAATGAACCAATCTGTTCATTGGCGACACTGAATAGCAACGGTCCAATCGCGCTGGCAAATACTGTCAGCGAGGTATTCAGGCCACTGATCTCGCCTAAATGAAGGACGCCATAGTGGCGCACGAAGACCAGATTCGAAAGCACCCCCCAAAGACCGCCGCCGGCACCAAAGCCAACAACTAACAACCAGTAGCCCAATTGCGATTGTAGTTGCGTGAGCCCGTAGGCGCCGACAATAAAGGCCGCCAACATGGCCAGCAAAAATGGTTTGAGACGCAGGTAATCTGAAGCTGTACTGGCCAGCAAGTTAACCGACAGAGCTACAATTGCCTGAGGCAAAAAGTATCCGAATGCCTCTTCGCGCGAGCGCCCAGCCTCGCCAAAAATTGCCACAATGTGGAACGTCACCGCAGTTCCGAACATGGCGTGCATTGATAGCGCGCTGGCATACATCCAAAACACGGGGTCTCGGCGCACCTGGGCAACCCCAACATCGTGCTCAGTCAATGGCTGGTGGGCTGATGAAGACACCGGCGGCTCACCATCTGCGCGTAAATTACACTGGCTGGGATGGTCCCGCACAAACACCAACACAATCAGGGAGAAAACCAGACCCACTACCACGGCCATAATCCACAATGCGCCTCGCCAGCCAAAGTCATCGATCATCAACGCGAGCAGCAAAGGTGCCAACGAAAAGCCGAGGGAAACAAACACACCGCGAAAGCCCGCCACCAAACCTCGGCGTTTTTCAAACCAAACCAAGAGTAAATTTCTGCTGGCACTGGTCAGCACCCCCTGCCCGGCAAAACGCACGCCGAAGTAACCGATCAAGATTAAGGGGAAACTCACCCAAGCCATCGACAAACCCAGCCAGGTAGAGATTGCACCAGCAACAATGTCTAGGGTGCTAATCACCGTAAGGGTAATACCCAACAATACAGCCGACCCTAACAACATGACACGTGCGCCATAGTGGTCATACCAACGCCCAGCACGAGTGAGCAATAAGGCACTGCCGATGGTGCCAAATAAATAGGCGGCGGAAAGCTCGGTTCTGGTGAGTTCAAAAACTTCTATGAACTCCTCAGCAAATACAGCCATCCCCATGGTCTGACCTGGGACACTCAACAAGAATCCCAACGTAGATAGGACTGCAATCACCCAACCGTAAAAGAAGGGCACTCGTCCAGCCGAAAATGGCCAGTCAGTTTTTAGTTTATTGAACATAACAAAACGCAGCGGTTGTCATACCGCGTCAGAAGCAAATATTAATCAGTTTTGGCTTTGAGCCACCACGGCAAGTTCATTAGCGATTTGACGAACTTCGTCACTGTCCTCGCCTTCCACCATGACCCTCAACAATGGCTCTGTACCTGATGGCCGCACCAGGACTCTGCCACGATCGGCCAGAACGTTTTGTTTAGCCGACACTGCATTTTTTAGAACTTCACATGCCGCCACCAAACTTGGGTCTTTCACCTTCACGTTAATCATTACCTGTGGCAGCTTGCTGACACCTTCCACCAACTCACTGATAGTCTTGTTCAGCTCAACAACAGGCACCAATGCTTGCAACGCCGCAACAATGGCGTCACCGGTACTGAGAAGATCTAGGCAAAGGATATGACCCGAAGCTTCACCCCCTAACGACCACCCTTGGTTGTGTAATAGCTCGGTGACATTGCGATCACCCACCGACGCTCTAAGAAAGGCAATGCCTGCAGCAGAAAAAGCTTTCTCTATGCCAAAGTTAGTCATAACAGTGCCAACCACACCACCGCCTAGGGTTCCTTTTGATTGTCGATAGGTGGCAATTATGTAGAGAATTTCATCTCCATCTATCAAGTTACCTTGAGCATCAACCATAACCACGCGGTCACCATCGCCGTCAAAAGCGATACCCACATCTGCGCGAACCTCGATCACTTTTTCCTGCAAAGTCTCCGGCGAAGTTGAACCGCAACCTTCGTTGATATTAACCCCGTTAGGCTCTGCGCCAAGCACAATCACATCTGCACCCAACTCTTCAAATACACGAGGCGCAACATGATAGGTTGCACCATTTGCACAATCCAAAACAATGCGCATGCCGCGCAAAGAGAACCCCCGCGCTACAGTAGCCTTACAAAATTCTATGTATCTGCCTGCCGCGTCCGAAATACGCGACGCACGACCTAGACGTTCTGAGTCTACACAAGCCATCGATTGTTCCAGTTGGGCTTCGATTTCCAACTCCACTTCATCAGCTAACTTGTTACCTTGGCCATCAAAGAACTTAATGCCATTATCATAATAAGGATTGTGCGAAGCACTGATCACAATACCGGCATCTGCACGCAGAGTTCGTGTTAAGTACGCGATAGCAGGAGTTGGCATTGGACCCAACAAGCTAACGTCAGCACCCGCCGCTGCCAAGCCCGATTCTAGTACGGACTCCAACATGTAGCCTGATATGCGGGTATCCTTACCGATAATAATATGCGCTGGTGCATTTCCTTGGTTAACACCACGATTGGCAAAGACCGTACCCACCGCCCAACCCAAGCGCAAACAGAACTCTGGGTTTATCGGATACTGACCAACACGACCGCGAATGCCATCTGTTCCAAAATATTTCCTGCTCATGACATTCGTCTCACCTTTCAAATTCAATTAGGGCGCGATGTAACTTAAGAGCATCAACAGTCTGCGCAACATCGTGGACTCTAACCATGTCAGCACCACGCTCCACCGCCATCAGCGCAGCAGCAACACTTATCGATTGGCGGTGATTAACGTTTCGACCACTTATCTTACCCAACATACTCTTGCGAGAGAGGCCTGCGAGTAACGGCGCATTGTGTATTCTTAAATTCGCCAATTCACTCAGCAAGGCCAAATTGTGACTCATGGTTTTGCCAAAACCAAAGCCCGGGTCTAACATTAAATGATTCAGACCAATGCCTTGTTGTGTACACGCCTCCATTCTAGCGCACATATACCCTCGTACATTGTCCACGACGCTGGTATATCTCGGCGCATCTTGCATATCTGCGGGCACACCTTGCATATGCATGAGCACAAATGCTACACCACTAGAAGCCACCAGCGATAACATCTGCGGGTCAGCGCCAGCCGAAACATCGTTCACCATGCGCGCGCCGGCAGCAACGGCTTGTTGGGCCACTTGTGCACGCCGCGTATCTATGGAAACCACAACACCAAGGGAAACTATATTGCATATCACCGGCATCACTCGGTCGAGCTCCTCCTGCACGCTGACAGGGCTCGCCCCAGGCCGCGTAGATTCGCCACCCACATCTAGAACAGCAGCACCTTCCTCAACCATGCTGCCTGCAGCATCAACAATTGCTTGTTGATTAGCATGTGGACCTTCATAAAAGAGTCCACCGTCAGAAAATGAATCGGGCGTGATATTTAACACCCCCATAACAAGAGGGTGGGTGAAGGTCAGGAGTTTATCGGCACAGCTAAGCTGGCGCATCAGCGCAGCTTAGGTTTCTTCAGCAGGACCACCAATTGGTGACTCTGGATTAGATGAATCAGATCCAGAACTAGGGGACGATGGTTCCACAGGAAGCCGCGGTTTTGCCCCGGCCATGATGTCATCTAACTGATCTGCCGATAACGTTTCATACTCCATCAGCGCGTCAGCCATGCCATGCAATTTGTCGATATTATCTTCGAGAAGTTGTTTTGCCTTGTTGTAACACTCATCAACAATACGCCTAACTTCTTGATCAATTTCCATCGAAGTAGCATCTGACAACTTCCGATGAGAACTACCTGCAGACATACCCAAAAATACTTCGCCGTCATCTTCGTCATACATGATAGGACCCAACTTCTCAGACAAACCCCATTTTGTAACCATATTGCGAGCTAGCTGGCTGGCTCGCTCAATATCATTTGAAGCGCCCGTAGTAACGTAGTCACCGCCGAGTATAATTTCCTCGGCAATACGCCCTCCAAATAGGCTGCAGATCTGTGATTTAATGCCTTGTCTACTCAAGCTGTAACGATCTTCTTCTGGAAGGAACATGGTTAAACCGAGGGCTCGTCCACGAGGAATGATGGTGACTTTGTAAACTGGGTCGTGGTCTGGCATCAAACGGCCAACAATGGCGTGACCCGCTTCATGATAAGCCGTGTTGCGCTTCTCTTTTTCAGACATCACCATAGATTTGCGCTCTGCGCCCATCATGATTTTGTCCTTAGCGTTGTCAAAATCTGACATCTCAACTAAGCGTTTGTTGGATCTCGCCGCAAATAGCGCGGCTTCATTCACCAAGTTGGCTAAATCTGCACCCGAAAACATCGGCGTACCACGAGCGATGATGCTGGCTTCTACATCATCAGACAACGGTACTTTGCGCATGTGCACTTTTAGAATTTGTTCTCGGCCACGAATATCAGGCAACCCGACAACAACTTGGCGATCAAATCTTCCGGGACGAAGCAGCGCCGGGTCTAATACATCAGGGCGGTTAGTTGCGGCAACGACGATAACTCCGTCGTTGGCTTCAAAACCATCCATTTCAACCAACAACTGGTTCAGAGTTTGTTCACGCTCATCATGCCCACCACCCAGGCCAGCACCGCGATGGCGCCCCACAGCATCTATTTCATCAATGAAAATTATGCACGGCGCCTGCTTCTTTGCTTGCTCGAACATGTCGCGCACTCGAGAAGCACCCACACCAACAAACATTTCAACAAAATCTGACCCTGAGATAGAGAAAAACGGTACTTTGGCTTCACCGGCGATGGCTCTGGCCAGCAACGTTTTGCCGGTGCCAGGTTGACCAACCATGAGAATGCCACGAGGAATATGGCCTCCTAAGCGTTGAAATTTGCCCGGATCACGCAAAAACTCCACCAGTTCTTGTACTTCCTCTTTGGCTTCATCCACACCTGCCACATCTGCGAAGGTTGTTTTGATTTGGTCTTCCGAGAGCAGGCGGGCTTTGCTGCGACCAAAAGCCATAGGGCCACCGCGGCCACCGCCGCCACCTTGCATTTGGCGCATGAAAAACATGAAGACAGCGATGATAATTAGAATTGGAAAACTGGCGATGAGAATTTGGGTGAGGATACTCTGCCGTTCCGGCTCTTCAAATTTCACATCAACATTGTTTGATATCAGTTCGTCTTGCAGCTTCTGATCATTTTTTGACCAAATCACCACATAACGATTATCCGCTTTATCTTGGGCGTATATTTTATCACCCTGAATAGCCACTTCGCGTATCTGGCCATTGTCGACGGCCTTAACAAAGTCGGAATAGGACATTGGGTCTTGCTTGGGTTCCACGCTGAAATTTTGGAACACGGTGAGTAAGACTGCGGCAATAATCAGCCAGAGTAGTAAATTCTTTCCCATATCAGACAAGGGACATACCTCTATAGTAGCGAGTCGAATAATAGCGGGTCGAATCCATTTCCAAAAGGACTACTACCCGGGTTTTAGGCAGCAAAATTGCCTAATAAAGTTTCAAGTGTCTTCACATACACTATAGACGGGCTAGCCTACACCAATCTATCGACACCGTCCTCATAGCTAAAAACTGTGAGGTGCAAATCAATCCGCCTCTCGATTCAGCGGCCTTATAACCTTGAGCGACCACAAACACCTCTCGGGAGTCTGGTCGCGACGCCTTGGGTTTAGTCAAAACGGCTTTTGCGAATACCTTTCGTAGCCCGTTCACCCAAGCATCTAGACCTTCGCCTTGAAATGCCTTCAAAGCCAGAGCACCACCGGGTTTCATCCACCGATGGCAGGCTTGTAGCGCAATATCAGCTAAGTCCATGCTACGCGCTTGATCGACGGCACGTATCCCCGATATATTGGGGGCCATATCCGACAAAACAAGGTCCAGCGGATGATTTTCCAGGGCGGCTGTAATTTGTTCGTCTACCTCGCGATTTCCGGCCAGACCTGCTATCACCACGGTGCGAGCCCCGGCTGTAATGGCCAGTGGATCCACCGCAATCAACAACCCTTTAGAGACCTTATCTTCCAAATAGTTCGTCCACCCACCTGGCGCCGCGCCCAATTCTAATACTCGAGATTGGGCCTTGATGAGACGATATCTCTGATCAATTTGCAGCAACTTGTAGTGGGCTCTCGAAACTTGGCCTTTTGCATGCGCCTGGCGCACAAAATAATCCCGCTGTTGACGCTGTAACCAGCGAGAACTCGACTTACTACGTTTTGATTTCCCAGACATATGCGTAGAATACCCCAATGACTCTTACTAGCAGCGAAAAAAAGCCACTCCGACAAATTGCCCATCATTTACAAGCGGTGGTCAGCATAGGCGAGCAAGGCTTGAGCGCAGGCGTGGTTGCAGAAACTCAGCGCGCACTAAGCGATCACGAACTGATTAAGGTTAAGTTGGGAATCGCCGACCGGCAGCTACGAAATGAGTGCGCA
Organism: Gammaproteobacteria bacterium; assembly: GCA_013151695.1. Classification (GTDB taxonomy): domain Bacteria; phylum Pseudomonadota; class Gammaproteobacteria; order Pseudomonadales; family Azotimanducaceae; genus UBA4421. Next base: position 21,023 of record JAADHW010000164.1, read on the forward strand.
GACGAACTCGCGAAACTGTGTCAGGCCAATGTGGTGCAATGTATTGGTAAGGTCGCAGTGCTGTATCGAGCAAGTCCGAAAGCCAATCCGAAGCTTTCAAATATCAATCGGTATTCCTAGGGACTATTGAGTGCAACTAGACGACGTACTTAACGTCGGAGATCTCATATTCTTTATCTCCCCCTGGAGTGCTGACCATCACAACATCACCAACAGATTTAGCAATCAACGCGCGCGCAATAGGACTCATGACAGAAATCTTACCCGCCTTTAAATCTGCCTCATCTTCACCCACTATTTTGTAAGTGACGCTCTCATCGGTGTCCACATCTAACATGGAAACCGTGGCGGCAAATATAACTTTGTCGCCGGGTGGGATCTTCGAAATGTCGATGATTTGAGCATCGGCCAGCTTACCTTCAATATCTTGAATGCGACCCTCGTTAAACCCTTGCTGCTCACGTGCGGCATGGTATTCGGCGTTCTCCTTGAGGTCACCATGCTTGCGAGCTTCGGAGATCGCTTGGGTGATTTCTTGGCGCAAACCCGTCTTACGATGGGCCAGTTCTGTTCTGAGGCTTTCAGCACCCGAAACGGTCATTGGTACTGGCATAGGCTTTCACCCTCTATTTGGTTTGGACTGCTCGCGCGGAGTATGTTGCGCGACAGACCTAGGAATTCAATTTGATACTATCGATCCAAGGCAGCATGAAGATCTTGCAACCTTTGCACGTTTTCTCCTTGCCCCTGACGAATAGCAATCGCAATAGCTTCTCCACCGGCAAGTGTAGTGGTGTAACACACTTTTTTCTGCAGGGCGAGGCGTCGAATCACTGCAGAGTCTGCTATTGACTGGCGCCCTTCAGTAGTATTGATGATGAGGTCAATTTGCTCATTCTTCAACATGTCAGAGACATCAGGTCGACCTTCATTAACCTTGCCAATAAGTGCGCACTCTAGCCCACCTTCCATGATCACCCGTCGCGTCCCTGGAGTGGCGACTAAGGTAAAACCAAGGTTCACAAAAGCAGCCACAATCGGTACAAGATGCAGCTTGTCAGATTTTTTAACACTGATAAAGGCACGTCCACTTTGAGGCAGTATCTCACCCGCCCCCAAAGATGCTTTAGCAAACGCTTCACCGAAGGTTTCACCGGTGCCCATCACCTCCCCCGTGGATTCAGGCCCAAGAATCGGATCAACACCTTGAAATTTAGCAAATGGGAAAACAGATTCTTTCACATTGAAGGTTTGAGGAATGACCTCTTGGGTGAACCCTTGCTCTTCAAGGCTGGTTCCCACCATACAACGGGCTGCAATTTTGGCTAGTGATTTACCAATACATTTAGACACAAAGGGTACAGTTCTCGACGCACGAGGATTCACTTCTAAAACAAAAACATCCTCTCCTTGAACCGCCATCTGTACATTCATCAGCCCTACCACGCCAAGCTCAATAGCAATCGCTTTGACCTGTTCACGAATAGTGTCTTGGATACCCGGGTCTAAATTGTAGGGCGGCAATGAACATGCAGAGTCGCCGGAGTGAATTCCTGCCTGTTCTATATGTTGCATGATGGCGCCGATCACAACTTGTTTGCCATCACTGACAGCGTCTATATCCACTTCTAAAGCTTGGTCTAAAAATCTATCTAACAGTACAGGTGAGTCGTTGGAAACATCAACCGCATTATGCATGTAGTGCCTGAGCTCATCGTCGTTGTAGACAATTTCCATGGCACGGCCACCTAATACATAGGACGGCCGCACAACAATCGGATAACCTATTTCTTGAGCCCGTTCAACGCCTTGTTCGGCCTCAGAAGCCACTCTATTGTCAGGCTGGCGCAAGCCCAGCTTTTCGACTAATTGCAGGAAACGCTCCCGGTCTTCTGCTCTATCGATGGCGTCCGCACTGGTACCAATAATAGGCACCCCAGCGGCCTCAAGGTCATTAACCAGCTTCAGTGGCGTTTGCCCGCCAAACTGCACAATCACACCTGTCGGTTGTTCTACATCTACTATGGCCAACACATCTTCTAAGGTGACAGGCTCGAAATACAATCGATCTGAGGTATCGTAGTCTGTCGAAACTGTTTCTGGATTACAGTTGACCATAATGGTTTCGTAGCCATCTTCACGCATGGCTAACGCTGCGTGCACACAACAATAATCGAATTCGATTCCTTGGCCAATGCGGTTAGGTCCGCCGCCTAACACCATGATTTTTTGTTTGTCACTGGGGTTTGATTCGCATTCTTCTTCATAAGTTGAATACATATAAGCGCTGGCAGCTGGAAACTCGGCCGCACATGTATCTACTCTGCGATAAACTGGGCGTACGCCTAATGCTTGTCTCAAGCTGCGCAACTGATGTTCATCGCTGTCAAGCAAGCTGGCAAGGCGTGCGTCAGAAAAACCCTTGCGCTTCAGCGCATACCAAGCGTTTCGATCCAACGCTTCAGCGGCTTGGTTTTGTAGCCCTTTCTCTGTCTTGACCAGATCTTCTATTTCAGCGAGAAACCAAGGGTCTATCTTTGAAATATTAAACGTCTCTTCCAAAGTCAGCCCTGCACGAAAGGCATCCGCCACATACCACACCCTCACTGGGCCTGGGTTGCCTAACTCACGCTTCAGCTTCGCCATCGCTTCAGGTTCTTGCAAATCTAAAACCGGATCGAAACCCGACATGCCTGTTTCTAAACCACGCAACGCTTTCTGCATAGATTCTTGGAAGGTTCGGCCAATCGCCATCACTTCACCAACAGACTTCATCTGGGTAGTGAGCCTGTCGTTCGCCTGGGGGAATTTTTCAAATGTAAAGCGCGGCACCTTGGTGACCACGTAATCGATACTGGGCTCGAACGAGGCAGGTGTAACGCCCCCGGTGATTTCGTTTGCGAGCTCGTCTAGGGTATAGCCTATAGCCAGTTTTGCGGCCACCCGAGCAATGGGGAAACCTGTAGCCTTCGAAGCCAACGCTGAGGAACGAGACACGCGGGGATTCATTTCAATCACCACAATCTTGCCAGTATCTGGGTCAATGCCAAACTGTACGTTGGAACCCCATGTATCCACGCCGATTTCACGTAGAACCGCAATCGATGCGTTGCGCAGCAGCTGATATTCTTTGTCTGTTAGCGTTTGCGCCGGCGCAACCGTTATGCTATCGCCGGTATGCACACCCATGGGGTCAAGGTTTTCAATACAACAAACAATGATGCAATTGTCATTTCGGTCTCGCACCACCTCCATTTCAAATTCCTTCCACCCCAACAACGACTCATCAATCAGCAGTTCCGAGGTGGGTGATAGGTCAAGACCCCGGGTGCATATTTCGATGAACTCTTCACGGTTGTAGGCAATGCCGCCACCACTTCCACCCATGGTGAAAGAAGGCCGAATTACACAAGGGAAACCTAATTGGCTTTGTACCTGCAATGCCTCTTCCACACTGTGTGCAATGGCAGACCGAGGGGTTTCCAAACCGATTCGCTTCATCGCACGATCAAAGCGTTCACGATCTTCGGCTTTATCTATGGCATCTTGGGTGGCGCCGATGAGTTCGACATTATGGGCATCTAAAACACCTTCACGGGCTAAATCTAGTGCACAATTCAGAGCAGTTTGGCCACCCATGGTAGGCAGCAAAACCTGCGGTTTTTCTTTGGCAATGATGCGCTCAACAGTGCGCCATTCTACCGGCTCAATATAGGTGGCATCCGCCATTGCCGGGTCGGTCATGATGGTGGCTGGGTTCGAATTCACCAGCACTACTCGATAGCCTTCCTCACGCAGCGCCTTACACGCTTGCGCGCCCGAGTAGTCGAACTCACAAGCCTGGCCGATGACAATAGGCCCCGCGCCTATGATAAGAACAGTTTCAATGTCGGTTCGTTTAGGCATTTTCTTTAGGCACCATCCGCGTGGGTGGTCATCATGTCGATGAATTTATCGAACAAATATAAACAGTCATGAGGACCCGGGCTTGCTTCCGGATGCCCTTGGAAGCTAAATGCTGGTAAATCCGTACGCTCAATGCCTTGCACTGTGCCGTCAAACAAAGACACATGGGTGCATTTCAAATTATCTGGGAGTGTCTCACCATCTACAGCAAAACCGTGGTTTTGACTGGTGATGATGACTTCTTTGGTTTGGTTGTCTTGCACCGGGTGATTTGCGCCATGATGCCCGTGGGGCATCTTTACCGTACTTGCGCCACTGGCTAAGGCTAATAGTTGATGACCGAGACAGATGCCAAATATAGGTACGCCTGAGGTCAGCAGAGATTTGATCGCCTCAATGGCGTAGCTGCAAGCCTGCGGATCGCCAGGTCCGTTAGACAAGAAAATACCATCCGGTTGCAGGGCCAATACATCGGCTGCTGGAGTTTGTGCCGGCACTATCGTGAGTTCACAAGCTCGATCGGCCAGTAACCTAAGGATGTTGCGTTTCACGCCAAAATCATAAGCGACAACTTTGAACTTTGTTTCTTTGCGCTGGGAGTATCCCGCTTCAAGGTCCCAACTGGTTTCGCTCCAGGTTCTTTGCGCGCCGGTCACCACTTTGGCAAGGTCCATACCTTCTAGGCCAGGGAATTTTTTAGCCTGAGCAAGCGCGTCATCACGCCCAGCATCTGCATGGGCCTGGGGTCCGGCGAGTATGCAACCCGCCAGCGCGCCTTTTTCGCGAATCAATCGGGTTAGACGACGGGTGTCTATATCCGCAATGGCAACCACATTCTTGGCCACCAAGTAGTCGGGTAAACTTTGCGTTGCGCGCCAACTGCTCATTTTTCGTGGCGTCTGCCGAATGATCAACCCAGCCGCCCACACTTGATCTGACTCTTCGTCTTCTTCATTGACCCCAGTGTTGCCAATTTGTGGATAGGTCAACGTGATCATCTGCGCAGCATAAGAAGGGTCCGTCAGTATTTCTTGATAACCCGTCATAGAGGTATTGAACACCACCTCACCAATTGAAGATCCTTCGACCCCAATCGACTGGCCGAGAAATACACTACCGTCCTCTAACGCGAGTATTGCCGGTATCAAGCAGGTGCCCTCTATATTTAGCTGAGAATTCTATCTAGGAAAGCCGCTTGCTAGCGTGAACTAGGCGGCTCAACTTGGGGAGGAGAGTCTACGCATTTAGCTTGAAAAAATCATCCTGATTCGGCCATAAGTGCGTGTGAGAGTTCAGTATTAAGGCTTAGTTCACACCCAGTAACATTTGCATGTCATATAAGCCTGCAGGCTGTGCATTGACATAACGCACAGCACGTAATGCCCCCTGGGCAAAGTTCATTCGGCTTTGGGCACGATGAGTAATTTCAATACGTTCACCTTCCGCGGCGAACATCACAGTATGCTCGCCAACGATGTCGCCACCACGCAGGGCTGAAAAGCCTATGGTTTTTCGGTCTCTGGCTCCGGTAATACCTTGGCGGCCATAAACTGCATCGGTGTCAAGGTTACGTCCTAAAGTGTCTGCAAGAATTTCACCTAAGCGCACCGCGGTTCCCGAAGGCGCATCAACTTTGTGGCGGTGATGCATTTCCATGACCTCCACATCTACAGAGTCGCCTAGGGCTTTAGCCGCATCTGCGACTAACTTAAACATGACATTCACGCCAACACTCATATTCGGCGCCATAAACAAGGCCATGTGTTGCGCGTGTTGTTGTAGGGCTGATAACTGCGCCTGTGAAAAGCCGGTCGTGCCAACGACCATCGCCTTACCCTGGGCGCCACAAACCTGCGCAAGCATGAGTGTTGCCTCGGGCACGGTGAAATCGATGACTACGTCGAATGCCTCTAGCTGGGTGAGTTGGGTGGTCGAATCTGCAGTTGGCATCGCAGCGATGTTGATGCCTAACTTGCCTACGCCGGCGAGTTCACCAACATCCGCACCCAGTGCATCACTGCTTGGATGTTCAAAGGCAGCAGCCAATGTGAGGTCACTAGATTCTTGTATCGCCTGCACCAGGGTCTTGCCCATGCGCCCCGTTGCACCCGTGACGGCAACTCTAATCATGACAGTCCTATTTTTTGAAGTACTGAGCCAAATTTGCGCTCAGATTGGCCCGATTACGTTAACGTTTCAAGCCATCAAAGAAATCACGAACGCCATCGAACCAAGATTTTTCCTTCGGAGAGTGTTTTTCGCTTGCGCCTAAAGACTCTTTGAACTCTTTTAATAAGTCCTTTTGCCGATCTGTCAATTTTACCGGCGTTTCAACCAATACCTTACATAAAAGATCACCCACACCTCCACCGCGCACTTGGGTGACACCCTTACCTCGTAGCCGAAAGGCTTTTCCAGTTTGGGTTTCACTTGGAATCTTCAATTTGACGCGACCATCCAAGGTTGGCACCTCAAGCTCACCACCCAAGGCAGCGTCAACAAACGATATTGGCACTTCGCAATATAAGTGTTTACCCTCGCGAACAAAAATAGCGTGCTCTCGAACTTCCATTTGTACGTATAGGTCACCAGGAGGACCGCCATGCATGCCGGCTTCTCCTTCACCGCTCAGACGAATGCGATCTCCATTGTCCACCCCCGCAGGAATTTTCACGGACAACGTTTTGTTTTTCTCAGTGCGACCCGCACCACCACAGCTTCGGCATGGATCAGTAACCACCCGACCTTGACCCCGACAGCGTGGACAAGTTTGTTGTAGTGAGAAGAACCCTTGAGAAACTCTAACTTGGCCTGCACCTCGGCAATCTGGGCAAGCTTCAGCACTAGTACCCGGTGCCGCACCAGACCCATCACAAGGCTCACAAGCCGCAAGCACTGGAATACGAACTTCTACAGTGTCGCCGTTAACTGCTTGTTCAAGATCAAGATGCATGTTGTAACGAAGATCGGCACCGCGCGCGACGCCATTGCTGCGCCCACGACTGCCGCCAAATATATCGCCAAACACATCACCAAATATGTCGCCGAAATTGCCTTCCATGTTGAAGCCACCGCCACCCGCTTGGTTTTGATCTACCCCGGCGTGACCAAATTGGTTATAGGCTTGGCGTTTGTCAGCATCAGTGAGAATTTGGTAAGCCTCGCTGGCTTCCTTAAATTTTTCTTCAGCGTCAGGCGCGTCCGGATTTCGATCAGGATGAAACTTCATCGCCAAGCGACGATAAGCTTTTTTCAGGTCGTCGTCGGATGCATCACGACTAACGCCTAGAACATCGTAGTAATCTCTTTTGGACATTTATATACCCTAACAGCGTGACCCCTGAGGCTGCCTTCAGGGTCACACTTTGGCTTACTTATTCAAACCAAGCCATTACTTGTTGTCTTGGTCTTTGACCTCTTCAAATTCTGCGTCAACTGCGTCTGCTTCAGCAGGATCTACATCTGGCGCACCCGCACCCATGTCACCCACATCGGGACCGTCACCGGAAGCCGCTTGCGCTTCGTACATTTTTTGTGCCAAAGCCGCTGATGCTGCCGACAAAGTCTGCATCTTCGCCTCAATGGCTTCTTTGTTGTCGCCTTTGAGTGCGTCTTCCAGGTCTTTGGCTGCTGCCTCAATGGAAGTTTTATCTTCCTCCGTGGCGGTATCACCCGCGTCAGTTACCGCTTTGCGAGCACCATGTACTAAGCCGTCAGCCTGATTACGCAACGTCACCATTTCTTCGAATTTCTTATCTTCTTCCGAGTGGGCTTCTGCATCGCGCCCCATCTGATCAATTTCTTCTTCAGACAAGCCGCTAGAGGCCTTAATGATGATCGATTGCTCTTTGCCGGTGGCTTTGTCTTTCGCCGAAACATTCAATATGCCATTGGCATCTAGGTCAAAGGCCACTTCAATTTGCGGCATACCCCGAGGTGACGGTGGAATGTCTGCCAGATCAAAACGACCCAAAGACTTATTTTGGCCTGCTTGTTTACGCTCACCCTGCAGGACATGAATGGTCACTGCTGTTTGGTTGTCATCTGCAGTGGAGAATGTTTGTGTCTTCTTGGTCGGGATGGTGGTGTTTTTCTCGATGAGTGTACTCATGATCGAGCCTAAGGTTTCGATACCCAAGGACAACGGAGTCACATCCAATAACAACACATCGGTGACATCACCAGACAATACTGCTGCTTGAATCGCAGCACCCATGGCCACTGCTTCGTCCGGATTCACATCCTTACGTGCTTCTTGACCAAAAAACTCTTTAACCTTTTCTTGCACCAGAGGCATTCGCGTCTGGCCACCTACCAAAATCACATCGTCGATGTCTTTAATGGTTAAGCTGGCATCGTCTAGCGCAGTACGGCAAGGACCGATGGTACGGTTGACCAATTCACCCACCAAAGATTCAAGCTTGGCGCGGGTCAACTTGAGCACTAAGTGCTTAGGGCCGGTTTGGTCGGCGGTGATATAGGGCAGATTAATTTCGGTTTGCTGGCTATTCGACAGTTCAATCTTGGCTTTTTCTGCCGCTTCTTTTAAACGTTGCAGGGCCAGTGGATCGTTGTGCAGATCTACGCCGTTGTCTTTCTTAAACTCTTCTGCGAGATATTCGATGACACTCAGATCAAAATCTTCACCACCTAAGAACGTATCGCCATTAGTCGACAACACTTCGAACTGGTGTTCGCCATCTACCTCTGCGATTTCGATGATAGAGACATCAAAAGTGCCGCCACCCAAATCGTATACTGCAATCTTGGAGTCGCCACGGTTCTTATCCATGCCATAAGCCAGGGCTGCAGCAGTTGGCTCGTTGATGATGCGCTTCACTTCAAGGCCGGCGATTTTACCTGCGTCCTTGGTCGCTTGGCGTTGTGAATCATTAAAATAGGCTGGCACCGTAATAACCGCTTCGGTGACCGCTTCGCCTAAATATTCCTCAGCCGTTTTTTTCATCTTTTTCAAGATTTCGGCAGACACCTGAGGGGGTGCAAGTTTTTCACCCTTAACGTCAATCCAGGCATCACCGTTAGACGCCTCGGTAATCGAGTAGGGCACCATTTTTATGTCTTTTTGTACAACATCGTCTTTGAATTTGCGGCCAATCAAACGTTTTACCGCAAACACCGTGTTGACCGGATTGGTCACTGCCTGACGCTTGGCATTTTGGCCCACCAAGATTTCGCCATCTTCGGTGTAAGCCACAATGGAAGGTGTGGTTCGATCCCCTTCCGAATTTTCGATGACACGTACGTCACCACTATCAAGTACTGCCACGCAAGAGTTGGTTGTACCTAAATCGATTCCTATAATTTTACCCATGGTTTGTCTCCATATTCCTAGCAGGGGCGCATTTTGTTCACAGCCTTATATTTGGCCAAATCGTCGAAGTTCAAGGCCACGTGGTGGGATATTTACCCTTGGACTACGATCACTTTGGCTGCTCGTACCAAGCGGCCGTTCAATACATAACCTTTAGCCATCACTTCCATCACCGTATTGGGCTGCGCATCTGGATTTGGCACCATGGCTAAAGCTTCGTGGTGTTGTGGATCAAAGGGCTCGCCTAGAGGGTCAATTTGTTCAACGCCTGAGCGAGCTAGCGTCTCCACGAACAATTTCAACGACAGCGCCACCCCTTGCGCAATCGGCTGCGCACCCTCCGTCGTAGCAGCAGTTTCTTCAGCCTTTTCAAGGCTGTCGAGCACTGGGAAAAGGTCGTTTAACAGCCTTTCCACAGCAAATTTATGTGCATTTTCAACATCTTTCAAGGCCCGACGCTTGACGTTTTCTACCTCAGCAAAACTGCGCAGAAGTTGGTCATTGAGTTTGGTTATTTGCTCTTCAAGATCAACTTCGTCTTCGTCATCAGCCGAGACTTCTGGCTCGCAAGGCGCCGCTTCTTCAGGGTCTTGTTCCTGAGCGTCTTGTTCCTGAGAGCCTTCTTCCTGAGAAGTTTGTTGCGCAAGTTCTTCTTGCGCCTTCTTTTCCTGTTCAGATTGTTCGTCAGCCATCAACCGTTTACCACCACACAAAACCTGGCAGGTTTATGTGGCCGAAGCGCACTAATTACAAGGGGAAAATAGATTTTTTTCGCGCGCCCAGCAGATTTGCGACCACTAGCCTGGATTATTTATGAAGAAGTATAACGAGGGTGTCGAGAGTGGTAAAAACACGGGGTGGCACGGACTGGAGGGCACGCAGGCGTGCTTGGCAGCACGTCGAGTACCCGTAAGGAGTACGCCCTGTGGTTTTGCTGCTATCGGCGCCCGCAGTCGGTTGTTCATGAATAGTCCAGGCTAGGATGATGGCTTTAACCGTGTCGCATGGCCGCGCTGAGAAGTCGGGCAGTAACATCAACTACAGGAATAACATCTTTGTAGTCCATGCGGGTTGGACCGATCACACCAAGCACGCCTGCGACTTGCCCATTAACTTCGTAAGATGAAGTCACCAAAGACATATCACCCAGGGGCTGATAGCCAGATTCGTCGCCTATAAAAAGTTGCACTCCGCTACTTTCTAGGCAGCGATCAAGCAGATGCAACACCCGCCCCTTGCGCGAGACCGCATCAAACAGTGTTTTAACCGTGTCCGTATCCGCAGAAAAATCTAGTAACCGACTTTCGCCGCTGACCAACAGCTCTTGGCCTTCTTCATCAGTTTCGGCAAACGCCATCGACGCAACATCAAATGCTGCCTGCATCAGGTGGTCCATCTGATCTTTATCTTTCTGCATGCTGTCTAAAATAGAGCGGCGAATGTCGATCAATGAGCAACCACCAAACTCGTGATTGATGAAATTGGCCGCTTGGTTGAGTTCCACCGAGGTATAGTCTTGTTCGGTGTGAATCACTCGATTTTGCACTTCGCGGTCATTCAGCACCAAAATGACCAACACCCGCTCGGCATCGAGACGAACAAATTCTACGTGCCGAAGATTCACTTGCTCACGAATTGGCGTGGTGATCAAACAGGTCATCTGAGTAATTTTTGAGAGCAGGTCTGTGGCTGACGCAACCAACAGGCTCGGCGCGAGATCAGGGTTAAGCTCTGCCTCCAGTTCCTTCACCCGGGTTTCTTCCCAGGGCTCGACACTCAATAGAGAATCAACAAAAAATCGATAACCTTGATCGGTGGGCACCTTGCCCGCGGAGGTATGCGGAGACTTAACTAAGCCAATGGACTCAAGCTGGCCCATGATGTTGCGTATAGTCGCTGAAGAAACCTGCACATCAGCATGCGTGGCCAAGTATTTTGAAGCCACCGGCGTGCCGTCAGCAATGTATTGCTCAACCAGAAGCTTAAAAAGCTGCTGCGCTCGCGGGTCTACTTGACTGTCAAAATGTGCCGCACCCGTCATAAGATCAAAACTACATCTTCTCTGGTCGTTTTCTTATACCAGCGATTGCCCTGTCATGCACTATTTGATGGTAGGCTCCCAGCATGCTTAAGCAACTCACCCTGAAAAATTTTGTTCTAGTTGAGTCTCTAGACATCGCCTTCAACGAAGGTTTAACCACCATCACCGGGGAGTCTGGTGCCGGAAAGTCGATTCTACTAAACGCATTAAGTTTGTTACTTGGTGAGCGAGCACGTACCGAAGTTATTCGCCCTGGTGCCGACAAAGCGGATGTATCCGCAGAGTTCGACCTGCGCACTTTGCCGCATATTTGCGCACAACTTGAAGCCGATGAACTGTCCGCCGATGAACCAAGCCAGTGTTTGGTGCGTCGCGTGGTCTCATCACAAGGCCGCTCACGCGCCTTTATAAACGGCATTCCAGTCACTACCCAATATTTACGCGGCTTAGGTGAACAGCTGGTGGAAGTTTACGGACAAAATGAACACCGTAGATTGGCCAATCGCGGCACCCAGCTCAACTTGCTCGATGACTATGCAGGCTTGGCTAAAATTGCGCGCACGGTAGCGGTGGCTTGGCAAACATTGCAAAAGACACTGCACGACATCGAGCAACTTCAAGCCACACAAATAGCAGCAGCTAACCGTAAAGATCTACTCACTTATCAGTTACAAGAGCTACAGGAACTTAGCTTGGCAGACGGCGAGTTCGAAAAAGTAGAAACCCAACACAAACGTATGTCTGCAGCCCACGCCACCTTGCAGACCCTGCAAAACACCCTTGACGCCTTGGACGAAGCCGACACCCTGCGTCAAGCTTCACGCGGGGTAGATGACATCGATGATGTACACGGCGATTTACAATCCGCCCAGGCAAATTTAAGAACGGTACTCAGCCTAATCGATGACACACAACACGACCTACGTCGTTACCAAGATCAAATTGTTGTCGATCCCGCACACTTAGCTGAATTGGAAGAGCGTTTAAACACAGCGCAAGATCTTGCGCGTAAACATCGCGTGAGCCCCCAAGCGCTGAGTGCGCACGCCGAATCTTTGCGGGAAGATCTACTGAGCATCGACGCAGACAGCAGCACCTTGGAGATGTTGCAAACCCAAGCAGAAAAGCAAGCGCAGCAATTTAACAAAAAAGCACGAGGGCTTTCGACTAAACGTAAAAAGGCGGCGCCACAATTCGCCGAAGTGGTCACTCACTACATGCAACTGTTGGGCATTTCCTCCGGCGCCTTCGACATACAATTCGAACCGGCCCAAAGTGAGTCTGGACTAGAACGCGTAGAGTTTCATGTCACCACCAACCCCAATTTCCCATCGGGCCCACTGACTCAGATAGCTTCCGGCGGGGAACAAACCCGCATTAGCCTCAGCATTCAAATTGTTGCAGCCCAGCACAGTGCACTACCTTGCCTGATATTAGATGAAGCCGACGTGGGTGTCGGCGGCACTACGGCCGATACCGTGGGGCGCTTGCTTCGAGACCTAGGGGTGCACACCCAGGTTATTTGTATCACTCATGCACCCCAGGTTGCGGCTTTGGGTAATAACCATTACCAGGTGGTAAAAACCGGCAACAATACGGACATACATGAACTCGACAATACCCGGCGTATTGATGAGCTGGCACGTATGCTGGCGGGTGCCGACATCACCGATAAGACCCGAGAGTACGCAGAATCACTCCTGCAGGCCGCTCAAGAATCCCGCCAACCCCACTAGAGAAAGCCAACTGCAGCGGTTAATATCCACGCCCGAATCATTTGGGTTATCTGGTTTGATCGCAAAAATTTTTATCATCGTTATTGTCCTTGGCTTGCTAAGCGCCTGCAGCATGCCTTCATTGAAGATCCCTCGAGTGCACAAGGTGACCGTGCAGCAAGGCAATGTCATCACGCAAGAAATGATCGACCAGCTAAAACCAGGCATGAGCCGCATCCAAGTGGCCTATATCATGGGCGAGCCCATTCTGCGCAGCACCTTTAACCCCAATCGCTGGGACTATGTGTACACTATTCTCGTGCCGGGCCTGTTTGACCAGCAGGTGAGTATGGCGCTGTTCTTTGAAGAAGATGTGCTCGCCTATTTTACCGGCGACATGGCCCCCACAACGACGACTGAAGAGTCTGACACCGAAGCAACGGCAGATGAAGAAGTAACCGCTGACCAACAAGAAAGCCCTCAAGACGCTTAATTACGGTTTGCTGCCTGCTTCTCGGCACGGTTACGCCGCGCCGTCTTAGCGTCTACCTCTAATGGACGATATATCTCGATTCGATCGTTGTTCCTGACCACTTCATCAGCCCGACAGATTCTTCCAAACACACCCACGGCATATTCATTGTTGAGGAGGCTGCTGAAATCTGCATGCTGGCGTAACAATGCCAGCACGCCACCCACCGTTGCCTGGTCGCAGACCACAATCTGCATACGGATAACACGCTGGGGTGAGGCAAAAATAACTTCCACATTCAGCATGACAATATCCAGACTAAGCAGAACGCTCAGCGAGGTCTTGCATGCGCTTGCAAAAAGCATCTACCAAGCGATTAGCAACAACTTCTGTAAGCCCACTGAGCATGCGCACCAACACGCCCACAGCGACAAATTCGAGCTTAACATCGATACGGCAGCCCAAGTCGCCAATTGGGGTAAAGTGCCATGAGCCTTCCAACGACTTAAACGGTCCTTCACGTAAAGACATAGAGATAGAATTGGGCGCGTGGGTATTTTCGGTGACAAAGGAAGAATGGAGACCTTTTCCCACCACACACACTCGCGCGATAAGCCCTTGTTCTAGCCGCTGGGTGATTTCCACCAGCTCGCAGCCCGGTAAAAATTCAGGGTAGCGTTCAACATCGGCAACCACCGCATAAGCCAACTCAGCTGACACTTCGAGCAGTGCAGATCGTTCGACTTTGACCATGGTTTAGCCCACAAACAAGGGCAAGATGATGGAAATAAATACCGCCAGCACACCTAGTGGGGCAACCACGCCACCAATAAATTTCCACAATAAAGTTTGCCAACCCTTATGCAGGCCAAGTTGTTTCTTGAGGACATCTTTCGGCACCACCCACACGGCAAATATCGCAATAAACATGCCGCCTAGAGGCAACATGATGTTCTGCGAGACATAATCAATGAAGCCAAAGTAGTTCAGCTCACCCACAATGTAACTTTCGGCCCAAAGGTTGAAGGAAAACACCGTACCTAACCCCAGCACCCAACAAATAACCCCCAGACTGACCGCCACCCTTTTGCGCTTGGCATTATATTCTTCTACCAAGTAAGCCAACGCAGGCTCTAAGAGCGAAATAGCCGAGGTAATCGCTGCAAAGCTGACCAAGACAAAAAACACGGTGCCAAATACCGCACCCAAAGGTAACTGGCCAAAGGCTAAGGGTAAGGTGACAAACATCAACCCAGGCCCTTGGCTTGGCTCAAGCCCATTGGCAAAAACAATGGGAAAAATGGCAAGCCCGGCACTCACCGCAACCAACGTATCAAGCAGAGCAATAATCACCACAGTGCTGCCGATATTGGTGCCTTCAGGTACATAGGCACCATAAGCCATCATCGCACCCATGGCTAAACTCAAGGTGAAGAAAGCTTGTCCTAGCGCAATCAACCAAGTTTGCGGGGTGACCGCATCAAACTTCAGGTCAAACATGAATGCCACACCCTGATCAAAACCACTGGAATTAAACCCGTACACCAACAACACCATGAGCAAGACAAACAACACCGGCATGAAGATGCGTACCGCCATCTCTAAACCCTTGGTCACACCTTTGCCCACGATCCAGATCGTGAGCGCAACAAATATTGTCTGCCACATGATCATTTGCAACGGATCTGCTAACAAATCCGCATATACAAGGGCGGCAGAATCGCTGCTGATACCCTCAAATGCACCTTGTGCGGTTAGCCAAACATAGTTCAGTGCCCATCCAGCAATGACAGTGTAATAAGACAAAATCAAAAACCCGGCTGCCACCCCCATCCAACCCACGTAGGACCACAACTTACTGGCGTTAGCCTTTGCACTGAGCGTGCGCATTGCATTAATGGGGCTGGCTCGACCTGCACGGCCCAACATCACTTCAGACATCATGATTGGAATGCCCACTGCAGCCACACAAACCAAGTAAATGAGCACAAAAGCGCCGCCACCGTTTTCACCAGCGATGTAAGGGAATTTCCAGATATTTCCGAGGCCAACCGCAGAGCCCGCTGCGGCCAACACAAACAACCAACGGCCTGACCACAGACCATGGCGAGATTCAGAAGCCAATGCCATTTTGTAGATCTTATTCGGTGGAATTGGGCGCAGATTGTACTGTAAAAGAGAAAAATCTCGTATACTCGCCGCCGTTTAATTCTGTGCTGAAACTCGTGAGTAAGTCGGCAAAAAACAAAACTAACCATA
>JAADHW010000076.1 GCA_013151695.1 Gammaproteobacteria bacterium
TATCTTAGTTTTACGGCGAATTACTAAGAATCAAAGGCCGTTCTCCAAACTACATTACAAGTTAAAATAATTTAAGAGGAGCATACGATGGCACAATTTTCTATTTGTTTTGTTGAAGCTTGGCGCCCCAGAGAAACCTGGATAAAATTGAATATAGACGATCGAAAAGCCTATGTAGATCGACTTATGGGTTATGTTCAATCTGTTTTAGATGACACAATAGAGGTTGTAACATGGTCCCTCGATGATCTTGATGTTAATTTGTCATCGGATATGACGCATTTTGCAGTTTATAAAATCACCTCTATGGGCTCTCTAGACGCCTTGAAGAACGCCATAGACGAGTCAGGTTGGTACGACTACTTTGATCAGGTTGAGTACGCGGGGCACCTGAACGGACCACCGAATATTTTGCAACAACTTATTAATCTCGAGTAGAGTGATATGGTCACCCAATCCCTCAAACGGCAGGCTACTCCCGACCTCATTTTAAGGTTTGCGAAGCTTGAAGCTGGGGGGCTTTGGCGCAGACTTTGTCAGAGCTGGGGTACAGGCCGTCCGCCTGCGCTTGATTTTGAGGATGTGTGTCCACCTGATAGTTACGCCATCGTTCGCGCAATAGAACTGTGCCGGGCGACGTCCCCGGAATTTTTAGTGAATCATGGATACAGATGTTATTGTTTTGCTTCAGCAATCGCGAATAAGTATGCGCTGACCTTCGATCATGAGGTTGTGTTTATCGCGTCCATTTTGCATGACCTTGGTCTTACAGATCACGCAAAAGGGCTGGAATCTTTTGAGATCAGGGGTGCACGCGCTGCGAAATCGCACGTTCTCGAGAATGGCATTGAGCAAACCAGGGCCGAATTGATTCATGAAGCTATCGCTCTACATTCGAGTGTTGGAATCGCTGACAAAGGCACAAACGAAGTTCGCTTAGTCCATTTTGGTGCAGGTGTTGACGTCATTGGCTTTCGCAGCGAAGAAGTTTCTCATAACCTCAGGCGTGCCATCGTCACCCAGTATCCAAGAGTGCAATTCAAACAAAAGTTTGTGGCTTTGTTAGAGCAGGAAGTTGCAGATGACCAAAGCTGTCATATTGCGGGTCACATGGCTTTGGGTTTTGCGCAAAAAATAAAGGGCGCGCCATTTGATGAGTAGTAATTTGTGGCTTAGATATTTGGAGCTACTGCCGGATGACCAAGCAGGTGGATTTTACTGCGCGACCTCACCGTCAAAAATATCAGGCAGCCTCCATCTCAGGCAGCACCCATCAAAGTACCATCCGCAGAACAATTTACATAATCGCCAACCAGTCGCCCAACGGGGAACACCGTCACCTCATGCCACAGGCTCAACCCCGGTTGGCCTTGAAACTGTTCAACCATGGCGCCAAATTGTGTCATTATTTCGATGTGGGTTGGGTGGTTGTGGGTCCATTGTTCGAGGTGCTCGAGAGAAGCAAAATAGCCGACTCCAACGGTTCTATTGCCGGACTCCCCTGAGGAGGTAACTTCCTCGATAAAACGCATACCAATACAACCGCTATCAAGAGGGTTTTTGCGTAGAAAATGCAGACCTGCATGTAACGCCGGTTCGACATTTGTCGTGTAAAGGGCGCGCTGAGTGCTATTGGTTTGGGACAAATCTTGGGTTGTTTTTATCAAACACACATTTTCTGCCGCCTGCACTTTTACCCGCTTACCCATGGTCTGGTTGAGGGCCAAGCTTTTCGTATTGTTCTCGGCCTCAAGACCGCTCTGCGCCGCTGCAACCATTCTATCGCGCATGCTGCCCCAGTATGCATGCGTTGGCGTGATCTCCAGGCCGTCACACAAGTTAGCGATGCCGGTTAGTGCATCTTCACGGGAGGAGGAGGTTTCATTGTGATCCAACGAAATGTGACAAACTTCGCGCCAGAGGCCAAGGTTACCGGTGAGTAAGCTTGGGTCTGCAAACATGGATTCAATTTCCGAGTTGCTCAGCCAGGTTTCATAGTCGTTTTGGCTCTTCCAATAAGCAAACCAGGTTTGGCTCGAAGGACCAAAACCGTCTTTGACGAGGCCATGTTCGAGAAGTTCAGGTCCATCATTCCGGTCCAATTCTTTAAGCAATCTTTGTCCCAGTGCTGTGGCGTCACCAGCGCGGACTTCGATACCAAAAATAACCAGCAAAAGATCATTGAGAGCCTTAAACCGAGGTTCGAAGGCATCGTAAGGAGCCACAAATCCCTCTGGTTGACTTACCGGGGGGGCGGTTCTTCGAGGCCCGATGGTACTCACTCCGCAACCTCTGGAAGCACTGAAAATCGATCGGTTGACGCGGCTTCTTCTTCCATTTCGTCCTCCACAACAACGGCTTTTAATGCGCTTCTATTTAACACCAACCGAGTCGATTCGGGCTTGGAGTAGTGACCGGTGGGGTCGGCAATCGCCTTGGCCATTTTAATGGCGTCCATATCAAGCTCCGCAACCACTAGTCCTTCCTCTGTTTCTGGAAGGTAGTCGGCAAGTTCTCGACCGTCTGGACCAAAAATCATCGACGAGCCCCCGCCAAGCGTGATGAATGGCGGCGTTTCGGTGCCAACTTTGAAATAGTCCAGCGTCTCCTGGTTCATGACGCTGGTTGCAGCAATGGCAAAACATTGTCCTTCAACAGCATAAGTACGTGTTGCAGCCATGTTCACTTCGACGCCTAAAGCAAAGGCGTTTTCGCGATAAACAACAAACGATGGCCATGCCGCAACGTGAATCTGTTCATTCTGACTGTAAAGTGAAAAGCGACTGAGCGGCTGCATGTGTTCCCAACAACATAGCTGCCCAACGTTGCCAATATCCGTTTGGGTCACCGCCAGGTCCTGACCATAACCTTCACCAAATATTGCGCGTTCAACATGGGTTGGTTTTAGCTTTCGACGCACAGATAAAACGTCGCCATTCTTATCAATGAGTACCTGGCTTAAGTAAAGGCTGCCTCCATCACGTTCAGAGAACCCTGCAGAAATCATGATGTGGGAATCGCGTGCGATATTGCACAAGGTTTCAAATGGTGCAGAGCCAACTTCCATCGAATTGTCAAAATAGGGAACCGTGTATTGCATAAACCAGGCGGGCGCCCCTAACCAGATCTGGAAGGGATACCCTGGAAACCAGGCTTCGCCGAAGACAATCAAGTCGCAATCCTGATCTCGGGCTTGAGTCGCAAGGGTTGCAGCCTTTGCTAGGCACCCCTCGAGATTGAAGATAATCGGAGCCGCCTGCACGGCAGCAACTTTTGTCATTCGTTCTGGTGCCATATCGGTTCTCCGACTAAAAGTTGCGGGTGAGGTTTAAACCCCATTCTGCAGGGCGGGCATACAATGTTTGCTGAAAACCACCGGGGTTGAGGATGGACGCTCCGGCGAGTCCGTACTCCTCATCACCAACGTTGGTACCAAACAAACTTGCCCGCCAATCGCCACTCACGCTCTCCCAGTTTAAGCTCACATTGATCACTGTGTAGCCATCCTCGCCAACCTCGTTGTTAGCGTCGAAGAAGAATTCACTACGGTAACTGAGGTCAGCTCGAGCGGTCACCTGGCCCCACTCGCGCATATCAAATGCGTAACTGGCACCACCATTTGCTGTCCACTGCGAAGTCCCGGGGAGCCGGCTGTTCAGGGTAATACCCACCACCTGCGCATCCAAGCGATCATATTGGGAATCGAGGTAACCAACCCCGAGATTGACACGCAAGGCGTCTGAAATTACCGCTACTACCTCAAGCTCAGCACCGCTGATAGTTGCCTCTGCTGCGTTTTGTGTGGTTGGCGCGATGCCGATCTGCACGTTTACCTGAGTATCGGAATACTCCGTGGTGAACACTGCCGCATTAAGCTGCAGCCGCTGGTCCAAGAGTCTGGATTTCAGACCAATTTCGAAAGTAGTCACGGTTTCTGGAGAAAAGGAGGGAATAACGTCTACCGGATTTTGACCCGGTGCTGGGAGTACTGGCGGAAACACCCGCTGGGTAAATCCGCCTGATTTAAACCCTTTGGAGTACGTGGCATACGTAGACACATCGTCTGTCCAGGCAAAGCTGATGTTTATGTGGGGCGTAAGGTCATTTGAACTGGTGGACGCCGTCACACTGGGCAACAGCGGGGTACCGTTGGGGATACCCGTGGCAATGTCATTTACAACGCGTTGATTAGGCGTGAAATCTCGCTCATCCTCAGTCCAACGCAAGCCCACCGTAAGATCAAAGTGGTCGGTCAACGACCATGTAGCTTGTCCAAATGCGGCAACCGACTGGTTTTTTACTGTACCGCCACTCAAAATCTCAATAACAGAAAAGTTAACAAGATTTTCGTTAGTGCCTTCTTCGGTAAAATAATAAGCCCCGACCAGCCACTGCACGCGTTCATCAAACCCAGTCCCCAAAAGCTGAATTTCCTGGCTGAACTGATCGTACACAAAGCTATCGCTGGTGTAATTTATGCGCACGGGCGAACTATCAGATTCGTTGGAAGACTGGCTGTCCAAATCTCGATAAGCAGTTATTGATTTGAGCGTCATCGCCTCATTCACATCGTATTCTGCGGTTAGCGAGAAACCAAATACGTCGAGTTCAGACATCGACGGCAAGGTTCCTTGATTAACTCCATAATTGCCTACACTCACAGATGCCTCGTTAAAACAGGCTGGGTTTGCGGTAGTAGGGATGAAACACGCACTCGGCGGCCCTGGAGGCATAAGCGCCAGGCTCGGATCAAGCAGGGGTGCAATAACCGCGTTGTGGAAACCAGCAAATGGCGCGTTTGGATCAATTCGGGTGAGAATAAAGGGCGCTGATTCTTCCCTTTCACGGGTTACATCAGCAGAGAAGGTAAGCGCTAGGCGTTCTGTTGGACTCATGGCAATTGTGCCACGCGCGGAAAAACTGTTGTCATCACCGAGATCAACACCATCAGGACGATCAACATATCCATCACGACGATGGTAGTTAATTGCCAGTCGCGACGAGATATTGTCAGATATCGGAACGTTTACCATGCCTTGAACTTGCCTGCGGTTATCAGACCCAACAGTCACTGTTAAACCGCCGCCAAAATCCGCTGATGGTGCTTTTGAGGTGACACTAACAGCCCCACCAATGGTGTTGCGCCCAAACAGGGTGCCTTGGGGACCGCGCAGGATCTCCACCCGTTCAACATCAACAAGATCTATAAGAGCGCCAACTGCTCGGGAGATATAAACCCCATCAACATAAAGCCCAACCCCGGGATCCGTGTTTAACGTAAAGTCCACCTGCCCAACACCGCGTATAAAAACCGCCGGGGTCGCGGTACTACCAGAAAAGGCGGCGGACGTGTTTATTGTCAGGTTGGGAGTAAAATCTGCTAGCTGACCAACATTGGCTATTTGGCGTGCGGCTAAAGCGTCTGAGTTGAATGCCGTAATGGAAATAGGCGTATCTTGAATATTTTCAACCCGGCGCCTAGCGGTGACCAGAATTTCTTCAAGCACCCCAGTATTCTGATGCACTTGTGAGCCTTCACCAGGGTCTTCCTGCGCATGTAATGTTTGAGGAAACCCAGCAAACAGCGCAATCGCGGCGATGGCTGTCGTAACTTGGTTGGTATATTTCATGTTTTAGTTCCCCTGTAGGGTTGCGCTCGAATAGCCTGCGAGAGGCGCAACAGACTCGTCTCAGCTCACTATGTTATATGACTAAAGTTACGCCGATTTTGATGCCAGCACTTGACCACAGCGGCACAAAACAATTGCATATTGATCATATTTGGGGCTATGTTGTAGACCATATGGGACACGAAACACTATCAAACCACGCCAATATCCGAACTTTTGAGACCGATGACATAGATGTCTCGAAACGTTTCGACTACTGGCAACAGGCCACTAATGAGGCCTTTCTGCCGCTCGAATCTGAGCAAGTTGAGGACAGCAATTTTTCAGGCAGAATCCAGGTGGTTAAGGTTGGTCACATGGGTATTTCTGCCATTGCCGCCGACGCACAAGTTGTTCGTCGCAGCAGGAAGCTCATCCGCTGCAGTGAGGTGTCGTCGCTTTTTTTTATCTGCCAGACAACAGGTATAGGGACAATACGCCAAGACTGCGAAGAGGTTACTCTCAACGAAGGTGACCTGACTTTTGTGGATAGCGATCGACCGTACGAATTTCGTTTTGATAACGCCTTCGAACAAGCGGTTTTGCAAGTACCAAAAGATCATTTTTTGGAACGTTGCCGATGGATTGCTGGGTCGCCTCCCATCTGGCTTGACGGCAAAGCCCCACTAACCCAAATGGTTTCTGCTAACCTCAAAACCCTATTGAAGGTTGGTGCCCATTTACCTCAGGGGTGCCTACCTCAGGTGTTTGATGGGGTCATCGACTTACTCTCATCGGCGCTTGGGGATGCGCTGGGGGAAACAGAAACATCCACTGATGGCACCCAAACCCGCTTGCAGCACCTGCAACGCGCAAAACGATATATCTTGAAGAATTTGAAAGAAGAAAGTTTATCGCCAGATGTTGTTGCCCAGGCCGGTGGTATTTCCGGGCGATACTTGCGCAATCTGTTTTCTGCAGAAGGACAATCGGTTAGCGCATGGATCAGAATGCAACGTCTTGAGTCTGCCCGCATGGACCTGCAGCGAAAACACCGTGCTTCCATCCCCGTTAATCAGATTGCCTACCGTTGGGGGTTTTCCAGTTACACTCATTTTTGCCGATTGTTTAAATCAACCTATGGAGTAAGTCCTACTGAGTTGCGCCGAGGCAATTAGTCAGGCGCGACCAACTATACCAAGGCAGAAGTTATTGTTTATAAGTTGAACATCCTCAAGTACGACGTTTCCAACGTCCTCAAGAGGTTGATTGTCCCGTTTGGTTTAGCTACGCAGTGATATCAAACCCCGCATCAACGATGGCTTGTTCAACAGCGGAGGGTTGGATTACCCCAGGGTCGAATTCGATCAACACCGTGCCTGTGTCGAGGTCTGCGTCGGACGATTTTACACCATCATAGCTTTCGAGTGCGCTCTTGATTCCTTTGACACACCCTTCACAGGTCATTCCTGTCACATTGAGTGTTATTTTTTCCATGGTGTATTTCCTCTGAGACGTTTGGTTGCTAGTTTGAATCAACGGGCCTAACCGCTAGTTTTCGCGGGCGCCAGCGCCGTAGTAATAAAGAGTTACTTACAACACTGACGCTACTGAAGGCCATTGCCGCCCCTGCGATGGTTGGGCTCAGATATCCGGCAACTGCGATTGGAATACCAACGATGTTGTAGATGAACGCCCAGAAAAGATTTTGGCGAATTTTATTCCAGGTAGCACGGCTCACCGAGATAGCAGCGGGTACCAGAGTAGGGTTTGGGCGCATGAGGGTTACACCTGCTGTTTCCATGGCGACGTCTGTACCAGTACCCATCGCAATGCCGACGTCAGCGGCTGCTAGAGCAGGGGCATCATTAATGCCGTCGCCAATCATACCAACGGTATAACCTTCTAATTTTAGCTCATTAACTTGCCGTGCTTTGTCATCTGGTTTCACCCCACCCTTTACGTGATCAATGTTAACCTGCCGGCCAATTTCTGCGGCGACTCGCTGGGCATCCCCAGACAGCATTAGCGTTTTAACGCCCATTCGACGCAATTCTTCAATGGCTGGTTTGGACTCGGGTCGCAAAGAATCAGCAATTGCAATGACACCTTGAAGTACTGAATCGCGGGCGACCCAGATAACAGTTTTACCTTGTTCTTCCCAGCCTGCAGCAAGCTTGAGGTGGTTTGTTGGTGTGACATCGTTTGCCCGCATAAATGCTTCGTTACCGGAAATCACCGTGCTGTCACCAATCTTCCCCGATACTCCACTGCCAGTGATGCTTTGGAAGTCCTGAACAGATTCAAGTTCCAGCTTGTCTTGTGCTGCCCGATCGAGTACAGCTTTGCCTAACGGGTGTTCGCTGCCTTGTTGAAGAGAGGCTACCAGACGCAGCATTTCTGCTTCGTTGCCAGGGGTGGTGGTTTCTATCGCGACCACTGTGGGCTTGCCTTCAGTTAATGTGCCGGTTTTATCAAAAATAATGGCATTCAGCTTATGGGCTTGTTCAAGTGCTTCGACATTTTTAATCAGAATGCCGAAGCGGGCGGCTACTCCTGTGCCCGTCATTATCGCGGTTGGGGTAGCCAGTCCCAGCGCGCACGGACAAGCGATAACCAACACCGACACGGCGGCAATTAGCGCAGACTCAAAACTGCCGGTGGCATACAGCCATCCACCAAAAGTGAGAGTTGCGATGACTATGATGGTCGGGACAAAAATTTCACTGATGCGGTCTACCAACCTCTGAATGGGTGCCTTGCCTGCCTGTGCATTTTCAACCAGTCGGATGATTCGAGACAAAGTTGAGTCTTCGCCTACGGCAGTGGCGAGGACTTTTATCATGCCAGTGCCGTTAATTGAGCCGCCAGTGACCAGATCTCCTTTTTGCTTGCCTACTGGCAAGCTTTCGCCGGTGATTAATGACTCATCAACTTCAGTGCGCCCCTGCGCTACTTCACCATCAACAGGAATACGCTCTCCGGGACGGATAATAACTAGATCACCGTTGACAACTTCGACAACAGACAGTTCTAACTCTTCACCGCTACGTTCTACTTGAGCGGTTTCTGGACGCAAGTCCATGAGCTGTCGAATAGCCTTTGTGGTGCCGCGCTTGGCGCGTGCTTCCATAAATTTACCCAACAGCACCAGGGTGATAATGACAGCCGACGCTTCGAAATAGAGGTGGCCTATGGCTGCATCGCCTAATGTGATGAGCAGATACAAACTGTATGCGTAGGCTGCGGAGGTGCCCATGACAACCAGCACGTCCATATTGGCGGCTCTGGCCTTAAGTGCGCTATACGCAGAGCGATAGAATCGGGCACCGATCACAAACTGTACGGGGGTAGCCAGCGCTAATTCCATCCAGGGTTGTAAGTGAAAAGGCCAGCCCGCGATCATTGCCACCATCTGTCCAACCAACGGTAGCGTTAACAGCGCTGAGATTAGCAGCGCAACTTGTTCGCGTCGCAGTTGTGCCTTTTCTTGTTTTTTATGTTCTGTGTCTGCGTTGTTGCGCTGGGTAGCAGCCGACTCAAAACGGGCTTCGTAGCCAGCCTTGGTGACGGCGGCACCCAGTACTTCAGAGTCGACTTGGCCGGAGATGGCGGTGACATCGGCGCGCTCGAGTGCAATATTAACATTTGCTATTAATACCCCGGGCAATTTTAGTAACGCCTTTTCGACTCGACCCGCACAAGCGCTGCAGGTCATGCCATCCACGCCAAAGGAAAACTGCTCCTGCGCAACGGTAAAACCAGCTTTGACAACAATTGAGGAAATTGTGTTGACGCTGGTGAGTGCTGAGTCAAAAAATATATCGGCTTTCTCGGTGGCAAAATTAACGTTAGCCGTAACGATACCGTTGGCTGCGCCTAGTGCCTTTTCTATGCGCGCAGCACAAGCGCTACAAGTCATGCCCTTTATCGAGGCCACAAAGTGATTGGTGTTAGTATTGGCGGCAAGTATGTTCATAATTATAGATGTTAAACCCTGGACTGTAGTCCAGTGTCAAGGGTGTACATATGCTCATACTGAGACGAGGTTGGCAGCCCGGAAATTGCTAAACCAAATAGTTACTAAAGACGTGGAAAGTTGCGTAAAATAAACGGGCACCGAGCCCGACAACACGGAGTTAAATGATCATAGACATGCAAATAATTAGGCGTTTTAGTGCTGCCGCTTTACTCACTGCCGTTGCTGGTTTTGCAATGCCCGGGTGCACGGAGCAATCTGCGCTAGGTGACTTGAACCGGGCATCCCCAAACCCGTTGGATGCGCTCACCGTTTACAAGACGCCGACATGTGGGTGTTGCGATTTGTGGGTTGATCATGTTGAAGACAAAGGCTTCGCTGTTACGGTCAAGGAAATGGACGATTTGACGGAGATCAAACGCAGCAACGGCATCAAGCCATCACACCAATCTTGTCATACAGCGGTGGATGAAGAGGGTGGTTATGTTTTCGAAGGGCACATTCCGGCCAAATACATTACCGCTTTCCTGGCTAATCCGCCCGCTGGTGCGCGTGGACTTGTTGTACCAGGAATGCCCCTAGGTAGCCCAGGCATGGAATATGAGAACCGCTTTGCGCCCTACGATATTCTGTTGTTAGGCGAGGACGGCAGCTACACTGTTTTTGCGCATGTGGGTAGCGCGCAGGATCAGGATGCTGGATGACCACTAAAAACTAACATAACCCAGCATAACAATGTTGTGCTGAGTGGTGATGGTCAATTCATCTGTGCTGCGGTTGAAGCAAGAAATTCCATAAATAGTTTTGCTGCGGGTGAGGGAGTTGTATTAGCTCGGCTGGTTATGCCAATGGGTCTGCTGGTCCCTGTTAAGGTAATCGGTAGGGTGGTTAGCAACCCAGCTTGCTCTTCGTAATACACTTGATGTCTGGAGAGTAAAGCGACGCGGTTGCTTTCAAACAGCAAACCGCGAATTGTGGAAAGCGAGCTGGTTTCCACGATCTGTTGTGGTAGAAGCGCCTTCTGCTTGCTGAGAAATTGATCAAATAGTTGCCGAGCAGGGGTGCGTTGCGGAGGTAGAATCCATCCGAATTGCTGTAGTTGTTTTAGCGACACGCGGTTTGCTGTGGCCAGGGGGTGGCTTGTGCGCGTTATGATTGCTAGCTTATCTTCAAGGAGCTTTTGGGTGCGCAGAGTTGAGGCGTTGCCGAGCGAACGCGTAGCACCGATGATGAGATCAATGTCACCATTACGTAGCGAAGCCTCCAGAACGTCGTAAGGTCCTTCGCGGGTAGAAATTTGTAGTTGCGGATGATGCTCAAGTAGACGATGGATGCTCCTTGGTATCAGTAACGTGCGAGCATAAGGCAGCGTGCCGATGACAACCCTTCCTTGGGTGGCGTTGTTAAGGCTGGCGATCTCATCTAAGCCGTGGCCTATCAGGGAAAAGGCTAATTTGACGTGGGTTGCGAGGGTCTCGCAATAGCCTGAGCAGGTAATCTTTGATCCTGAGTAAGCAAAAAGAGACAGCTCAAGAAGCTTTTCGAGCTGGCGAATGGAGCTGTAGATGGCTGCTCGGGTGACACTGAGTTGGCTGGCCGCAAGCCCAACGTTTCTAGTGTTGTATAGCGCTAAGAAGGCAGCGAGACGTTTGTTGCTGATATCCATTGAAAAGACCGGATTGGCACGAGTAGCCAACGACTCTCCGGTGCAAGTCAAATAAATTTCGCCTGCAATAGCAAACTGACATTCGGCCTCGCGAACCCGCTGAATGAACGTTACGCCATGCGTGGTGAGAGCCATGCCGCGAGTTGAGCGGTCAAACAGTTTAACCTCGAGCCGTGCTTCCAGATTATTCACAGACTTAGTAATAGTAGATTGAGTTTTGTTGAGTTCTGCAGCCGCGCGAGTGACGTTGCCGAAGGTGGCCACGCAACGCGCTGCCTTCAGATGGCGGAGGCTGAGAGAGGTTGCCAGTATTTTCTTTGTTTGCACCATTGCACGTGTAATCTTTTTTTCATGGCTTGTCAAAACAATAGCATTGGGCAGGCGGTCATGCAGACTTTAGAGTGCAGGTTATAGAGTGGGTAGTGGATCGCGTGCCCTTTGTTGTTTACCGAAGGAGGTAGGCTATGGCGGTGGTTGTGACAAAATTTGATCGAGTAAAACCGTCCTTGGTGGCACAATTTGCCGCCCTCGGTGTCGCCACAGTTCACGAAGCGCAAGGGCGTATTGGCCTGCTTGCTGCTCATATGCGGCCTATTTTTAGGCCAGCCCACGTGGTGGGAACGGCGGTAACTTGTGAAGTCGCACCTGGCGACAATTGGATGATTCACGTGGCGGTTGAACAGTGTCAGGCAGGTGACATCTTGGTGGTCACGCCGACCAGTCCTTGCCAAGACGGTTATTTTGGTGACCTGCTGGCTGAATCGTTACAAGCACAAGGAGTGCGGGCTTTGATCATCGATGCAGGCGTGCGAGACATTGCCGCGTTAACACAAATGGGTTTTCCAGTGTGGTCGAAGGCTGTCTATGCTCAAGGCACGGTCAAAGAGACCCTCGGCAATGTCAATTTACCTATAGTTTGTGCTGGTGCGTTAATACACCCAGGTGACTTGATTGTGGCGGATGATGACGGTGTGGTGGTGGTGTCTCGCACCCAGGTTGATACCGTTTTGCAAATGGCCAATGCCCGCGAAGCAGGCGAAGCAGAAAAACGCGCACGTTTTGCTGCTGGCGAGTTGGGCCTCGATGTCTACAATATGCGTGAGCGGCTCGCCGCTAAAGGGCTGAAATACGTAGAATCACTAGAGGACGCTAGTTCATGCAAACCATGATCCCGTGTTCCGTTGTTCGTGGAGGTACATCCAAAGGCTTATTTTTCCTCGCCGCGGATTTACCGGCAAATCATGAGTTACGCGATAAGGTGCTGCTTGTAGCTATGGGTTCACCAGATTCCCGCCAGATTGACGGTATGGGTGGTGCCCATCCTCTGTCCAGTAAAGTTGCTGTAGTGAGCGCATCAGATAGGCTTGATGCTGATGTCGACTACTTGTTCCTGCAAGTTGCGGTGGACTCAGCACAAGTCAGCGATGTTCAAAACTGCGGTAATATTCTAGCTGGCGTGGGACCGTTTGCGATTGAACAGGGTTTGATACCGGCTCAAAACGACAGCACTAAGGTGCGCATTCATATGGTTAATAGCGGTGCAATCGCCATTGCTCGGGTATGTACCCCCGGGGGTGTGGTTGACTACGCGGGGGATGCGCGCATAGACGGTGTTGCCGGCAGTGCGGCGCCAGTTGTGCTTGAGTTTGTTGATATCGCCGGTTCAAATTGTGGTGCGTTGCTGCCCACTCACAATGTGTTGGATCGAATTGATGGTGTAGAGGTGACTTGTATCGACAATGGTATGCCGGTTGTGGTGATGCGTGCGTCGGATTTCCAAAAAACAGGATACGAATCTCCTGATGAACTTGAAGACGATATTGAATTGAAGGCGCGCGTCGAAAACATTCGATTGCAAGCTGGTCGGCTGATGAACCTCGGTGATGTCACCTGCAAGACTGTGCCAAAAATGAGCCTGGTAGCACCAGCCAGAAAAGGCGGGGTGGTTTGTACTCGTACGTTTATTCCGCATCGTGTACATGAAGCGATTGGTGTATTGGGTGCGGTAAGCGTTGCTACAGCTTGTGTTTTACCTGGGTCCGTCGCCCAGCAAGTGTGTGGTAGCGTGTTTAAGACAGGCGAGACCCGCATGGATGTAGAACACCCTGGGGGGCTTTTTACAGTGCAAGTCGACATTACCGGCGACACTGATGAGGTTCAGGTACAAGGTGCTGGGTTATTACGTACGGCACGGTTATTGATGCAAGGCTCGATCATGATTCCCGATACCGTTTGGAGCGGCCCATGACCAAGATTAGAAAAATTTGTCTACTTGGTTTCGGCGAAGTGGGAGAGGTTTTAGCTAAAGACCTGGCAGCTGCATCAACAATAAAGTTAGCTGCATATGACCTGCAGTTCCACAATCCACAGAGTCAGCCGTACATAAGCATACGATCTAATCCGCAGGTTGATATGGCTGCATCTGCGAGCGATGCTGTTGCGCATTGTGACCTAGTAATTTCTGCGGTGACTGCGGCACAAAGTCTTGTCGCGGCACAATCTGTGTGTGCTAGCCTGAGCCCAGGAACGTTTTTTCTTGATCTGAATTCAGTGGCTCCGACAACTAAAATTAGTGTTGCACAAGTAGTCGAAACTTGTGGTGGGCGTTACGTTGAAGCGGCAGTTTTGTCACCCATCATGCCAAAACGAATGAATGCTCCCATATTGATTGGTGGGCCACATGCCCAAGACTTTTTACCCGCTGGCATCAATCTCGGTTTCAGCGACATGCGTTTTTGTTCAGCACATATTGGTCCAGCAGCGGCGACCAAGATGTGCCGCAGTATTATGATCAAGGGGGTTGAATCTCTGTTAACTGAATCGCTGCTTACAGCACGCCACTATGGCGTGGAAGATGCTGTGATGGCGTCGCTGCATGACTTGATTCCTTGGCAGGATTGGCCGGCCCGCGCACGCTACATGATTTCGCGTAGCCTGCTACATGGTATGCGCCGTGCTGAGGAAATGCGTGAAGCCGCGGATACTGTCTGCGATGCGGGCATAAGGCCACACATGAGTTCCGGCTGCGTAGCAACCCAAGCGTGGCTGTCACAATTTGATGCAGCATTAAAAGAGCAGGAATTGGTGTCTATGTTGGATGGCATCAATACTGCGCGTGCGCGTGCGCGTGAGGGTGAGGGTGAGAGTGAGATTGAGCAGGAAGTACAGCATGATCATTGATTGCCACGGGCATTACACTACCGCGCCAGCCCCCCACCAGAGCTACCGCGAAGCACAAGTTGCTGCTTTCGATGCCAACTTGCCGTTGCCCAGGCCAGGCGTGATCAGTGACGACGAAATACGTGAAAGTGTGGAGCGCAACCAACTGAAATTGCTACGCGAGCGAGCGGCAGATATGACAATTTTTTCGCCACGCGCGTCTGCCATGGCTCATCATATTGGTGATGAGCGTGTCTCACAGCAATGGACCGCTGCGTGTAATGACCTCATCAAACGAGTTGTCGACCTTTACCCGGAATACTTCGTCGGCGTGTGCCAACTACCACAGTCGCCGGGTGTGCCAATTGAGAATTCGATTGCCGAACTTGAGCGCTGTATTAACGATCTTGGGTTTGTTGGTTGCAACTTAAACCCCGATCCATCCGGTGGCCATTGGACCTCAAAACCACTGACTGACAAGAGCTGGTATCCGTTCTTTGAAAAAATGACGGAGCTTAACGTACCAGCAATGATTCACGTATCCAGCTCCTGCAATACAAACTTTCATGCCACCGGGGCGCACTATATCAATGCTGACACGACTGCTTTTATGCAGTTTATTCAGGGTGATCTGTTCGCCGATTTCCCTAACCTGCGTTTTATTATCCCCCATGGTGGTGGTGCCGTGCCGTATCACTGGGGGCGTTATCGCGGCTTGGCAGATATGTTGGAACGCCCACCCTTACCAGAACATGTTATGAAAAACGTGTTTTTCGATACCTGTGTTTATCATCAACCCGGTATTGATTTGCTGTTCCAGGTCATCAACATTGATAACATTTTATTTGGGTCTGAAATGGTCGGTGCCGTACGAGGGATTGACCCAGAGACGGGTCAGTATTTTGACGATACTAAGCGTTATGTTGATGCTCTGGGTCTGTGTGATGAAGACCTGTACAAAGTTTATGAAGGTAACGCGCGCCGGATCTTTCCGCGTCTGGATACAATACTGAAAGAGAGGGGCAAGTGAGCCGTTTTCAGGCTGATGCAGACTGGCTGCCTTACCACCCATCGCCGTCAAAGCCGAATTTTACGCCGCCTACGGGCGCTGTAGATGCTCATTGTCATGTGTTTGGCCCGGGCGAACAATTTCCTTATGCGGTCGAGCGCAAGTACACGCCCTGTGATGCTGCAAAAACGCAATTGTGGGCGTTGCGCGATCACCTAGGTTTTACGCGCAATGTCATTGTGCAGGCGACCTGTCATGGTAGCGACAACCGAGCACTCGTTGATGCATTGCAGGCATCACGCGGGTTGGCGCGCGGTGTAGCCACTATTGATTCACAGGTGAGTGATAACGAACTTTATAAGCTGCACGAGCTAGGCGTGCGCGGTATACGCTTTAATTTTGTTAGGCGTCTGGTTGATGTGCTTCCTGTCGCTACGCTCACTGGCTTGGCCGAACGTGTTAAGGCGCTTGGCTGGCATATTGTGATCTATTTCGAAGCGCCGGATCTCGCCGAATTTTATGATCTTTTTGTGTCGTTACCGACCATTGTCGTTGTTGATCACATGGGTCGTCCCGACGTAACTAAGTCGGTAGAAGGTGGCGAGTTTGACCTTTTTGTCAGGTTGATGGATGAAAATTCTAATTTCTGGTCCAAGGTGAGCTGCCCAGAGCGCTTATCGAAAGTTGGACCACCCCACTATAGCGATGTGGTGCCTTTTGCGCGCCGGATTGTCGAGAGTTTTCCTGATCGGGTGCTGTGGGGTACAGATTGGCCACACCCAAACATGAAGACCCACATGCCTGATGACGGGCACCTGGTAGATGTAATTCCTCGCATCGCGGTAACCCAGGAACTGCAAAGGAAGTTGTTGGTGGATAACCCAATGCGCCTGTATTGGACAGAAATAAGTAGCGGAGTGTAATGATGGCATGGAAAAAACATGAATACGATGATATCCCTGGAACTTACGTCTTTGACGGTCGCCGATCCCATCAAGGTTATGCTCTGAATAAGATGGCGTTTTCCTTTAACAACGAAGAAAATCGCGAAGAGTTTGGTCGAGATAAAGCGGCCTATTGTAGTAAATACGGGTTAACTGACGCACAAACAGCCGCGGTGTTGGCGGCTGATTTTCTCTCTTTGTTACGCCAAGGGGGCAACATCTATTACCTTGCAAAAATGACAACTTATTATGGGTTATCGATACAGGACGCAGGAGCGTCGTTCCAAGGTATCAGCACAAATGAATTTAAGACCAAACTTGTTGAAGCAGGTGAAGGTTTTGAAGAAAAATTGCAAAAGTTAGGAGGATACTGGGGTGGCTAGAATCATAGGTGGAGTGACTAGCTCACATATTCCGGCGATTGCAAATGCTATGACCCAGGGGCTTGAGCAAGAGCCCTACTGGAAGCGTTTTTTTGATGGCTATGAACCGGTTAAGCAATGGCTAGCCGAGGTTGAGCCTGACGTTGCTATTGTGGTGTACAACGATCACGGCTTAAACTTTTTTCTGAACCAAATCCCCACCTTTGCCATCGGTTGCGCGGATCGTTATGAAAATGCTGATGAAGGTTGGGGGCTCAAAACACTTGCTTCTTTTGACGGAGATGCAGAGTTTTCATGGCACATAGCAGAATCGTTGGTCAACCATAATTTTGATATGACAATGTGTCAGGAGGTGTTGGTGGACCATGGTTTTATCACGCCCATGGCTCTGATGTGGCGTCATTTGCCGAAGTGGCCGGTCAAGGCAATACCGTTGGTTGTCAATACAGTGCAACATCCATTACCCACCGCCAAACGCTGTTATCAGTTGGGACAAGCCCTGGGTAAAGCCATTGAATCCTATCCGGAAGATCTGAAAGTGGTGATCTTTGGCACTGGTGGTATGTCGCATCAATTGCAAGGCGAACGCGCGGGTATTATAAATGTGGATTTTGATTTGCAGTGCATAGAGAAATTTATAGACGACCCAGAGTGGCTGACGCACTTGAGTAATGATGAAATTATGCAGCAAGCTGGCACTGAGGGTATTGAAACCATCATGTGGTTAGTGATGCGCGGCGCACTCCCAGCCAAAGCCAAGCTAATACACAAACATTACCATGTACCCATTTCCAATACGGGAGCCGGTGTGGTGGTGTTAGAGAACACCCAGGAGCAATAGATAGTGAAGATATGTATGGTCGGCGAGGGGGCATTTGCCAACAAACATCTGGATGCTATTGCCAGTATCGATGGTGTCGAGGTGGTCTCTATTTGTGGGGGCGTAGCGCAAGCCACCGCAGCGCTGGCTGCGGCCCGCAATATTTCCCATTGGACTACAGATCTGCATGAAGCTTTGTCTCAACCTGGTATTGAAGCTGCAATACTGACTTCACCTACCGGCATGCATGCTCGTCAGGCGATACAAGTGATGCAAGCGGGTAAACATGTGCTCATCGAGATCCCCATGGCTGACTCACTAGCCGATGCCAGAGAGGTGGTGAAGGTGCAACGGGAAACTGGTGTGGTGGCGATGGTAGATCATGTGCGACGCTTTAACCCATCTCACCAGTGGATTCACAAAAAAATTCTTGCGGGTGAGCTGAAGATCCAGCAGCTGGATGTACAAACTTACTTCTTTCGTCGCACGAACACTAATGCCCTGGGGGAGCCCCGTAGCTGGACCGACCATCTCCTGTGGCACCATGCGTGTCATACGGTTGACCTGTTTCAGTACCAGACCGGGGAAGTTGCCTGCCAGGTACAGGCTTTGCAAGGGCCGATGCACCCCAGCCTGGGTATAGCCATGGATATGAGTATTGGACTAAAAGTGCCATCCGGTGCGATATGTACCCTGTCGTTATCATTTAACAATGATGCGCCATTCGGAACATTCTTCCGCTATATCTGTGAGCAGGGCACGTACATAGCGCGTTACGACGATCTATTTGATGGCAGTGAAAACCCTATTGACGTCTCTAACGTTGATGTTTCAAGCAATGGTGTCGAGTTGGCTGATAGAGAGTTCTTCGCCGCGATTGCGCAGGGCCGTGAACCTAACGCTAGCGTAGAACAATGTGTTAGTGCGATGGATACACTAGATCAGCTTGAGAAAAAATTGGGGTAGAAAGTTTCGTAAGTCTGTTTGAGGACAAGCCTCTTAGAGGAAAAAATAGATGCGTTGCAGATACCCACATGCACCGAAATGATGGGGCATCTGGTCACTCGATTCTTCTGTTGTTGTGGATTTCTCGATAGGTACTGGGTGGGATCCCTTCACGTTTTTTAAAAAATCTCGAAAAATATGCGGGATCTTTAAATCCCAAGTTGTAGGCGATAAGGTCCAATGGTACCTGGGTGTAGATTAGTTTGCGTTTTGCCTCGATCAGTACACGATTTTGAATCACTGATTTTGCGGTAATGCCAACGGATTCTTTACACAGTCTATTGAGACTGGAAACTGAGGTATGAAGTGCTGCAGCGTACTGCTGAACTTTCCATTGTTTTTTGTATTGTTCTTCCAAAAGCACACGAAACCCCTTAAGCATATTGCTGCTTGGTAAGCTAACCGAGGCTTGTAGTCGTCGCTGATCAAACTGCCGTTTTAGGGTGACTAAAACCATGCCTACCATCCATTCCAGCATGTGTTTGTAACCTTCCCCTGACTGCTGGAATTCTCTTGCAATCAGGCTGAGGTACTGTTTGAGTTGATCAAATAGTACATTTTCTCGTTGAAATTCGATGGTATGAGGCGAGCTGACCAGCTCTTCGAAATATTGTCGCGATTGCTGGTACCGCGCTTCAATTAAAAGGGGTTCTGCCAGGGTCAGCACCACACCTTGGGTATCGGGTCTGAAACGAAACCCATGTACAACCCCAGGCGGTACCGTGATGACCCAACCGCCTGACAGCGAGTGGGTTTGTTCGTCTAATTGCAGTTCAAGTTGCCCATCAAACACGCACAATAACTGAAACATGTTGTTGTGCCGATGTGGCTTAATCAGCCAGCCAATTTCCTTGCTTCGTGCTGCAATATCTTCAATGTGGACAAACCCTGGGTCTTTGCTGACAATCGACTCGCCATACAGGCCAAAGTGCGGAATGCCGTCTGTGGATTGAACTTGCAGAGCGCTTTTTGTCATCGAATTGTGCTCGATGGATGGTAAGAATATCGTACTTCTTTGACCAAAAAGTGCAAGTCATTGTGTGATAAGTGAATTCATTTTTTGCCCGCGTAGTAGGAGTATGGTTAGGGATGTAAGAATAAAAATAAACACCTTGGAGGCGAGTGGATGAAAAAAATTAGAGCCCAGGTCGCTATTATTGGCGCTGGCCCCTCCGGTTTGTTGTTGGGACAATTGCTGGCAAAGCAGGGCATCAGTAATATTATTCTGGAGAAAGTCTCAGGTGAGTACGTGCTTGGACGAATCCGCGCGGGCATTTTAGAGCAAGGTTTTGTTGACCTTGTGCGTGAGGCAGGTGTTGTTGACCGTATGGTAGCAGAGGGTGAAGTACACGAAGGTTTCACAATAGCGGTAAACGGTCACAGTGTACGGATCGACATGAAAAAGTTGAATGGTGGCGATTCGGTGGTGTGTTATGGCCAGGTTGAAATTACCAGAGATCTGATGCAAGCCCGGCAAGCCGCCGACCTGTCTACCTATTATGAAGTAGAGGGTGTTTGCCTAAAAAATGTGACTTCAGATAGCCCCTCCGTTACCTATACACATGCAGGCGAAAAGCACGAGTTGCAATGTGATTACATCGCCGGCTGCGATGGGTTTTATGGCGTTTCTCGCCCAACCATTCCAGCAGAGTGTCGCACCGAACATGAGCGTATTTATCCCTTCGGATGGTTGGGTGTTCTGAGTGACACACCACCTGTTAGTGATGAGTTGATCTATTGTAAACATCGGCGAGGTTTTGCTTTGGCTAGCATGCGCTCAGCAACGCGTTCTCGATACTATATTCAGGTACCGTTGAGTGACCGCGTTGAAGACTGGTCAGATGATGCTTTTTGGGACGAACTCAAAAAACGCTTGCCGCCGGAAGCGGCCGCACGATTGGTCACTGGTCCAAGTATAGAGAAGAGTATCGCCCCGCTGCGTTCATTCATTTGTGAGCCAATGCAGTACGGGAATCTTTTTTTGGTGGGCGATGCGGCTCATATTGTGCCACCGACCGGAGCGAAAGGACTTAATCTAGCTGCGTCCGATGTTGCCACTCTCTACAAAGTACTGCTTAGGGTTTATAAGGAAGGTGACAAAGAATGTATCAAACAATATTCGCAGATCGCGCTACGTCGTGTGTGGCACGGTGAGCGTTTTTCCTGGTGGATGACAAATATGTTACACAACTTCGATGATATGGGTTCACATGACTTGGAAGGCGCAACGTTTGCACGATTTATGGAATCTGAACTCAGTTATTATCTGGCTTCCCAGGCTGGCCAAAAAGTTATCGCAGAGCAGTACGTCGGTTTGCCGTACGAAGAACTGGCACCACGAGATATCCGTCCGTAGTGCTTTGCTAAATCACACAAATTGCAGGATTGAAAAATGAGTGGCTCAAAAACTTCCGCTGTCGGCCCAACAAGTGTTTTCCCCACAACCAATATTGATCCATATTCTGATGAGTTTCTGTTAAATCCATATCCTTATTTCGAGGAAATTCGCTCCCTTGGACCTTTGGTGAGGCTTGAGAAGTACGATTGCCTGGTGACAGCCGACTATGGCGTTGTCAACGAAGCACTCAGAAATCATGAGGTGTTTTGTTCTTCCGCTGGCGTTGGCTTAAGTAACTTCCATAAAGAAAAACCCTGGCGGCCACCAAGTCTTGTGCTTGAGACCGACCCTCCCGAACATACCAGCGCGCGCCAGATTTTGAGCAAAGTGTTAAGCCTACCAGCCCTAAAAGCGCTGCGTGATAAGTTCGAGGCTGAAGCTGAACGGTTTGTTGGCGAAGTGATCACATCTGGGTCGTTTGATGCAGTGACAGATCTCGCTGAAGTTTATCCTCTTAAGGTTTTTCCTGATGCCGTTGGCTTGCCCCCTGAAGGCCGAGAAAATCTACTTCCCTATGGAAGTATGGTGTTTAATGCGTTGGGGCCACGTAACCATCTTTTTGAGGAAGCTTTCGAGAATGCAAAACCTGTTCAAGAATGGATTTTGTATCACTGTCGCAAAGAAAACCTTTCTGCAGATGGTCTAGGGGCTCAAATTCACCGTGTTGCTGAGGAAGCAGGTGTGTCAGAGGAAAAGGCCTGTCTGTTGGTTCGTTCTGTTCTGTCCGCAGGCCTCGATACGACGGTAAACTCGTTAGGCAGCGCTATATACTGTTTTGCGAGGTATCCGCAGCAGTGGGAGGCCCTTACTGAAGATGTGTCGTTAGCCAGAAACGCTTTTGAAGAAGTGATTCGCTTTGAAGGCACTGCACACTCCTTCTTCCGTACCACAACCCAGACGGTGACCATAGCTGGAATGGTCATCCCCAAAGGTGAGAAAATACTTGTTTGCTTAGCGGGTGCAAATAGGGATCCGCAAAAGTGGCAACAGCCCGATCAGTTTCTAATCAATCGTGATTGCCGAGGCCACGCAGGGTTTGGTATAGGTATACATGCTTGCGTTGGTCAAATGGTTGCGAGAATGGAGGGTGAGTTGGTATTAAAAGCGCTCGCCAAACAAGTCAAAACGATCAAGTTATCTGGAGAACCTGTGCGTAGGTTCAATAATGCTCTACGGGGCCTGGCTAGTTTGCCTGTCGAGGTCGAATTGGCATGAAGCTTGTTAGCCGA
>JAADHW010000083.1 GCA_013151695.1 Gammaproteobacteria bacterium
ATACTTTGGGTGTGCTGACCCAAACTCGGCGCAGGACCTCTAGGATACACGTCTGCGGTTGAGAAACGCATGGGGATGTTGACTGTACTATAGGAGCCTACGCTGGGGTGCTCTAGCTTAGGGAATATGCCGAGTTCTATGGCCTGTGGGTCTCGGGGAACTTCATGCAGCCCCATAACCGGCCCCCATATGAGACTTGCTTTGTCGAAAATTTCACCCCACTCATCACGACCACGTTTTGCCAAGGCGGCATCAATGATACCAATCAATTCCGGCATATTACGATAGCGTAGGCTTGAGTCTGAGAAACGCTTGTCGTCGATGATTTCTTCAATTTCGAGGGCTTGGCACATTCGCGGCCAATAAGCGACGTCGGGCATCATGTTAAAGACGACCCACTTACCATCGCCGCATGGAAAGCGATTAGCTGTGATGGCGAGCATCTGTGTTCTTGCACGTCGACGCACCGGGGCATGATCGACTGCGGTTACCGCATAGTCGGTTGCCTGGGTCCAAACGGCAGTTTCATACAGTGAGGTTTCTACCACTTGACCTTCGCCAGACTTTTCAGCCAAACGTAAGGCAGCCAGAATTGAAGCCACCATGGCCAGCCCAGTGGTGTGGTCACCTTGAGCGGGACGGGCCATAGGTACAACGCCGTCATCGCCTTCTCGTTGCGCATCGTATAAACCAGAGCGTGCAAAAAAAGCTGTCATGTCGTAGCCTGGTCGCCAAGCATCGGGACCCGTAGTACCGTATCCCGTGAGTGTGGCATGCACTAGGTTAGACTTAACGTCGAACAAGCTGCGTGGGTCTAAGCCGAATTTTTCTTGTCGTCTCATCAGCAAGTTGCACATAAATATATCTGCTTTCTCAACCAGCTTGCGCACCAAGGCAACTCCTGCAGGTTGGTCTAAGGCTACTGCAATGGACTCTTTGCCTCGATTATCAACATCAAACTGAAAGTCATATCCTTTTAAGCCATCGCTGATATCAGTTCGCTTGATTGGCCGCGACATACCACGCATGGGGTCGCCTGTTATTGGCTCCACCTTAATTACTCGTGCACCTAAGTCGGCCAAGATAGCACCAGCACTGGGTGCGGCCATCCAGTTGTCTATCTCTACCACGACGATGTCGTCTAACGGTCCTGCCATAGTTTCTAAACCTTGGTTTGTTGATCTAATAAATTTAGCATACGTTTAAATGCAAAATGCCGATAGCTTGATTCAATTAAGTTCTCAAGCTCGCGTTTCAAGGGCGTTTTTGTAGATGAAACGCCTAGCACCCCTGCAATGCCCCTTCATCGATCAAACATTTTAGATCTCCATCCGAATATCCAATTTCGCGGAAGACCTCTAAGCTATGCTCGCCCATGAGTGGAGCAGCACTCTCAACATTACCCGGGTTTTGTTCAAAAGTTGCAGCCGGGCGTGCCTGTCGAATTTTGCCGTGACCTTCCCAGTCATAGATTTGGATAGTGCCGTTGATGGCAATTTGTTCATCTTCTAACAGGTCTAGGCGAGACAGTAGTGGGGCACTTGGTACACCTTGCGCATCCAGCCGGTTCAATATCTCTTGCCGATCCCACTTAGTTATTTCCTTACCGGTCATTTGTTTGCGAAGCTCTGCATTCTTGAATCGAGCAGCGGTAGTGCTAAATCGTTCGTCGTTGACCCATTCGGGCTTGTTCAGAGCTGCGCACATACCTTGCCACTCAG
This sequence comes from Gammaproteobacteria bacterium, assembly GCA_013151695.1. Taxonomy (GTDB): domain Bacteria; phylum Pseudomonadota; class Gammaproteobacteria; order Pseudomonadales; family Azotimanducaceae; genus UBA4421. The sequence goes on from JAADHW010000083.1 coordinate 1,722, forward strand.
AGTCAGATACTGCACCCGCTGTGATGTACCCATTGGCGGTCTCATAGATTAAATCCATAGTGCCCTGGTACTTGGTGACATCTATTTCATCACCGACAAAGGTGATACCCGACATACCCTCAGGCCAAAAGAAAGAGACCATGGCATCTAACATAGACAGCTTGATGTGCTCACCTTTGCCGGTTTTTTCGCGTGCATATAGGGCGCTTGAAATAGCCTGGGCTGCGGTGAGTGATGTGACCTTGTCTGCAACAATGATACGAAACATTTTTGGTTTGCCGGTTTCGCGGTCTGCCTGAATGTCTGTTGCCCCGCACAAAGCTTGTATAACAGGGTCATAAACACGTTGGTGGGCATACGGGCCAGTCTCTCCAAACCCACTGATAGAGACGTAGATAATGTCAGACTTAAGTTTACGAACATCTGTTTCAGCAAAGCCCATGCGTTGCATAGCACCAGGTCGAAAGTTCTGGATGACGACATCAACAGTTTTCACCAAGTCCGCTAGGGCTTGTTTTGCCGCTGTGTTTTTCAAGTCGAGGCAGACGCCGCGTTTGCCTCTATTACAAGACATGAAGGCGCTGGTTAAGCCGTTGCGCTGATTGCCGATTTTGCGCATCTCATCTCCCTTGGGAGATTCAACCTTGATCACATCAGCACCCTGATCTGCAAGCATCCGCGCCGCTACAGGTCCTGAAACCATGGTTGAGAAATCTAGTACGCGTACGCCTGCGAGTGGTCCGGACATGACATCACCATGAGTTGATAGCTGAGTTGATGGTATATTTCTACCGCGCAAACTCCTAGGGAAAATGTGCTCGTAGAAGTTGTATTTCTACAGCTCTCGAAGGATTGCAACGTATGGAAATGGCCTCAGGCAATACATGCTCAGCGACATAAGGTTCAATTCCAGAACGCGAGAAAGGTGCTAAGTCGGCGATCTCTATTTCTATTGAATAGCCTTCTACCACGGCAAGTACGACCACAGACTGGGCGTTGGGGAGGCTGTCGAGCAATTCGCGTTGTAGATCACCTTGGCATTCGCGATTTGGATCTAAGCCTTTGGCTAGATATTTTAAAATGCACCGGGTCGCGATTTCGCTCATCGAAGAGGCAACTTATAAGCAATTACATAGTCAGCAGCGGGCATCGGAGAAGTGAAATGGCCGCCAGCAGCGATAACAACATATTGAGTGCCGTCATATTCGTAACTCATGGGCACTGCATTGCCGGTGGTAGGTAGTTGTGCTTTCCAAAGCTCTTCTCCTGACAAGGTGTCGAAGGCACGAATGTAGGCGTCGGAAGTGGCTGCGATGAAAGCCAAGCCACTGGCGGTAACCATGGGTCCGCCCATTTCGATGCCACCTTCAATAAAGTGGTAGATGGGCCACGGAGCCAAATTTTCTAAAGATCCGAGCGGAATCTGCCAAAGTATCTCACCTGATTCTAAATCGACGGCGGCCAAAGTAGCCCAAGGTGGAGCGGTGCATGGCGCACCCAAGGGAGAAACGATCGGCGCCATAATTACACAGTAGTCTGAGCCATGCTGGGGAAAGGGGAGGTCTGCTGGGCAGTCCTTTTGTTTTGCGAGGCGTACTTCTATGGGTAAATGTTTGGTGTTGACGATCATAATCTTGCGCACTAGATCAATGGCTGGTGCGCCCCAATTGTTGCCGCCTAGATTCGAAGGATAAAGCGCAGTTCCTGCCAGACTGGGTGGTGTATAGATTGGACCGGTGTTCATGTTTGCAAGCTTGTCGCGGCAAGCAGCTTTGTCCCAAAACGTGAATCCCCAGGCGTCGTCTGCAGTGAGCCCGAGTTTATGTAACGGCGCGGGCTTTACAGGGAAGGGTTGAGTGGGGCTCAAGTACTCACCAGGAACCGCACCGTCTTGCGGTACTGCTCGTTCTTCCACTGGGTGCAGAGGCTTGCCAGTCTCACGATCCAAGACAAAGGTTAACCCCATTTTTGTAACTTGCACAACGGCCGGACGAGTTTTCCCGTTAATGGTTAAATCTACTAAGGTAGGTTGTGCTGGTACGTCGTAATCCCAAATATCATGGTGGACGGTTTGAAAATGCCAGGCAACTGTTCCATCTGTCGCGTTCAAGGCAACAACGGAGCTGGAGTAATAATCCAGATGTCCTTGCCTGTCGCCACCGTAGTAATCCGGCGCAGAATTGCCTGTGGGTACTATTACCAGCCCTAGTGCTTCGTCGACAGAAATAGTGGACCAGACATTAGTTGAACCGGGCACATAGTTGCCGTCTTCGTCAATTTGAGGGCGCGATGGATGCACAGGATTCCAACCCCATAGGAACTTGCCGGTTCGAACGTCGTAGGCTCGTACCACACCAGAGGGTGTGTCCGGACGTTTGCTGTCCTGAACAAAAGCTCCAGTGATCACGATATCGCCGATAATTGCTGGAGCACTGGTGATGCTGTATTCGCTATTTTCGTGTTCGGTTAGTCCGATGGTGAGGGAGACTTCACCGTTGTCACCAAATTCGGTACACCGTTTACCTGTTTGTGCATCTAAGCTGATGAGCCGAGCATCTAACGTGCCTAATATGATGCGGTGCTGACACACACCTTGGTCTGAGTTAGGTCTATTACCGGTGTCGTGCGTGCGAGTGTCGCGCCAACTGCTCACAGCTCGGCAATTAGTAATGTTTTCGTCCACCATATTAACTTCGGGATCGAAAACCCATTTTTCTGCGCCAGTTGTTGGGTCTAGAGCAAATACTCGATTGAAGGGTGTGCAGTAATACAGAGTGTCCACCACCATGATGGGCGTGCCTGTAAAACTGCTTGGGCGTGTTCGTAAATCGCTCAGGTCCGTTAACGATTGACCACCCAATGTGAAATCACCTGAGCGATGGGTCCATGCAACTTCTAAGTTGCTCACGTTAGCTGGCGTAATTTGCGCGGCGGTTGTGTAGTGACC
>JAADHW010000176.1 GCA_013151695.1 Gammaproteobacteria bacterium
ATATGGCCTAACGGTGCATAACGTACTGGGTGTCCGTGTGGTGACCAGTGACGGAGATACCTTAGAGTTGGGTGGCGCGTTATACGATACCCCAGGGCTCGATCTATTGGCGGTACTTAACGGTTCCGAAGGTATGCTTGGTATTATAACCGAAGTAACCGTCGCCTTGTTACCCAAGCCAGAACAAGTTGTAGTGATGCTCGCCGCATTTCATACCATTGAAGATGCAGGCGAAGCCGTAGCCAGCGTCATTGGCCAAGGTATTATTCCGGCCGGCATGGAAATGATGGATCAACTCGCCATACAAGCTGCAGAGCAATTTGCTCACGCGGGTTATCCGCAAGATGCGGCTGCAATATTACTGATTGAATTGGACGGTGGTGCGCAGGAGGTGGCAGATTTGTGTCGCCAAGTGGAGCGGTTGGTGCAGGCGTCAAACGCTTACCACATTGATACCGCCACAGATGAGAAAGAACAAATGCGTTTGTGGAAAGGTAGGAAGTCTGCGTTTCCGGCCGTTGGGCGTATTTCTCCAGATTATTATTGTATGGATGGCACCATTCCCAGGGGTAAAATAACCCATGTGCTCGCCCACATAGAAGAACTATCCAAAGAATATGGTTTGAGGGTGGCTAACGTATTTCATGCCGGTGATGGCAATTTACACCCGTTGATACTTTTTGATGCGAACAAACCCGGTGAGCTTGCTGCAGCCGAGGAAATGGGTGGGCGTATTTTGGAACTGTGTGTTGCTGTGGGGGGAACTGTGACCGGAGAGCATGGTGTGGGTGTGGAAAAGCTCAACCAAATGTGTGTGCAGTTTAACGCCAGCGAGCTTGAGCAGTTCTTCGCGTTGAAACACGCTTGGGATCCACATGGTTTGCTCAACCCGGGCAAGGGTATTCCCACTTTAGCTCGCTGTGGAGAGTTGGGTGGCATGCATGTTCGCCATGGTGAAATTGCTTTTCCAGATATCGAACGGTTTTAATGGACCAGTCTAGTTTCTTAAAACAAGCGATTGAATCAGCAGTCGCCGCCAAGCAGTCACTCTCCTTTACAGGTGAAGGTAGTAAAACGAAGTGGTTGCCTAGCGTGTCTGAAAACATGCTTTCGACACTCGAGCATCGAGGCATTGTGAGCTACGACCCGAGTGAGCTGGTGATTACGGTTCGCGCTGGCATGCCGATTCGAGAGCTCAATATGGAACTGGCTCAACACCAACAAAAACTGGCCAGTGATCCACCACAATACTTTGGTCAGGGCACGGTTGGTGGGGCGATATCCGCTGGGTTCTCTGGGCCAGGCAGACCTTGGCAGGGTGCATTGCGAGACGCAGTGTTAGGCATAGAGCTAATCAACGGCAACGCGCAGGTGCTGCGGTTTGGTGGCCAGGTGATGAAAAATGTGGCTGGATACGATGTTTCAAGATTAGCAACCGGAGCCTTTGGTTGCTTGGGGCTGATACTATCTGCCAGCCTACGCGTGCACCCGGCAGCAGAACACGAACAAACCTTTGCCTTTGATTTTAGCGCAGATCGTGCAGTTGAATATTGCCGATCAATCGCACGCATGCCGCTTCCTCTCAGCGCTACCTGTTGGGTCGCGGGGGTTTTGTACATTCGCTTGTCGGGCACCGAAGTTGCGTTGCAGGCGGCACAAACAAAACTGGGAGGAGAATTGGTATTGGGCGACCAGCTATGGGCACAGGTTCGTGATCATCAACATAGCTTTTTTAAGCCCGCGGCTATTGATCACGAAAAGCCAACCGGGGCGAAGTTGTGGCGCTTGATCGTTCCGCCCGCATCCGTGACACCTAACGTAGATGAAGATGCTTTGCTTATAGAGTGGGGTGGTGGTCTTCGTTGGATGTGGCATAACGATGATGAATTTGTAGCGCAGTACATGCGTGAAACGGGTGGCTGGGCATGGGCGATGGGTGAACCGGTTCGCCTCGGAAAAGAAGAGCGTAAATATATGTCTGCGCTGAAACTTGCCTTCGACCCGCATGATTTGTTCAGCTCGCCACTGAAGTTTGAGGGGGATGGGTGAAAACTGATTTCCCAGAGAAACTCTTAGCTACAGATTCAGGTCGCCGGGCAAATGAAATACTCAGAAACTGTGTACATTGTGGCTTTTGCAACGCAACTTGCCCCACCTATCAACTAACCGGTAATGAGCTGGATGGTCCTCGCGGGCGCATTTATTTGATTAAAGATCTGCTAGAAACAGGTGAGAATACACAGCGCGCGACACATCATTTAGATCGCTGCTTAACCTGCTTGGCTTGTGAAAGCACTTGTCCATCTGGGGTGGCTTATGGTGAGCTTGCTGAAATAGCGCGTAGCCAAATTGGTGCGGGTCGAACAGGTGTAAACGGGCTGCTTAGAACATTGCTGAAATGGATGGTGCCACATGCTACTCGATTGCGACTGATGTCACGTGTTGGACGGCTGTTTAGGTTTCTACTTCCGCAGCGTTTGGCAAGCAGTGTGCCAGACCGGGTCGGTGCCGGTGTGGTATCTAACCGGCAAGGTGAGCGTAAAGTGCTGCTGCTTAATGGCTGCGCGCAACAAGTAAGCACTTCTCAAACAAATATTCATCTGCAGAAAATACTTACGGCCCACAATGTTGGATCGATTGTTGCAGACAGTGAAGTGTGTTGTGGCTCTTTGGATTTACATTTAGGGGATAGTTCAGCTGGGTTGGCATTTGTTCGTGCGAACGTTGATGCGATTTATCCTTTGTTAGATGAAGTAGAAGTGATTGTGTCATCTGCCACGGGGTGTGGTGTCACGTTAAAAGACTACGGACGGTTGCTGAGCGCAGATGCAGAATACGCCGAGCGTGCAGCCGCGGTGGCCGATCGAGTCGTGGATGTGGCCGAGTATCTGGTCGATTTTCAATTGACCGCCGTCGATCAAACAAAACGAGTTGCCTGGCATTCGCCTTGTACCCTGCAACATGGGCAGAAGCTTTTAGGGGGTGTGGAATACATGTTACATAGTGCAGGCTACGAACTTGTGCCGGTGGAAGACGCCCACCTGTGTTGCGGCTCGGCAGGCCCTTATTCTATGTTGCAGCCACAGCTGTCGCAAAAACTTAAGACAAACAAAGTCAATGCGCTGCAAAAACATCAGCCCGATATTATTGCGACAGCAAATGTAGGCTGCCAAGTTCATTTGAATTCGGCGAGTAGTGTGCCTGTAGTGCATTGGATAGAGCTATTGCAGTGACCTGGTTTTTCGAAACTCCCGAGGGAGAGTGCCGGTGCGTAGTGGCTAGTCAAGGGTGAAGTCAGGATAAAGACTCTCCAGTGGGCTTCGTACCGCTTGGCCTCCGCGCTTTAGCACGTGTGTGTATATTTCAGTGGTTTCAAGCGAGCTGTGCCCTAGTTGTTGTTGGACGGTTCTTATGTCCATTCCTGACTGCAGTGCATGGGTAGCAAACGAGTGGCGTAGCGTGTGTGAGCTTGCTGGTTTATTGATGACAGAGAGTTTTACCGCTTTGCGAATAGCTTTTTGGAATGTGCTTTGGTCGATGTGATGTCTACTTTGTCGCTCTGAGCGAGGGTCTTTACTTATTTTGGTGGCTGGGAATATGTATTGCCACTTCCATTCGGTGGCTGCGTTTTTGTATTTATTAGCCAATGCGTATGGTAAAAAGACTTCGCCCAAGCCGTTCTCAATGTCTGCTTGATGAATTTGCTGCGCCAGATATAGGTGTGTTTTGAGCGGAGTTAACAGTTGGGATGCTAACGTCACTATTCTGTCTTTTTGGCCCTTCCCGCTGTGTATGTGTATGCATTGGAATTCGAAATCAACATCTTTGACACGCAAGCGCAAGCATTCGAGTAAACGTAGACCTGACCCGTAGAGAAGGGCGCCAATTAATTTGTGCGTGCCGCTTAACCGTTGTAGTAAGCGCCTTACCTCGTCTTGGGTGAGTACTACGGGTAATTTTAGAGGCTTCTTTGCGCGCGTTGCGGTCGAGATGTCGCCTAGTGGTTTCTTTAGAACATGCCTGTAGAAAAAGACCAGCGCATTTAGCGCTAGATTTTGTGTGCTGGCTGCAACATTTCTGTTCACCGCTAGGTAGGTCAAAAATTGTACTATTTCTTGATCATGCATCTCATCTGGATGTTTCTTATTATGAAAATATATGTAGCGACGAACCCACTGAACATATGCTTGCTCTGTTCGAATGCTGTAGTTACGAACACGAATGGCGTGTTTAAGCTGATCGATTAATTTAGTGGCCATCATTAAGCTTGGAAGGCGAAAGAGGATGAGTGAAGTCGTTGAATGCTGAAATTTGCGTGCGAGAGTTTGCAATCTAGGATAGGAAGAACATTAGCTGCGTTTTGCGCGGGATCTTAGGAATGTTGGCATCGTTTCAGGGTAGGGTGGGCAATATGTTCCTTTGACGACTGGGATATGTTGAATAAAATCCGTTAGTATCAGGTGGTTCTGGAATTGGCAGGGGTGGTAAGCGCATGTTGTTTAAGGGAATAAGTTCTTTTATTTCTAGGGATAGTAGGAAGCTATTCCTTCTAATATGTTGTTATGTGGCTGATCAACAATTATCTGCACGTCAGCCATCAGCAGCCATTTATGTGAGAACGCACCCCTCGATGTAGCTGGATCAACAAT
>JAADHW010000139.1 GCA_013151695.1 Gammaproteobacteria bacterium
TTGTCAAAGCGCTCTATGAACACCAGTATGGCCGAGTCTATTTGTAGCCAAATTAAAAACATGGACATGTCGGTACGCAAAGTGCCTGGTACAACCTTGGTAAACGATAAAACCGGCAAGGTGATTTACACCCCACCCGCCGGAGAAAAGGTGATCCGTGACCTATTAAGTAATTGGGAAAAATTACTGCATAACCACCCTGAGCTAGACCCACTCATTCGCATGGCAATTATGCACTACCAGTTTGAAGCTATTCACCCGTTTACAGATGGCAATGGTCGTACCGGCAGAATTTTAAACATTCTGTATTTGGTACAAGAAGAGTTGCTCAACCTGCCCATTTTGTATTTGAGCCGCCACATCATAGCCAATAGAGATCAATACTATAGTGGGCTGTTAGCTGTGACCCGCGAACAGGCATGGGAGCCTTGGCTACTGTACATGCTTGAAGCAATTGAAGGCACGGCTAAATGGACAACACAAAAAATCATTGGCATTCGTGACCTGGCGGATCACACGGCTGATTATGTGCGGCAGAAACTACCTAAAATTTACAGTCGTGAATTAATAGATGTGATTTTTGAGCAGCCCTACTGCCGCATAAGTAATCTGGCAGATGCCAATATTGCCAAACGACAAGCCGCGTCAGGGTACTTGAAAAAAATGGTAGGTATCGGGGTTTTAACCGAACAGCGCGCTGGCAGAGAGAGGCTTTTTATTCATCCCAAGCTCATACGATTAGTGACGAAAGATAATAACGAATTTGAGCAATATAAATGAGGCTCCAAATTGTCAGAGATATGTAGAATGGTCAAAAGCGACACGAAGTGCACATTTTTGCCGTCGTATATTCTTCGCTGGGTGTTAAGAGGTGCTTGAACTATCCCTCCTTACTTTCAAATCATACTTTCTGGCCCACTCAACCGCGCTGGCTCAAACAGAAGGGAATTCACCTTGAAAAGAGTGTACGCTTTTTCACAAACAGGAGAAATTCATGAATATTGAGGCATACACCGCTGAGAATTGGGGTTACCCGCCATATAATAGACGGAGCTTCCAGCACGTTCAATCGTTATTCCCGACGACTAGAATACGGCGTGGTGATGGGCCGTCCTCAGAACTTCGTGTGTCGCCGGAGAATATTGGTAGCCTTGAATACACTGGCTCCGAAGGACAACAACGTTCGATCAACGATATGCTGAACGACACCTACACTGATGCATTTATCGTGCTGAAGAATGGCATGATTCTCGCGGAGGAGTATCGCAATGATATGGGGCCAGACAGCTTTCATTTGCTGAATTCGGTCACGAAGTCCTTTGTTGGCGTGCTAACTGGAATTTTGGTGGAAGACGGTTTGCTGGAACCCAATGAGAAAGTCGCCAGCTACGTTCCGGAATTTGCAGCGACCGCATTTCGAGATACAACATTGCAAACCGCCCTTGATATGACGGCCGCCGTGAGGTTCAGTGAAGATTATGCCGACCGCCAGGCTGATTTCTGGGTTGAAACTGCCGTCGTGGGCTGGCGACCTGCATTGGTTCATTCTCAGCTGGCCAAAACACTATTTGATCACGCCTGCTCGATGGTCGAAGTCGAACAAGCTGAGGGAGAACACTTCCACTACCGAACGATCCTGACCAACGTTATTGCCATGGTAATCGAGCGTGTCACTGGGAGAAGAATTCAGAACCTGTTGGAACAGCGTCTCTGGCAGAAACTTGGACCGGAGCAGGATGCCACAATTGTCGTCGACCAGTCAGGCTTCCCCTATGTTGGCGCAGGTATGAACGCTTGCGCGCGAGATCTCGCTCGATTCGGACAGATGTTGCTTGGCAATGGCGAGTACAACGGTGAGCAAATCGTCCCGGCCAGTTGGGTCCAAAAGACCGTGAATGGCGACGAAAAATTAAGGACACTCTTTGCAGCCTCAGACTATGCAGAGTTGGTGCCAGGCGGGCACTACCACAATCAGGTTTGGGCTAATGCCGAGCAAGGGGTCATGATGTGCATTGGCATACACGGGCAGACGATACATATCAATCAGCAGACCGGTGTGGTGTCAGTCAAGCTTTCGACCCACCCAGAGTCAGCTGATATGGCAATATTTGGCGATACTTTCTTGGCGTTAAACGCTCTATCGGTTGCAATCTAAGAACACAAAAAAACAGAGAGTACAGCAACATTGTTTGTCAGCAGTCGTTAGTAAAAGCCCAGATTGCTAATTGATATTCGACTTGAGCACAAATAGTCAAAACTGCATCCGAGGTTAGAATATGGTGAGAACTACTTAGGCAACCGAGAGCACTATGAAAGACGATCACCAAGCAACCTGGGAGACCTACACGGCATCATGGAAAGCAGAAACTAAAGCTGAGAAAGAGCAGTTGTTTCAACAAAGCCTTGCCCAAGAGTGTGTCTATCGAGATCCGTTGGCAGTTGCCGCTGGCTGGGAGGAACTAGCGACCTATATGATGGACTTTCACAAAACGATCCCCGGCGGTCATTTTGTTACGAGAGAATTTAAGAGTCACAACAATCGCAGCATATCTGAATGGAATATGTGCGCTGGTGATGGTTCTGTTGTTGGTGTTGGAATCAGCTATGGTGAGTACAACGAACAGGGGAAGCTAATCACAATGACCGGCTTTTACGATACGCCAAAATCGGAATGACGGCCCATGTATGCCCTGCAAGCAGTCCAGAAAGGCGTCGACTTTGTTGAGACTCGACTTGAATCAGAAATTTCGCCAGCCGATGTGGCGAAACATGTAGGCGTGAGCCAGTGGCACTATCAGCGAACTTTTAAGGCACTCGCTGGTGAAACACTCATGGCCTACATACGTGCAAGGCGCTTGGCCAATTCATTGGATAAACTCCTAAAGACTGATTTTCGAATCATCGATATTGGACTGTCCGCTGGATACAAAAATCATGAGAGCTTTACACGAGCATTCCAGAGGTCCTTTGGCATGACACCCAAAGAGTATCGGTCTATTGGTGATCAGACACTCTTTCTACAAAAGATACAAATTGACGAAGACTACATTCGACATCTTCGGAAGGGGGTTATTTTAGAACCCGTGATTGAAACTCTACCGAGCAAACGTCTCGTTGGTCTTAACACAAAATTCTATAGTGTTGACTCCGATAAGAACAATATCGCTAACAGGTTGCCTCCGCTTTGGAAGTCTTTTCTTGAACGAATAAATGAGATCCAGGGCGCCAGAAGTGACGATAACTACGGCGTGATACATCAACTCGGTAGTCAGAGTGAGCAGCTCAGTTACTTCGCGTGTGTCGAAGTGGCAGCCACAGAAACAGTCCCAGTCCCAGAAGGGATGGAAGAGATCTACCTTCCAAGCTCAACCTATGCTCGATTTACCCATCGAGGCGAGGTCGCGCAACTGGACAATACAGTTAACTACATTTATGCCAATTGGCTATTTAACTCGACGTATCGGCACAGTTACGGTGCCGATCTAGAAATTTATGGAGCGGACTATCATCCAGAATCAAACAACTCCGTGGTTCATTATTCGATACCCATCAAATAGTTCGGAACGCACAGTACTCTCAATGAAGTGTGGGCCGAGAGCACGTCGACTGCTTGTTTTACCGCAGCGACGATGATGCCTTCAAAAACTCTTTTCAAGACGCTTTTCAAAGCGTGCTTCCATTCTGTTCGAACTGTTGAATTTTTCTGCAGCCATACTGTTCCAGCCTAACAAGCTGCCGTCCTTCTAGAGCTACTGACACACTGTTGTCAGCAAGTACCCTGTATCATCAATGATTACCCATTGATCAGAGCCGCTATGTACGAGCACGAAAAAATTGATTACGTCGAGATGCCAGCTAAGGATTTTGAGGGAACAAAAGCCTTCTTTGGGAAAGTGTTCGGTTGGAGCCTTCAAGACGCAGGCCCTGACTATCTAGCGTTCACTGACCAAGGGGTAGACGGAGGTTTTTTCCGATCAGATCAGAAGATGTCCAGCGAAGCGGGAAGTGCTCTGGTGATCTTTTACAGCGTAGATATTGAAAGCACACAGGAAAAAATCAAGGCAGCTAATGGCACAATTAGTAAACCTACAATGTACTTCCCCGGGGGACGGCGATTTCACTTTCTCGACCCCAACGGGAATGAATTTGCCGTGTGGTCAGATCATGAGGCGAACGGCACATTGGTTGGTTGAACATCCGCAGTTGTCCAGGAGAGAATAAACTTCGAACCCATATCTGCCAGACTTTAGATTAACGCCATTCGAGCTGGCCGATGTTTTGCGGTTTTCCCGTGAAACTCGAGAGAGCTCGCGAAGCGAGATCATCGTGCCTCAGAGAGGATTGGGAGCACAACCTCAACACGCGCAGCCTTAAAGTAACCCTTCTGGAGCAACGTAAATGGTCACCATTTCAATTATCTGGATAGGCACAGCAGGGTCATTTCTCGATGCAAAAAAACGCCGTTTTTGGCTCAAATTTTGATGCAAACTAACAGTTCAGTATCTCAGCCGGAATACGCCGCGTTACATGGGGTCGGATCGACAGCCCAGATGGTCTAGTGCGGCAGGCAACGTGGCGTCTCGACCTTCCTCACGGCAGCCGTATATTGCGAACGCATTTA
>JAADHW010000001.1 GCA_013151695.1 Gammaproteobacteria bacterium
GATGCATCTGACATCTCTCAGTTCCGCTTCTTTACCAATCAGTTTGATACCAATACTTCCGGCATCGACGTGGTGATTTCAGCGGACACAGAATGGATGGGAGGTACAACAAAATGGAACTTGGCGTACAACTACACCTCAACTGATGTCACAAGCCGTGACCCGACACTGTTGAATAACAACCGCGTCAACTTGATTGAAAACGGCACCCCTGACACGCGCTGGAACTTAACTGCCAACCACAATATTGGGCAGTTTCGATTTTTGGTTCGCGTGAACTACTACGGTGACTATTACGATAATGAAGCAGGTGGTAATTTTGATGACGCCTTTGTCATAGATTTAGAAGCGGGTATGACTGTTTCTGAAAATATTGATCTGTCGTTAGGTGCACGTAACGTCGGTGACGAGCAAGGTTGCTCAACCAATAGTTGCGGCACTACTCCTGCCGGGGTTTTAGGCTTGCCTTATAGCCAATTCACCCCGTACGGTTTTAACGGCGCATTCTACTACGGCCGTATGTCCTATAATTTCTAGGGTTTTCCTTAGAAGCAACCCCTTACGGTAGCCGCAAGCGCGGTTATCAGAATGAAAGGCGGGTCCATCCAGTGTGATGTGGCCCGTTTTTTTGGCGTTCATAAAGGGTGCTACTGTTCTACGCACCTCATATTTGCTTGGTTTAGTGGTTAGGTGTCGGAGACCTGTGAGGAGGCTCGTCTAAGGGGTGCTGTTGCACAGCGAAAAGCGCCATCCAGATTTGGGTGATGAATAATACCAAGCTCTGGTCGAATCAGACTCATGCAACAATCAAGATGTAGGATTCCAGATAAGCACCTTGAGAATCTAGTACAGCCACTTGTTCACCTCTTTCTTTCAACGTCTCAATCACAGTTTGTAATCCGCGCACTTCCTTTCGACGCATCTCAATCTGAAGCCTGCCAACAATAAACTTGTCGCCAACTGTCATGATCGGATCTCGTGCAAACATCTGACCAAGACCCGAAGGTTCATTCTCCTTAGGTATGATAGGTTCTGCTCGAAGAACTTTTATACCGCGTTGCTGCAATGTCTCTAACAAATATTGTTGTGCTTCATCTTCGATCGGGTGAGGCCCGGGGAAATACGCAGATCGCCCAGCACCCGCTTAAGGAGCGCTCATCAATCTTATTGGTAGAGGTGTGGGGCGGCATACAACAGCCGAGTTGGCTGGAACGATCCCCTATGAAGTCCTGACGTGGTTGGGCAGCAGGACATATATAACGTGTGCTAAAAAAAGATCAGGGCGATTAGATAAATAGGCGCGAGCGTCAACAATGCGATTACACAATAGCCCATGATGTCGCGAATATGCAGTCCCGCAATTGCCAGCACGGGCAGCGCGTAAATCGGCTGTATCACATTGGTCCAGGACTCACCGACGATAACGGCCATGGCGACTCTTGGAATATCTGCGCCAAGCTGCATGGCTGCCTCGGTGACAATCGGACCTTGTACTGCCCATTGCCCGCCGGCAGACGGAATAAAAATGTTCACAAAGGCGGCACTGAAAAACGTCCATATAGGCAGTGTTTCGGCGTTTGCCACCGCAATAACACCGCCGACAATCAGCGTGCTAAGTCCGGAATCTGCGATCAGACCCATCAAACCCGCGTAGAGCGGATACTGAATAAGAAACGGCGCGGCAACCCTGGCCGCATTGCCGAGTAGTTCGAGGTAGTGCCGAGGAGAATCGACAAACACCAGCCCGAGGACGACAAAAATCATATTCAGGCTGTCGAGCTGCAGCTCACCGCCAGCCAGGAAGAAACGGACCACGTAGATGGCACCAAACAGAGCCAGCAGCAAAGTAACCCACCGAGCGTTTTCAATTTTTTGTGACGGCGTAGCTGAAGAGTCATTTGATATTTCCGTGTTCTGGATGGGCTCACTGACTACTTGAGCAGGTATTTCGATAACCTCGTCATCATTGGGAGCGAGCCTGCAAAGAACTTGCGGCAGGATGACTACAATGGCGGCGACAATGGAGAGGCTCCACCAAGAGAAAATTGTTTGATCAAGACTAATCCGCCCGATCTGTGCTTCGAGAAAATGACCAGGTGTGTTCAAGAGCAGTGGAATGGAAGCCGACAAGCCTTGCATGCCCACAATCGATCCACAGTAAGCACAGGCAACGAGCAAGGGGAAATGAACCTTAATGCCACGACCCCGGCAGTTATTGGCTATGATCCGCGATAATACGGCCGGCACGATCAGCCCGAGCCCCCAGGATACCAGTGCGGCCAGACTGGCGATGATAGTCAGCCCGACGTAGGCCATCTGTGCTGATCGAATCAGGCTTGCAACAGCGACCAGCAGCTTTAAAACGGCACGCGTGTTCGCCAGTACATAACCTAATGCCAAGATCAGGACTATCTGCGCCGTAAACCGCAACAGACTCCAGAAACTGTTTCCCCATGCATCGACAGCCTGGCCGGAATCAAAATCAGTCAGCAACAGTACCGCTACGAAGGTAACAGCAGTAAGGAAAATGGCCACAACCAGTGGATCAGGCATCCAGCGTTCAGCAACGTTGGAAAAAAAAGCGCTTATTTTTCTTAGCATACGTCCGGCTTGCCTGTGGTGCGTTTACGTACTGGAGATTAGATAGAGTGATCTCGGCATCCTTGCCGCAAGGTTAACTTCTTTTATGGGCTCAGAAGGCTCGCTTCAACGTTCGCGGCTAGTACGCCGCGCCCTGCTCTCCCGTAGCGCGTTTACGCGCTACTGTCCGAAGTCGTCTAGATGGATGTTGTCAGCTTCAACACCCAGATCATCCAGCATTTGCAGCACTGCTGCGGTCATAGGGGGTGGACCACATAGATAGTATTCGCAGTCTTCAGGGCTTGGGTGATCTTTCAAGTAGTTGTCCATGACAACCTGATGAATAAACCCAACATGTCCGTCGAAATCGTCCTCATCCAGCGGGTCTGACAAGGCAACATGCCATTCAAAGTTATCAAACTCTTGCGCCAAGGCATCAAATTCTTCTTTGTAGAACATCTCTCGTAGAGAACGCGCACCATACCAGTAGCTCATTTTAGTTGTGGAGTGTTTACTCCTCAACTCGTCAAAAATTTGAGATCGCAAGGGTGCCATACCTGCACCGCCTCCAATCCATATCTTTTCTGCCGGGGTATCTTGAACGAAGAATTCGCCATAGGGGCCGAAGACCGTAAGCTTGTCTCCTGGCTTAAGATTAAATGTATAAGACGACATCGCACCCGGTGGTACGTCCATGCCGGGCGGTGGGCTCGCTATTCGAATGTTGAACTTCAAAATCCCCTTCTCATCGGGATAGTTAGCCATCGAATATGCGCGAATCGTTTCTTGTGTGGTTTTTGAATGATACTTCCAAACATCGAAACGATCCCAGTCACCGTGATATTCGGCTTCCACATCAATTTCTTTGTAGTCCATTTCATAAGCGGGTATTTCTAGCTGCACATAACCACCCGCACGAAACGCTACATTCTCACCCTCGGGAAGCTTCAGATTGAGCTCCTTGATAAAGGTTGCCACGTTGGGGTTCGAAATAACGTCGCACTCCCACCGCTTAACACCAATAGCATCCTCGGGAATCTCGATTTTAAGATCTTGTTTGACCGCCACCTGACACGACAAGCGCCAATCATCTCGTATTTCACCGCGGGTAAAGTGGCCTTCTTCGGTAGACAATATGCTGCCGCCGCCTTCCATTATTCTGCATCGGCATTGTGCACAGGTGCCGCCGCCGCCGCAGGCACTGGCCAGGAAAATACCTTTTGCTGCGAGGGTTTCTAAGAGTTTGCCTCCAGCGGGAACTTGCACAGACTTGTCAGGATCGTTGTTGATTAAAATGGTCACGTCGCCAGAGCTAACCAATTGTGAGCGCGCGAATAAAATCAGCATAACCAAGAAGAGCACGGTTACCGTAAACATGATAACGCCGAGTACTACTGTGATATCCATACTGTGGTAATTCCCTACAATGCCGTTAGATGTCTATGCCGCCAAACGACATGAAGCATAAGCTCAATAAGCCCACTGAAATAAAGGTGATGCCAAGACCGCGCAGCCCATCAGGCACGTCGCTGTATTTAAGCTTCTCGCGTACGCCAGCCAATGCGGTAATGGCCAATGCCCAGCCAACCCCGGCGCCGAGGCCATAAACTACACTTTCTCCAAAGGTCTGGTCTTGTTCAACCATGATAAGTGACGCCCCGAGAATGGCGCAGTTCACGGTGATCAGAGGTAAAAACACTCCCAGCGCGTTGTACAAGACGGGCACATATCGGTCGAGGACCATTTCCAAAATCTGCACCATGGCAGCAATAACACCGATATAGCTTAAGTAGCCCAGAAAGCTTAAGTCCACCTCTGGAAAGCCGGCCCAAGCCAGTGCCCCTTCACGCAGCAAATGATTAAAAATCAAATTATTCACGGGGACGGTGATCGCCAACACGACCACAACGGCAACCCCTAAGCCTATCGCCGTTGAAATCTTCTTCGAGATGGCAATAAAGGTGCACATTCCTAGGAAAAAAGTCAGCGCCATATTCTCAATGAATACTGCTCTAACAAATATACTTAAGAAATGTTCCATGCCTACATTACCTCTCGATATTGCACGTTAGCTGCAATCTCGTATTCCGGTGCTTCCACCTGATCTTTCTTCCAGGATCGAATCGCCCAAATAAACAACCCAATAATGAAAAAGGCACTGGGCGATAACAACAACATGCCGTTAGTGTGGTACCAGCCACCGTTGCTCACCGGGGTAAAAATTTCGTACCCCATGAGGGTGCCGGCACCTAAAGGTTCTCGTACGAGAGCAACTCCGATGAGAATTAAACTGTAGCCTATCGCGTTGCCAAACCCATCGAGCGCCGACAACCACGGACCGTTTTGCATGGCGTACGCTTCAGCTCGGCCAAGCACAATACAGTTGGTGATGATCAAACCCACAAAGACAGAGAGGCTTTTGGAAATATCATAAGCCACTGCCTGTAGCACCTGATCGACCACAATGACCAAGGAGGCGATGATGGTCATTTGTACAATGATCCGAATGTTAGTAGGTAATCGATTGCGTACCAGCGAAATAACCAAACTTGAAGCAGTGGTAACAAAGATCACCGCAAGGCACATCACCAAGGTCTGTGTCATGCTGATGGTGACGGCTAAGGCCGAGCAAATCCCTAACACCTGAAGCGTAATGGGGTTGTTGTTAAATATCGGGTCGACTAAGACGTCTCGTTGTTGAGTCATAATGCTATCCGTTACTCGCCTTTAATCTATGAATGAGCGGCCCGAAGCCAAGCTCGCCAGTCCAAAAATTCACTAAATTCTGCACACCACGCGTCGTAAACGTGGCACCCGAAAGCGCATCAACTTCGCGTGAAGCGACTGCGCTGGTGCTATTAGAACGACGTTTGACTAAACGAACATCTGCACTGCCCGAAGCGTCGAACAAAGTGACACCAGGCCAAGAACGTTTCCACTTAGGGTTGTCTACCTCACCACCCAGTCCAGGTGTTTCTTTATGTTGGTAAAAGCCAAGCCCAGATATGGTTTGAAGGTCTGAATCTAACGCCAAATAGCCAAACAAAGTACCCCACAAACCATAACCGCGTACGGGAATAACCAACTTATCTAGTTTGCCTTCGGCTCTCTTTATGTAAACGATAGACGCATTCTCGCGGCGACGTAAAGTTGCGATGTCTTCATCGTTACTCAATTTCGTAGATTGTGCAGGGTCTTTGGCAGATTTAATCGGGTCAAACGAACTGGGGTCTCTATCTGCAATAAACTGACCAGTGTTTAGGTCAACAACATGCACAGTAAACTCAGAAAAAAGCTCATCGACACTGCGACCATCCGGTGCAACTACCGCTCCTTCATCAAGCATACCGGCAGCACGAAGAATATTTTGCTTCTGATCTAGTTCTTTGTTCAATAACTGCTGCGGTTTCAACGCTACGGCAACACCGGAAACAACTACTGAGCAAACCAGACAGACCACAATTGCGACAAAAAAAGTATTAGTTAAGCTGTCTTTATCTATGCTAGCCACGAGCTAACCTCCGTTTCACGTTTGCTTGCACCACAAAATGATCTATCAGTGGAGCAAACAAGTTGCCAAACAATATAGCCAACATCATACCCTCTGGAAATGCTGGGTTCACAACCCTAATAAGCACACACATAAAACCGATCAGCGCGCCATATATCCATCGTCCTTTGTCTGTCATTGCTGCAGATACCGGATCTGTAGCCATAAAGACAGTGCCAAAGGCAAACCCGCCAAGCACCAGGTGCCACATCGGCGTCATCCCAAACATCGGATTCGTAGACGGAATAAAGTTGAACAATGTTGCCGTGACCACCATGCCGATCAGCACGCCAAACATCACCCGCCATGAGGCAATACGCGTGAAACATAGAATGAGTGCGGCAACCAAAATGGCCAATGTTGAGGTTTCACCTATGGAACCAGGCATCGCGCCGACAAACGCTTGCATCCATTCCACACCGTAGTCGAGTCCCAAGGCTGCATTGCCCAGAGGAGTTGCTTGGGTGACGCCATCTACTGCAACCCAAACCGAATCTCCCGACATCGGAGCCGGATAGGCAAAGTACAGAAAAGCCCGACCAGTGAGAGCAGGATTGAGAAAGTTCTTGCCGGTACCACCAAAAACCTCTTTGCCAATCACCACACCAAATATGATACCCAATGCAGCCAACCACAGGGGAATGGCCGGAGGTAAAATTAGCGCAAACAAGATTGAGGTAACAAAGAAACCCTCGTTCACCTCATGCCCTCGTACCGAGGCGAACCAAATTTCAAAGGCAATTCCCGCCATGAAAACGGTCATGTACAGGGGTAAAAAATAGGCTAAGCCATGAACAACACAGTCCCACAAACTATTGGGATCAAAGCTGACCAGCCCGTTGAGGAAAAAACCTCGCCAACCTTCCACTGCACTGAGCCCAATCACCTGCATGGCCTCATTAGCATGCAAACCAACGTAGTAGCTGCCTACTAAAGCTGGGATCCAGGCACAGAACCAAACGGTCATCATAATGCGCTTCAAGTTTAAACCGTCACGGATATGGGATGCACCGCCAGTAACCTGTCCAGGCGTGTAAAGGGCGGTATCAATGGCTTCATACAACGGATACAACCGTTGGAATTTACCGCCTTTCTCAAAGTGAGGTGCCAGATTGTCTAGGAAGGTACGTAAACCCATATCTAGCCTTCCTTCTCTATTTGCGTGAGCACATTTCTCAATACGGGTCCAAACTCATACTTACCAGGGCAAACATATGTGCACAGTGCAATATCATCTTCGTCAAGCTCAAGACAACCCAACGCAATGGCAGTTTCTATGTCACCTACAAGCAAACTTCTTACCAACTGGGTGGCTAAGATATCCATGGGCATAACACTATCGTAAGTACCAATTGGCACCATTCCCCGCGGACTACCATTAGTTGTGGTAGAAAACTTGATGTTCTTCTCTCCAAGCCACTTCGAAAAGTATATTGGGAAGACACTGTGAAGGTTGAAACCTGGTGACAAGTAGCCCAACAGCTGCCTGTCTCTGTCTTCGGGTAGCACAGAAACTTGCAGGTGATATCGGCCAAGGTAGGCTTCTGCACCAACAGCCGTATGGCCGGATAGGACAGAGCCTGAAATCACCCGCTGATTTGTGTCAACAAGTTCTCCAGCGGTTAACTCCTCTAAATTCGCACCCAACACTGTTTTTATTAATCGTGGCTTGGACACACCAGGACCACCCAGTGCAACAACTCGGTCGCTGAGTAAGCTGCCGGTTAAAAACAAATGCCCCATAGCGATAACTTCTTGGTAGTTGAGATACCAAACAGTTTTTGAAGCATTTACCGGGTCAATAAAATGAATATGCGTGCCTGGTAACCCAGCTGGATGAGGCCCACTGAACTCGTGGGTGATGGCACTGCCTTCGCTTGCTGTAGGTAAAAACTTCCCCTTAGCATGACAAACATGTACAGCACCGTCAGTCAGCTTGGCAAGCAAGTCTAAACCAACGCTGAATTCGTTCGCCCGATTAGTAATCACGACGGACGGGTCTGCGGCCAGTGGGTTCGTATCCATGGCTGTAACAAATATGGAATGGGGTGTTGTAGACGGGTTGGGCACTTTTGCGTATGGCCGCGTTCGCAATGCTGTCCACATCCCGGAATTAACCAATTGGTCAGTTATTTTTTGCCGATCAAGCTGGGCGATATCTGCGCTTGCGAACGCCTGAAACTGTTCTTCCCCACCCTGCCCAACTTCAATAACCACAGACAACAAAGAACGTTTGGCGCCGCGATTGATTGCAGTGACCTGACCGGCAGCGGGTGCCGTATAAACAACACCCTCGGTCCTTTTATCAGAAAATAATATCTGGCCCTTTCGAACAGTGTCACCAACATTCACTACCATTGTGGGTCTCATCCCAGGGTAGTCATTACCTAACACCGCTACACTGCGAACAGCTCCGCTTTCGTCAACACTCTGCTCAGGCTCTCCAGCAAGGGGTAAGCGTAGGCCTTTCTTAATATTAATCATGCACACCAATCTGTGGGGACAGTAGAGTTTGTTCGTAGCTGCGTTTCTCGGCACAGAACAAACCATCGCGATATATAGACAAGTCTAGTAACAAATCTGAGTAATCCCGAAGAAATTTAGTCGGCTTCGACACGTTTACGAGGGATTGTCACATACTCTATTTTGGCCACGGACATGACAATTTGAGCACACAATTAGATTTTATCTGACGGTACCCAACGCAAAGCCGCGCAGATTATAAAGACCTAAGCTCTGAAAGCCAAGAATTTGCCGGATATTTGTCTGTGACAAGTGGGCTTTTTTGACTGAGAGTGGCTTAACTGGTTGTCCACGAGGTTGAACTCTATGGGTTCACCCTCTTTTGCTGATGTGAAATTAAAACCATCGTGGTGAAATAGGTCTGAGAAAACAGTGTTTGCTACTTCAAATGAGTTCTATTAATACAAATGCGTATAATTATGCTTTAGATTATATTTGATGACACGTGAATGACACCTTCATTTTGTTCAAGTTGAATGAATTGGCTACTGGTGATATTCGGTGAGTTGATGCGTGGACAGCACATCACTAAATTCAAACTCAGTAATAAAAAGACAAGAACAACCGCAGAACTGTCGCATCAAAGCCATATAAAGGCTCTGCTCCCGGGGCGAACCCAGCTTGAGTCACATCTCTAAAGTTGTCGTACTGAAAATCAATGTAGTCAACAAACAAGCTCGCTTGACCTCGGTCGAAGCCTGGCAACCAATCCATGTCAAACACATATGTGATGCCAGCACCTATGGTCTGTGTTTGAAATGCCGCCAGCTCTTTGTCACGAGCCAGAAAGTTCTGCGCATCGGATCGCGGAAATAGATCACTATAAAAGTCTGCAGTAGTTTGTTCGTAATAGCGATATTTTAACTCTACCGTTAGACCTGTTTCTTCAATCGGATGGGTGTAGGCGATTTCGCCATTAAACGCGCTGATACCCCAGGTATCACTATAGTTTCGATATTCGAGTTTTAGCGCAGCCCGGTAGGGTAAGAAATACATCGCACGAATGGCTTGAGCTGAGCTGGTCCGAGTTCGAGGATACACCTCAAATTCATAACTATAGCCACGACCCGCAGCAGCGTCTGCATAACGCACCTGACGATAGGGATTGTTTAGGAAACCTTCGTCACTAACATTTTCGTAATTGATATTGATAATCAAATTTTTCGTGATGACTTGGGAAATATCAACCCGATAGATCTGACGATTTGTTTCTGCTTCAAACACATCATCACCATTACGTCGCACCGTGTCAGAACCGCGTGCATAGCTGATTCCTAGCGTTGTTAAGTCTCCGAAGAAATCTTGACTTATTGCAAAGCGTGCAGCTTGGGCGGAGTAATCTGACTCTTCCGAATTTGTGTAGGACATGCCCATGAATGTTTTACCACGGAGATAGTCAAAGCCTAAGCTTTTCTCTTTTCGTTCTTCAGTGTATTGCGATGCAGTCGCCACCACATCAATGGAGGCACTGGTAATCATATCGACATAATAGTTAGCCCATACCGATACTTTGTCTTTGAAGCTTTTTCGGACCAACACAGACGGACCAACTACCTCTAAACCACCGCCATCGTAACCATGGTACATAATATCCGAACGATCTTCGGGTAAGATTGCGGCAGAGCTTGAAAAGCCGAAAAAAATGGAAACGATAACGCCTGCTATCACCAATACAAGCATGCGTAAGGACAATGTATTTGTTGGGCGTTTGTCGACACTGCTAGGGGCTTTCATGTTAGTTACAACCACAGCCGCCGCCTGCTCCACCAGCCGCACCACGTGCACCTTCTCTGGCGTCATAGACATGATGCATATAGGCAGATGCGACTGGGTCACGACTGAAGCTCATGATCGGGTCGGCCAGGTTATTGCGTTCAAACGGGCTGACCCAAGGTTTAATTTCAAAGCTACTGCAGCCACTTGCCAGCATCGTGAATAACAACATAATGCATATCACTGACGTTCTTAATATGTTGCGATGTGTGCTCATAGTTACCACGAAATACGCCCTTAGAAAAATACGGTCAAGCCGCCACTGAATTCAATATTGTGCTTACCTTCCTTCGTACCTAGCAGGTCTGACTCGAAATAATGGTCTCGAACGTCGATATGTAGCGCTAACCAATCAGTCATGATCAAGCGATAACCTACGCCGGCATTGATGGTAAACAGATTGTTACCGCCGAATTCGGTGCTACCAGCGCCTGCAATCACATACATGCTGCCCTTAAACGCCCAGCGGCCACCAATAAACACTTCCCCGGGAAATATGTTCCAGCCAATGGAGGCGTTGTAGTAGGTCATGTCGCGTTCTGCCTCGGTCAGCAACGGTGCCCCGCCGCTGAGCAATTCAAAACTGGTTTGGCCTAAAGTTGTTTGAGCATAGGAAGCTTCGACGAAAAAATCTTCAGTAACATGGTAGGCCACACGGATGCCCGTCACAGTATCTGAACCAAAGTCTTCGATTTGCATGATTCCGCCGTAGACGCCAATCTCGAAGTCTTCACTATCGAGCTGGTCGATATCAACCTCACGGGTTGGAGGTTCTCTAACAACCAACGGCTCTAATTCGAGCTCCTCAGGTTGTGCGGCCGAGGCCACACTTGCGCTGAGCATGAGGAGTAATACGCATACAATGCGTTTCCACAAATAATTGGATTCTAGAAGAATATGCTGAAGCCTGCTTTCCATTGATCTATCTCTTCGTTGTCGTCCCGACTCGTAAATACCGTGTGGCGTTTGTATTCCATTCTCAGCATGAAGCGATCACTCAGGTAAAGGTTCGCCCCTACCCCTGCATGCGCAATCTCGTCATCGCGATCCTGCGCTTGGACGATGGTGGAATGCGGCTTGGTTGTAATTATGCCTGTGCCGATAGTGAAATAAGGTGACAGGCGCCACTTCGGGAACGGATACATCAATATGTTTGCGGACGCCATCACACCATCAGAAAATTCACCAAGAATCTGCGTGCCTTCAATCTGGAAAGTAATGTTTGGGGTCAGCGCGAATCCGACGTAGGCGGTTAGTGAATTGGCACCACCGAAATCGCCGCCGTTAAATCCCATCTCCCAGCGTCGATGACTAAAGTCACCCTGGTCTAACTCACCAAAATTAATCACCTCCCCTTCTAAATCAAGGGTGTGCTTCATTTCACTCAGATGAACCCATCCTTCCTTATCTCGTGGCGTGCGCACCTTAAACCAATCGGTTTTTCTTTTAATAATAGTAATTTCATCGCCTTGACCTGCAACATAAAATACTGGGAATCCACGTCCGGGTCCTGTCCTGAGCTCTATATATGGATCAGATACCAATACTTGCGGCTGGTATCGTTCAAATAGGGACCAGGCAAAAACGGGCTGCGCGACAAGACACAGCAAAATGCCGAGCATCGTTGAGCCAATTACTTTTCGAGTTTCCATCATGTGCCGAATATCCTTTTTGCGGCGTCTAAATTCCTGCACCCTAAGGTGGGACGGCAAAGGGGTCGTTGTAGTATTGTCCGCCAATATCGATCCACTCGGAAATCAGCTTAAGTTCAACTGGGGTTAAACGATCAACATGACTGCCACCCGCATCAAATAACCCAAAGAACCTAGGCGAAGCCAGTGCGCCTACAGTCGATAGCGATGGGATCACAGTGACAGAAACCATGACCGGAATCGGGTTCCCATCGATGTCGAGTATGAGATCGCCGTTGGCATCTACTTCAAATATCGGGTCGCCATTGGCATCTGTATCTTGTACAAGTAAATCTTGTAGCGCGCCATCAAGTAGTCTTTGCTCGTTGTCGTTGAACAACAGTTCTCTATAACTTTTTAGGTGATCTGCTTGGTCCGCACTAACGCCATCAGACAAATCAAGTTGCGCAACAGGCTCCATAGCTGCACCTGCCCCGTCAACAATATTGTGGCACGAGGTACAGGTGTCATCTGACAATACAGTTATGCCATCCACATCAAAGATACGGCGATCGAGCGCCCATAGAGGATGAATATGCTGCGGAAAATGTACGGTGATTCGACAGGCTGCATTCCAATTATTTACGCAACCCGTTTCTACAGGCGGAACTGTCGACAGATCGGCGTAGTCGTAGGCGAAGGAAGCGTCTTTGGCTCGCACATTAGGATCAGTCCACAGATCGTCATAACGCAAATCGATCGCTGGGTCTGGAATGCTATTTATCCGCGTGATAACTTCGGCCATCGTCTCGCCAGCATTAGCGAACAAGGCAGGCTCTGTATTTGGGAACGGTGAACCGTCTACCGCCGCACCCATGTTAGTTGATGGTGCTTGCGCATCGCGACGACCGTGGGGAAGCTCACTAGTTGGTGTATGACAACCGATGCATTGCATTTCTTCACCTGGCCGCAACTGCATCCAATTGTTGTGTCGCGGCGTTATACGTCGCCCATCAGCATCGAGAACGTCTACCCAAAAGGCGATGTTGGCTGGCACCTTAACCTTGACCGAACCATCGGGCTCAACCGCCGCATAACCAATCACTTCACGCATGAGTTGAGCTTGCGATCGCCCAAAGGCTGTACCATCTAAATCGACAATATCGTCATCTGGAATTGACACTGACTTTACGATACGTACAAACCTAGCCGGGCGATCTGCAGCGACACTGGCCGCAGGGTCGCTCAACACGGCCATATCAGCAATAGAGGTTCCATCAAAATCGTAGACATTACGAATGTGCAGCACACCTACAGATTCGCTCACTAGATCCACATCCAGATCTATACCTGCTGTTTTATCTAGTATAACTGGTGGGCTCACACGATCTTCCAAAATGACCACTTCAGAGTATGCCGAGCCTTCTTGCCCAAGCACAATTGGCTGCTGAGTATCTTCAACCACATCGTGCATCCACACGCCATATAGAGGATCCGCTTCGACCATCACCGGATCAGCCAAATTCGGAGCCGTGCAAGGAACGATGACTGGGTTTAACGGGTCTGTAGTGGTATCACGCAAACGACACTGGCTCCACGCAACGATAAGCCTGTCAGTGCCATCAAATAGCGGCGAGATATAAGCATAACGACCTTGTAAAGCGGGCGAGTCGTCATCCAAATTCAAGTCACCAGAAATCAATACTTCCTGGGCATCCGCGAGCAATCCAATATTTGAGAAAGTCGGCTGATCATGCTCAACATAATTGGTGATATCTATCGCAACCGGTAAGGCACCCATTCGTGTTTGTGTGCCAGACGGTCTCATCATGACTAAAAGTCGTCCATCTGGAAGCTCAGTAGACTCTACAAATTCTATCATCTGGCCCTCGGGACCTGTGTCGTGGCTATGCACGCCGTACAACACTTCCATCTCCGTACCATCGGGGTTAGCCCGATACAGGCTAATTCGGTCACGACCAGCCACGTTGTCCCAACGTGAATACACAATCCGACCATCACTCAACACCGCTGGATCTAAATCTGAACTGGCGTTATAACTGATTTGTTGGATATCACTACCATCACTCACCATCACATGTAGGGTTAGCGCCGGCTCTCTTCGATCTTCATCCAAGGCTGAAAACTGGGGTTTGCCCTCATCCAATAGAATCGCCTTAGCTAAACGCTGGCGAGTGGATGAAAATAGAATTCGACCATCAGGTAAGAATTTTGGCGCGATGTCCTGCCCATCCTCTGCCACGATATCCGATACAATCACTCGTGTGACGGTACTAATCGATCGATCATACAACCAAATATTCCAAGTCGGCTGATCTTCATCGTCCAAATCTGGATCTTCGGGAGCACGCATGGCGAAGGCCATCTGCTGACCATCATAAGAAACAGCGAGGTCTTTCACATCGTAAAGTGGTGGATTGCCCTCTTCATCATCGGCAAAAATTCCCAAGGTCAAAGATGTTTCTGCGGCGCTGGGTGATGCTCGATCGCGGATAAAAAGCTCAGCACCTGGGGAAAAACCCGTTGCTCGTCGTACTTGGGTACTGAGAAGGTCACCCTGGTCATCCGTAAGTAGAGGGCGTTGCACGTAGGCAATGGGAAAATCTATCACCACAGGGTCAGGCGACTGACCTGAGCCGATGCTACCACTGCTACCAGAACTGCTGCCACTGCCACAGCCGATTAGCGCCATTAGGCCAGTTATAACGACGGCAGCTCGACAAACACCTAAGCTCAAAGTAAACCTCTTCACCCATTTACATATGGCCGGTATTTTTTCACAAGGTGGTCACAATAATATGTGACGCTCATCACAGCACAGCCTGTTGAAAATCGACTTGACAGTTTTTTACATATTGTTGTCAAAAAGAGCAGTCGTTCACAGTTTCTCTTCCGAGTTTTTCCGATTCTATACACGTTAAGCGCACCCTAACGGATCAGGGGCGATTGGGTGCTCGATCTCGATCCCACGAGATCATGTCGGGCTCAAAACTTGAGGAGTAACTCATAATGCTTTTAGTATCCGTGCAGCACACGTTGGCTCGTCTGTTTCGGCATTTTCGTCCGATTCAGCAATGCAGCGGGCTGTACCCAGCCACTAAGTGCGCAATTAAATGTCTATGTTCGGCTGTATTGCTGCTGCATGGATTAGCAGCACAAGCAGACTCAACGGACCAAGCCAAACGAATTCACGACCGCATCGCCGGAGTGCATCCAGATGCAACCGTACTTGCAGATATGCGCGACCGGATAGATTTAGACGACGCGATAGGCGCTGCTTTGATAGCCACCCGCGCGCCAGAATTCTATAGCGTCACCCTTAAAAACTTTGTTGCGCCTTGGACAAACCGAGATCAAAGTGTTTTTGTCGACCTCAATGACTATACTGCCACGGTCATAGGGATCATTCGCGACGACATAGATTTCAGGGAAATTTTGTCTGGCGACATTCTGTACACCGGCTCAGGAGCTGGAGTTCCCGCATATAGCACAACCTCCAATGCTCACTATGAAGCACTTGAAGCGCAAGGTGCAGATTTACAAGCGGTACTTCAAGCCGGAACCCAATCTGGCATAACTGGTGTGCCGACTTCAGCAACTGCCGGTGTAATAACCACCCGAGCAGCCGCAAAGTCATTTTTCATAGATGGCACCAACAGAGCGATGTTTCGCTTTACCCTGATGAACCATATGTGCCGTGACTTGGAACAGGTTCACGACGTAACACGCATTCCAGATCGCATACGTCAAGATGTCTCGCGCAGCCCTGGTGGCGACAGCCGCGTCTTCCTAAATAATTGTATTGGTTGCCACAACGGCATGGATGGTCTTTCACAGGCCTACGCTTACTACGATTACGAATACGATGTAATGAATGACCCCGATGGTGACAACGGCCGCATCAATTTTAATGCTGACGGCCAAGCAGACCCGGTAACAGGCAGTCGTGTGGAAGCCAAATATTACAACAACAACCTCAATTTCGAACATGGTTTCATCACCCCAGATGAAAGCTGGATCAACTATTGGCGTGCAGGTCCTAACCAACTTCTTGGCTGGGATGAAAGCCTACCTGCTTCTGACAGCGGTGCTAAGTCGATGGGCAGAGAGCTAGCAAACTCCCAAGCCTTTGCGCAATGCCAAGTCGAAAAGGTATTCGAAAACGTATGCTTAAGACCACCTCAAGACAACTCTGATCGTACGCAGGTAACCACTATGGTGAACTCACTACAAAGCGGCAGCTTCAATTTGAGAAATACATTTGCGGAATCCGCAGTGTATTGCATGGGTCAATAGGGTGGAGGCTCAAAATATGAAGACGACCAATTTTTCTACAGCATTTGGCCTAATTTGCATAACTTTCCTGTTACACGCTTGCGGTAGCGGCAGTGGCGCAGCTACTTCGGCCAATCCAATCACTACGACTCCGGACGTCAGCAACTATACTGGTCCGGCGCCCGCAACCACGGATGTACAGTCTTTCAAACTCAACGTGTGGGACAACTTGGTAGCGAACAATCGCTGCGGATCATGTCACAACGAAACACAGTCGCCCCGGTTTGTTCGCTCTGATGACATTAATCTAGCCTACGCTGTGGCAAACGATATTATAGATTTGAACGACCCTGGTTCCTCCATCATGGTCACTAAAGTACGTGGCGGCCACAACTGTTGGCTTTCTAGCGACAATGCCTGCGGGGACATTTTGCAGTCGTATATCGAAAACTGGGCTGGCGACACGCTTGGAGGTTCGGGTAATGAAGTACAACTCGAAGCGCCAGTGTTGCAAGATCCAGGCGCCAGCAAGAACTTCCCTGTCGATTCTTCTTTATTTGGAACTACCGTGTGGCCACTGCTGACCCAGTACTGTTCAGGTTGTCATAGCGACGCAGCCGCTATTCCGCAAAGCCCATTTTTCGCCAGCGACGATGTGAACAGTTCATATCTTGCCGCCCAAACCCGAATAGATTTAGAAACGCCAGCAAACTCTCGCTTTGTACTGCGTTTACGTAACGAGTTCCATAACTGTTGGGACGATTGTGCGTCCAATGCGACCGCCATGGAAAATGCAATTACCGCACTTTCAGCATCAATATCACCGACCCAGATAAATCCTGATCTGGTGACATCGATGGCACTCACCTTACCCCAGGGAATTATTTCCTCTGCTGGAGGGCGACATGAAACCAACGCCATTGCGCTGTACGAGTTCAAAACAGGTATTGGCAATACCGCCTTCGACACCAGCGGAATTGAACCCTCTCTCAACCTTACTTTGAGTGGCACTTACGATTGGGTTGGCGGTTGGGGTGTACAGTTTATTGATGGCAAAGCTCAGGGCTCAACCACGGCGAGCGCTAAATTAACAGACCTGATTACTGCAACCGGTGAATACAGTATTGAAATTTGGGCTGCTCCAGGCAATGTCACTCAAGACGGCCCTGCCCGTATTGTGTCTTATTCGGGTGGCTCGACGACACGTAACTTCATGCTCGGCCAAACATTGTATAACTACGATGCCTTCAACCGCTCGGATCAAACTGATCAAAACGGTGAGCCGCAGTTGTCTACACCGGATGCTGACGAAACGTTACAAGCGACACTACAGCACACTGTCCTCACTTATGACCCTGCAAATGGGCGCCAAATATTTGTCAATGGTGTAAATGTAGCGGAACTCGATCCAGTTCCTGGTGGCTTGTTATCCGACTGGGACGACACTTTCGCCCTGGCGCTTGGTAGCGAAGTGGACAACAACAACCGATGGGCAGGCATTATTCGCTTACTCGCTATACACAATCGAGCGCTCACCACGCAACAGATCACACAGAATTTCGATGTGGGTGTGGGAGAAAAGTACTTTTTACTATTTAACATCAGCGATCACATTGGTATTACAGATGCATATGTTGTATTCGAAGTGAGCCAATTTGACTCTTATAGCTATTTATTCGATGAACCGTTCTTCGTCATCTTGGACGGCACAGCTACCCCGGGTAGTATTGCTTTGGAAGGACTCCGTCTTGGCCTCAATGGCCGCGAGGTGCTGGTAGGCCAGGTATTTGCTAGCTTAAATACCACCTTGAATGACGCACAGTATGTCAATGGCCGGCAAGACCTATCAACCTTGGGAACGATTATCCCGTTGGAAAAAGGTGCGGCACTTGATGAGTTCTTCCTAACCTTCGAACGATTAGGTAGTGAAACAAACGTATACGTTGAGGCAGACCCCATAGCTCCGCCACCGCCACCAGAATTGCCATTAGATCCTGATTTTGGCGTGCGCGACTTCGCTGAAACAAACGCCACTATGTCACGCATGACAGGTATACCGACAAACAATAGCGATGTGGCTACAACTTTCATGGAAGTTCGCCAAGCACTACCTATCACACCAGACATCAATGGCTTTATCTCTTCTCAGCAGATGGGTGTTACGCAATTGGCTATTAAATATTGTTCGGCCCTCGTCGACGATACCGGCGCCAGAGCCAGTTACTTTCCGGGATTAAATTTTGCTGCTGACCCAGCCATAGCGTTCGTGGATACGGACCTTGTCATCAACCCCTTAATAGCCAATATGGTAGGTAATGGTATTGGTACCCAACCAAACATCGCCCTGGTTCGTGCTGAAGTTGACTCCCTGATTCAAAATTTATTGCCTTGTCCAGGTGGTGATTGCACGGATCGATCAGAAAATATCGTAAAAGCAGCATGTGCTTCCGTCATCGGTAGCGCTGCAGTAATGATTCAATAGAGAGCCACACCATGCTTAAGAAAAGAAAACGCAACTACGACGATCCCATGTGCCACGCGGACCACCCCCGGCCGCGTACTCGACGAGAGTTTCTAGCCCAAGGATTCATTATGGGTGCCGCAGGCGTATTGGGTTCAACATCTATGCTGTTGCCAAACGGTGTACAGGCTGCGCTCTCACCTGATCTGGCGGATTTAATCGCCAACAGCACATTGCAAAACTGCAGTATTCGAGCAAATGGTGCCGGCAAAATCCCCTTCATTGCATTTGATTTAGCCGGAGGATCGAGTCAAGCAGGTTCAAACGTACTGGTTGGCCAACAAGGCGGCCAACTCGATTTTCTGACTACCTCGGGTTACGAACGACAAGGCTTACCTGGCGATATGATTCCTTCAATCGTCAACCCAGCCACACAAACAAACGATTTTGTTGATACCACCCTAGGGCTCGCCTTCCATTCCGATAGTGCTTTTCTGCGTGGCATGATGACCCGTATCAGCCCGGCAACTGCCGCCAATATTAACGGCGCTGTTATTCCAGCACGATCTGAGAACGACTCTGGCAACAACCCTCACAATCCTATGTATGGCATTGCCAAAGGCGGATCCGATGGATCGCTGCTGACCTTGATTGGATCAGAAAACACAGACTCTGGCGGTAACTCAGTGGCACCGCAGTCCATGATTGACTTGACCATACGCCCCACCAAGGTTGACCGCCCCAGCGACGTGACTGGTTTGGTCGACGTTGGTGACCTCACCGCTGTACTGGCTCAACAAGATGCGGTATTGGTGATGGAGTCGATCTATCGAATCAGCGAACAAAAACTCAATGCCATCAGTATAGGTGGCGATCCAGTTATCCATCCCCAGGACGTGGTTGAGGACCTGGTCAAATGTGGTTACCTAAAGAGTGCTCATCTTGCAGATGAGTATGGTGACCCTGACAGTATCAACCCCGGCACCGATACCGACATTGTCGGCGCTACTGGAATCTTTACAGCTGCAGAGTTTAATGCCGGTGATCGAGATGGTCGTGAATTCCAAAAAACCGCTTCGGTTATGAAAATGGTGATGAATGGTTTTGCTGGTGCCGGAACCATCGAGATGGGTGGTTATGACTATCATGGTGGCCGCAGAGCTGAAGGCGAAGTAAAAGACTTTCGCGTCGGTCAGTGCATGGGGGCTACTTTAGAATATGCTGCCATTCGCGGTGTACCATTGATGATGTATGTGATGTCCGATGGTTCGTTGTCTTCAAATGGCGTCATAGACAACACAGTAGATGGTCGCGGCAAAGGCGAGTGGACCAGTGACAATTCACAAACCGCTGCAACATTTTTCCTTGTTTACAGCCCCAACGGGAGGCCAACTTTGATTGGCGGATCAACCGAAGAACAAGCCATACACCAGCAGCTTGGCTACATGAGAGCCGACGGCTCGGTGGAAACTGCTGGCTCCCCGGCTGCAAACAACGTTAACCTATTGGCCGAAACTATAGTTCTAAACTATATGGCTCTGCATGGTGAACAAGGCAACTTTGCCACGGCATTACCGGGCCATGGTTTAGGCAATGCCGCACTGCAGGATAGCCTGACTGCGTTTGAGCCCATCGTAAACGGTACAATTTAGAGAACCGCCAAAAGTACTGACTGGCACGGCGGTGTTACACTGAATGACACGCATGAATTCAAGGATTTGTTCATGGTATTTTTGGTTTGCCCAGGGTGTGACGAGCCATTAGATGAAGCCCTAACATGCAACGCATGCAAGGTAAGTTATCCGCGTCTGGGTCGTATACCATTTTTATACGCAGACCCGGACATGGCGCTCTTAGATTGGCGCAATCGAATGAACATGGCGATGGCAAATCTTGAAGAGCAAATTCGTTTAACCCAGCCCGCGCAGCCACCCTCCCTTGTCAGTTCGCGCAAACGGCTGCAACACCTGCAAGCTGCATACCAAGATCACGCACACGAGCTGCATACAATTCTAGAACCGTTGCAGGTTGGCCAAGCAAGAGCGCGTGAGACTTACCTTGCCTTAAAGACTCGCCTATTCAGCCATCATGGTATTTCTACATACAACCAAAACATTTTTCGAGACTGGCATTGGGGTGATGCCGAAAATACTAAGGTCATAGCTCACTTGGCCGACGTACTCAAACCAGCCATCCAAACGCCAGTTAAACGTATGCTGGTATTAGGTTGCGGCGCGGGGCGACTGGCTTACGATTTACATCAACAGCTAAACTGCGAAACCACCTGGGCATTAGACACAAACCCGCTACTTTGCTTGATTGGGGATGCTGTCACGAGGGGTGAGAAAGTCGCCTTTACTGAATTTCCTATCGCCCCTTTAAATAGCGACCTAGCAGCCATTTCCAGAGTCTTGTCCCTGCCTCAAGGTCGAGCCAAAGAGCCCGGCTTAAAATTTGTGTGTGCGGATGCGTTACGTCCACCCTTCCCCGTGAGTAGTTTCGATTTGGTGGTTACTCCATGGTTGGTAGATGTTTTCGACGCAAGCGTCAACACTCTCATGGAGACAGTAGCTAGTTTGCTGAAACCCAACGGTATTTGGCTCAACCACGGCTCTATGGCTTTTCAAGGTACCGACCCGGCCCAGCGGCTTACAGGCGAAGAATTTTCTGAGCTTAGCCAACAACTCAAGTTCGAAATAGTCAGTTGTGGCGACATTGAACTGCCTTATCTGCAATCTCCGGCCAGTCGCAATCATCGTGTGGAAATCACTTATACACAAGTTGCTCGTTGGCCCGGGCCCGTGCTGCAGGTCCCACGTAAAAAAAACCAGAACTTTCCGCAATGGCTAGTTATGGACAATCAGCCGGTACCTTTAGAATCAGGATTCCAACAACAAATCACTACAACCCGAATTCACAGCTTCATCATGTCATTGATAGATGGTAGGCGTTCAATTAAAGATATGGCGGCGGTTATGGAACAACAGAAACTCATGCCAGCGGACCAAGCACAAATAGCGCTGCGTCAGTTTCTAACCACAATGCACGAAGAAGCCGTTCACTTTAGCGGCAACAACGTTGACCCACAGTGATAACTATCCCGACTGTGAGACCGTCACTGCAGCGGGTTGTAGAATAGGTTCTCGAAGCGGTTGATTAGCAGAGGCTTCAAAAGTCGCTATCTCCCATGCATCTTCACAACGCAGCAGTGCACGCGCCAGCTTGTTATTTAACGCATGACCAGACATAAAGCCATTAAAAGCGCCGAGTATGGGCCGTCCAAGCAGATACAAATCACCGATAACATCTAACAATTTGTGTTTTACGAACTCATCTTGGTAACGTAAACCATCTTCATTGATGACTGCGAAGTCATCAATGCCTACTGCATTTTCTAGACTTGAACCCAAACACTTGTTAATCGCTTGGGCTTGTTCTAGTTCTTTAGTCAACCCAAACGACCGAGCACGACTGACTTCATCAACATACGAAGTATCGGCGAAGTCTAGTTCTGCATATTTTGGGCATCGATTGTAAACCGGGTGATCAGCTACAAACGTATAACCTGCCTTAAATCCAGCATATGGACTCAACGTTGCGCTGGCGTCCCCTTGGTTCACGGTAATTTCTCGCTTCACACGTATAAACTCTTTTGCCGCATCTTGCTCAACAATACCAACTGTGTTGATTAAATAGATAAACGGCGCGGCACTGCCATCCATAATGGGTACTTCCGCTGCACTCAGTTCAACCACAAGATTGTCGATGCCAATCCCCCATAGGGCTGACATTAAATGCTCAACCGTGGCCACCTGTACATCACCGCGTCCAATACTTGTCGCCAATGTCGTATCCGACACGTTCTCGGCTATGGCGCGAATTCGCTGGCCGCCCATGACATCTTTACGAACAAAAACAATACCAGTGTTCTCCCCGGCAGGGCGTAATGTCATGCGTACTTTTTCGCCTGAATGAACGCCAATTCCGATGGCGTGGACAGGCTTACGAATCGTTCTTTGTCTGAGCATATAAAGGTTCTTATGCATAAGCGGCTATCAAAAATTGTAACGGCTTATCTTTCAATGACTTGGAGCGGTACTATACAAACATTTACAGCGAAAATGAAGGAAAAGTGGAGAAAAAAATGGATAAATATGAATCAAATTGTATCGAAAGTATTTCAGCATTTTTATGCTTATTATTCAAGGGCTTACGTAGAAACTAATACAATTTTTACCTGTAGTAGCGGCAAATACTGCAACGAATCTGCAGTTTTCACATGTGCCTACAGCCAAATTAAGCGGCTCCTCAGTCAAGAACCGACTCAAACAACTCCAGGTTAGGGTGTCCCAGATAGGTACCTTTGGGTGCACTGGTTTGCGCGTGGGCTCGTCGGAAGTGGTCGGATTCGGTCCACGCTTCAAATACTTCCCGGTTAGCCCATTGTGAATGGCTGGCGTATAACGTCTGTTCCGGTGTCGTCTCGCCTTTAAGCAAAGCGAACGATACGAACCCAGGCACTTCAGAGAGAAAACTCTCTCGTTCGCGCCAAATTTTCTCGAAACCTTCCTCAAAGCCTCGAGCAATTTGAAACCGATTCATCGCCAAGAACATGCGGATCTCCAGGGGTAAATTGATGGTATTCTTAGTTTACATCTCATCGCTGGTATTAGAACGTAAAGCTTGATTAAACTTACACAATGACAACGCCCCTAGATCAGAATTCGTATCCTCCCAATAAAATCCTAGCTGTTGCACCCATGATGGCTTGGACAGATCGGCACTGCCGCTACTTGCATCGATTGTACGCACCTGGGGCGGTCCTTTTTACCGAGATGATCACCACGGGTGCCCTGTTACGCGGCCAACAATGGCATTTGCTAGACAAAGACGATGCAGAACACCCGCTTGTATTACAGCTAGGCGGAAACGATCCCATCGCTCTGGCTCAATGCGCAGTGGTAGCACAAGCTCGAGGCTACAATGAGGTCAACCTGAATGTTGGGTGCCCCTCAGCACGAGTCCAAAAAGGAACCTTTGGGGTCTGTCTCATGCGGCAGCCTGCCTTGGTCGCACGCTGTGTTTCAACAATGCAAAAGGCTTGCGATCTACCGATTACTGTTAAGTGTCGACTAGGTGTAGACAACTACGACAGTGATGAGTTACTTAATGGCTTTGTCGAAGAAGTGTCGGCCGCTGGCTGCACCACTTTCTATCTTCACGCACGCAAAGCAATTTTAGGCGGGCTGAGCGCAGCACAAAATCGAGAGATTCCACCCTTACAACCCGAGCGCGTCAAATTACTAAAACTCAACCATCCAGAGTTAACGATAGTTTTCAATGGCGGCATAACACAACTCGAAAGCGTAACCGAGTATCTACAGTGGGCAGATGGGGTGATGATCGGCCGCGCCGCGTATGACCAACCTGATTTGTTGAGCCAGTGTCATAAGTTAATGTATGATCATCTTTTCAATCCGTGCAAGCAAGATATCCTGAAACGTTACCGCCTCTACATCGCTGAACAACTAAAAAATGGGGTTCGCTTACATAGTATGACGCGCCATTTACTAAGTTCATGCAACGGCCTTCCAGGTGCTCGACGCTTTCGGCAGACACTCAGCAACAGCCAACTGTTAAAGAAAAATGACGCATCAATCATAGAACAAGCTTTAGAACATGTATTTAAGCAAGCAGCCTGATGCTAGATAAGTTCCTCGATCTATTTCGAGAATCAGACGAAGAAGAGGCGCCACTTGAGCCAGTGCTGGCAGCCGCAGCCCTGCTGTTCGAGGTCGCCTGGGCTGATCACGATATTGAACAAGTCGAACTCGATGCGATGTCTGCGGCGCTCACAAAAATATTCTCTATAGAAGCGGCGCGCATGAATTCAATAGTCGAACAAACTCGCCTGAATCACGAGAGTAGCGTGGGCGTCTTTCCTTTCACTCAAGCGCTCAACCAATCGCTAAGTGCGGAACAAAAATACCAGGTGTTGAAAGCCATGTGGTTGGTGGCACTTTCCGACAACAACATCGATCGATTTGAAGAACACACAATTCGCCGCGTAGCTGATTTACTGTACGTGGCTCATCCAATTTTCATCCAAGCCAAACACGCGGCCCGCGAAGAACAGCTTTAGTATTGCTAGCCGGCCGAACATCTAGACCGTATCGCCTCATCCTCTAATGCTGTCACTAAATCTTTGAAAACAGCATGATTGCGCTCATTCATCTGCATCAACACTCGATGAGATTCAATCACATGCTGGCGCATAGCTTCTGCTGCCAATTCAGCAGCTACGGGCAATTCTGCAAGGCCCGCGCTACCCTGATACTTTTCATCAACAATGTTAAACACTTCATCAAAACCCATGTTTTCCAGCACTCTTAGAATATCTGGCGCTGCACATAACAATGTGGGTAACTGTTGCTTTTCTCGTTTCACAGATATTGACAATTTTGCCAACACACCGAGCGAGGTACTGTCTACGGCAATAGCTTCACCCAAATCGACAAGCACGGCTTTGAACGAGCTATCGCTTAGCATAGACTCAAGATAATGATCTAACGAGGCACATAATGTGAGCCGTACGTCGCCTTCAAATCGAATGACATACACACCGTCATGGTTACCCACTAGAACTTTACCACTCACGTGATCAATCTCCCGCTAGCTTTCATGATGTAATAACAGGCAACTGACATCATCAAGACCTAATTGCGACTGGTCTAGTGACGCCCAAAGTACATCCATGCTGTGCGCCCGAGTAACCAGCTCACCTAAACGCTTTTCTTTGGCTTCCAAAGTCGGCTCAGAAATGAGATCTAACACGCCGTCGGAAAACACAACTACCTTTGCACCCACGGGGAAGTCCACTGATTTGGTTTCATACTCAAGATCAGCAAACAAACCAAGCGGACGACCTTTTTGCTCTAACGAGGCAAGCTTGCCGTCCACAACTATCATGGCCGGTGGAAGTTGCGCAGCATTGGCATATCGCAGTTTACTTTCTTGCATATCAACGATGCCAAAGAACATTGCCACGTGTTTATCAAATCCCTGGTCCAACAATTCTGAATTAATCCATGCTAAGACCTCACCAGGATTTCTTAACATCGAATTGCGGTACTCCCGGCGCAGACGGCGGGAAAAATTCTTTAGCAGTACGGTAACAAAGGCTGAAGAGGCACCATGTCCCGCCACATCAGCCACATAGCAGGCGAAGTATCGGTCAGTAATTTGAAAGTAGTCGATAAAATCGCCACTCAAAATTAAAGAGGGCTCAACTTTATGTTGCAGGCGATAGTGCCCAATACCCATTGGGTTTGGCGGCAGCATACCCATTTGAATGTACTGGCCCGCTCGCTGGTCCCGCTCTAACTCACCTCGCATGGCCAGCAGCTCAGCATTCATCGCTTGATTCTTTTTCTGATTCCGCAAGATGGTTGAACTGACTTTAGCTTCGAGCACGGACTCATCTAAGGGCAATTCCCAACAATCTTGCACATTGAAGCGCATACACCGCAGGGCAGTGTCTAGCGTAAGTGGTGAACGAGAAGCAAATACCACGCCTACTCCGCAAGGCAGCTCACAAAGGGAAGTGAGCGATTCTTCATCACAGCAAATAACAAGATCAACGTCTCCTTGGGCACTCATACGAGCCGCCACATCGGACCGGTTTATACAAAGGGAATTATAGCCTAGACTGGACAGTTGTCTTTGAAGGTGTTCTCCAGCAACAACCTCAGGATCTAGCACCAACACACTCATTATCTAGGGAGCCTCTGATTAAGTCTCATGTGCTCAGCGCTTAACATACCGATAAATTGCGAGGGGAACCTACTCTTGTCGTGTCGTAAGTACAAGCGTTAATCGCTCAATAATTCTCGGCATAGATGAGCGCTAGGATCAGCGAGCTCATAGACCCACCTTATTCATCGAAGTCGTCAAATTCATCACCAAACCCGTCACTCGCAAATGGATCATCATCTATCATTCCATCATTAACGAGAAACTGACGACGTTGCTGATAGCTTTCTCGGAAGAAAATGTATTTGTCGCCTAACACAAGAGATTCAACAGACAGTAGATCTGAGCGTACATCAATGACATCTACCGCTTCGACTGCCCATCGAGTTTCTACGGGAGAGATTAAACGCAGAGGATTAATGACGTAATCTAGTACGCGTCCAACGCTGTCTCGAACATTGGCACTGCCTAATGCGGGTAACACCACATAGTTGCCAGAGCCGACCCCCCATGTACCAAATGTTTGGCCAAAATCTTCATGATGTTTTTTCAAACCGGTACGCGTGGCAACATCGAACAACCCGCCCACACCCAACGTCGAGTTGACAAAAAAGCGCATCACGTCTGAGCCTGCTTGTTTTGGTTTCCCCTGAAGTAGCTGGTTCACTGCCACTGCAGGAGTTTCAATATTGTCAAAAACATTGCTCACGCCAGCCTGTACAAACTTCGGCATGTGATTTTTGTATATTTTTGCCACAGGCCGAAGCATATGCATATCAACCCAGTCATTAAAACCAAATACACCACGATTAAACTTTTCCCATGGATCCTTCGCATGGACCATGGAGCCGATTGATGACAAGAACAACAGCATGCAACCACGCATCGCCACCAATCTCATAACCTTGTTCATCTTCGAATCCCTAAAATAATTCCGGCCTCTATCAGGTGCTCAATCACCTGGTTACCTTGAGATGCTATCCTATCGTACGGTATCGAAACTGCTAGCTCCTTGGCAATTTTCGAAAAACTTTCACCTACTGAACTACTCTGCAACAACGCCAACAACTTGTGGGTCATCACATTGGATTCTAAAAACCGAACCGTCAGCTCAGCGTTGCGATAAACGACTAAATATGTGGGCTGTTCTTTTGGCACTAGCGGCTGACAATCTACACCAATGTGGTGGACTTCAAACTGGTATACCAAGGGCCGACAAAGCGGAGATACCAGCAAGTGAGAATCCTCATCCCATCCTGTTGTTACAAAACTTTCGAGCTCATCATCACTGTAGGTTGCAACCGCAACGTCGAGAGAAAGCTCTACCCATTCATAATGACAAAGTTCCAGAAAAAATGGGGGTAGATCCTTTAGCCCTCGAGTGTGCACAAACGTGAGGAACTCTTGCGATATTTGCAAAAAATAAGGTGACTCACTAGCGTGTAGATGAAAAAATTCTCGAGCTAGCGCTAGCCAACGCGGCTTGCCCAGTATCTTTTTGCTTAGCGGAAAAGCAGAAGCTAAGAAGTTTTGAATATTGTTAAAAAACAGATCAACATAGATCTGCATACGTTGAGGCTCAACATCTGCAGGTCGCGGATGTATCTCGGGGTGGCGAATGTGAGCCGCAAAATCTAATTGTGCTGCGCGAAAGTTGGCAAGATTATTACCTACAGTTGGCTTCATTTGCTCACACGGAAACAGCTCGTTGTAACTGTCGAATACGTGAAACCTCACCGAGTAGTTCGCCCAGTGGAGGAAAATTGAAATCTCTTTCTAGCAAAGTTGGTACATTGCCTATGCGCTCATAAGCACTGAGCAATAAGTCCCAAACTGGTTCTATGACAGCGCTGCCATGAGTATCTATCCTTAGGTCTACAGCTTCGACATAGTGACCGGCCACATGAATGTATGCGGTTTTGTCAATATCTAGCGAAGCTAAGAAAGCTTCTGCATCATAGTTAAAATTAATACTGTTGACGTAGATGTTATTCACGTCGAGAAGTAAGGTGCAATTCGCTTGCGCCAGCACACCATTGATAAAATCCACTTCACTGATTTGCTGGCTAGGCGCCGCATAGTAGCTGACATTTTCGATGGCGATAGGTCGTTCTAGTATGTCTTGAACCTGACGTATCCTGGCCGCGACATACTCTATCGATTCGTAGGAGAAAGGCATCGGCATCAAGTCATACAAGTGACCCTTGTCATCACTGCAGAAGCTTAGGTGTTCGGAAAAGTATCGGATATTAAAGTCATCGAGAAAGGTTTTAATACTACGAACAAATTCAACATCGATAGGCGCAGGACTGCCCAATGAAAGCGACAGCCCGTGACATAGGAAAGGAAAACGTTCGGTCAGATCATGGAATTGGCGACCATAGCGGCCGCCTACTCCAATCCAGTTCTCGGGCGCAACCTCCATAAAGTCAACATCGGTGCCTTTGAGGTCTTTGAGCATGGGTAACATACCCCTTCTCAATCCTAGCCCAGCACCGAGCACTGAAGGTTGCTCTGCTTGCAGCATTGGCTGAATCTAATGGTTAGGCGGCGCCTCCGCACTTACCTTCACCACATTTGCCTTCACCGTCTTTGTCCTCTTTGTCGTCGCCTTCAGTGTCTTCGCCACATTTACCTTCGCCGCATTTACCTTCGGCATCTTTGTCATCCCCTTCCTCGTCCCATCCAAGAACAAATCATTGACAAGAAGCTTAAGGTCTATGTCATCGATGCCTACTCCG
>JAADHW010000105.1 GCA_013151695.1 Gammaproteobacteria bacterium
TGATCACGGCTGTATTGCCGGATGGATTGATTGTTTAGCCTAATATCCCAACCTTGGTCCTCTCTATGCACTAGATCCTCTCTACGCACTAGGTCCTCTCTACGCACTAGGTCCTCTCTATGCACCAGGTCATCTCTATACAAGAGGGCGTCACTCGAAATACCTTTGGACAAGTAGTCTTGTGCCATTCCCATCTGCCCGACTCGATGATACATGTACTCATTATCGGCCACTACGCTGGTATTGTAGTACGGGGCGGTCGTCGAGCACGACGGTGCATCAAGCCCATCAGGCCAATATTCAAAATCTCCTCCCTCACCTGAATAAAACCAACTGATCGCTGAGGCAACAGGAATAGCCCATTTCTGAAACAAGCACGAATACCCCATGGGAGCCAATAGCCAGTTGGGTACCTCTCGCTCATGAGCACCTCTAAAAAAAGGCAAATCTAGATGCGGTGGTGAGGCTGCCGCCGGAACATTCAGGTTAGTCATCATGGTCAGGGGGTGAATAATCTCTGCCTGAAAGCTGGTTTTTGCTGCTTCGATAAATATTGGGTTATTAAAAGCTTCCTCAGCCCCCGCCAGTAAAACCTTGCCTCCTAACGCCCAAAAATTGCGGAACCATCCTGGCGTTTCCTCATTGGGTGGATTCTTGTGAACAGCGTTTATGGTTTTATACGGTGCACCCAGATCAATGAGAGATTCAATGTACTGCGGATCTGCAAACGCCTGACCCAGGTACATGGGTGGCGCCAACATGGTTTCACTTCTTTGAATTTGCAAGCTCAAAGCCCTCGTAACCGTTGCTGACAACCTCATCACACTTTTGCCGATAAACGCCAACCCCGCCTACATAGGGCATAAATATTCGCGGCTTACCTGGAATGTTGGCACCCAGATACCAAGAGTTGCAAGAAGGAACCGTCATCATGTTGCCGTCTGCCACCTCATTTACATGGGCTACCCATTCTTCAACCGCAGGAGCTGTGGCTTCTATAGTGCGTAGTTGGTTTTGCTCCATGTGACCAATACAATCGCTGATCCAGTCTACATGCTGCTCTATAGACACCATCATGTTGCTCAGCACAGATGGGCTGCCCGGCCCCGTAATCATAAACAGGTTAGGAAAACCATGTACCTGCAAACCAAGGTAAGTGCGCGGACCGGCCTCCCAGGCTTTCGACAAAGCAACGCCATCTCGCCCACAGATATTCATTTGTAGCAACGCACCCGTCATCGCATCGAAGCCTGTGGCATAAATCAAGACATCAAAATCAAAGGCACCTTGCTCTGTCTGAATGCCTGTTTCAGTAATTCTCTCAATACCACCCTGGCGCAGATCTACCAGAGTGACATTGTCTCGATTAAAGGTTTGGTAATATTGAGTATCAATAACCGGCCGCTTACAACCAATGGGATAGTTCCTCGGCATCAAACCCTGTGCCGTTTCGGCATCGTCGACTACTCGACTCAACTGCTCCCGATACATGTCACAGGCCATTTCATTGGCATTCATATCGAGACCAATATCCATGAAACGATGAATGGCACCGAAGCCTTTTTTATCAACTAAGGCCATCCGTTCAGACGCAGTTGTTTGTAACAACTCATCTGTTGGCTCGGTGGGTTCTGCGCCACCAAAACCAAAGCCGTACCCGATGATGCCTGCTAAAGACTCTCGTTGTTGTTGCCGGATATCGGCATAGTTTGATTTAGCCTCCTGCTGATATTCGTCTGTCAAAGGCTTGTTATGTGCAGGCATGGTGTAATTTGGCGTGCGCTGAAAAACGGTCAAGTGCGCGGCTTGTTTGGCAATTTCCGGAATCGCCTGAATTCCGGAAGAACCAGTACCAATGATACCGACACTTTTGCCCGTAAAATCTACTCCATCGTGAGGCCATTCGCCCGTATGGTAGATGGCACCCACAAAACTCTTAGCCCCTTCAATGACAGGTGTATTTGTTACCGAAAGACAACCCGTTGCCATAATACAAAAACGAGATTGGAAAACCTCTCCTGCATCAGTAGCAACCCGCCAACTGCACTGTGCTTCATCATAGGTCACATCAGTGACACGGGTTTCAAACTGAATACTAGAACGAAGCTCAAAGCGGTCTGCGACCTGCCCGGCATATTCCAAAATTTCGGGTTGCGCAGCCATCACCTCGGTCCAATTCCATTGTTGCTGCATTTCATCAGAGAAACTGAAGGAATATTCCATACTCGGCACATCACACCGCGCACCCGGATAGCGGTTCCAGTACCACGTACCGCCTACATCTTTTGCAGCCTCCAGCACACGCACGCTTAAGCCAAGCTGTCGTAACTTGTGCAACATATACATGCCGGCAAACCCAGCCCCAACAATAAGGGCGTCTAATGGGGGTGTTCTATTCTCTTCTACCACGACACTTCACCTTCTTTCGGCACGGTTAAAGGGGTTAATGTAGCACGCTATACCCAGTAGGTTAAATATTGGGACCCATTTCATCCACAGATGTGCTCATCATTAAAAAACCAGTGAATGCCGCATTGTTTGGCGACAGAGACGGATTCACTTTGCCTTTCATCTCTTCTATGACGTCACGATAGGCGGCGTAAAACGCCCATGTCGGACGTGGGTGGTAAACCAGATCTTCTATTTCGAATTGCCGAATGACATTCTTCGTGGTCGTGGGTTTAACAAATACTTCTTCTTGCGGTCGCAAGTACAGTGGGCAAATGGTCAACAAACTCCACCTGGCCATCTTCCCAGCGGCAAGCACATCCACAATGTCTTCAAACCCTCTTTCCTGCTCGCCATGTAGCAGACGTTTAAAGCCATTCGCCAGATACGCTCTATCGTCACGACCAAGACCGTTCACATAGTCTCGGAACTTGGGCTTTTCAAACATTGAAATCATTGAAGAACGTGAAACGATTTTCACAATATCATCCAAAACTTGGCCTTGTTTACCAAAGCTCGTCTCAGCTAAGGCCGTGGAGGCAAATTCTGCTAGCTTACCAACATTGTGTTTCTTACCAATTTTAACCATATCTTCATGATCAAAACCACCGGGGTAACGGTGTAAAAAGAGGCTCTCTGCTTTTCTTAGTTTCTTTAAATTCATACCT
Source organism: Gammaproteobacteria bacterium (assembly GCA_013151695.1). Lineage (GTDB taxonomy): Bacteria > Pseudomonadota > Gammaproteobacteria > Pseudomonadales > Azotimanducaceae > UBA4421. The sequence continues at coordinate 3,117 of JAADHW010000105.1, forward strand.
TCACTGACCACATCGTATCAAGCAACTGGCATCATGAACGCAAACCTAGCCGGTGTGAATACTCTGTTGATGAGCAGTTGTTCTGCGGGAATTTCGAGTGTCGACTCTGCATCACTAAAGGGTCAATCTATAGTGAAATGTTCTTCTTGATAGCGGTTTATTAGAACACCAGCAGAACAAGATTTGACAGCAATAGCTCATTACGGAGATGAGAACTTTGGTATTGCTCAGTCCGATTACTACCGTGACCAGCTCAAACAGCGATTTTCATTATTAGCAGAGCAACCATTCTTGTATCCGGCCGTTGACCATATACAGGAAGGATATAGACGAAGTGTCCATCAAACCGGGGGCATTCCAAACCCAATCACAACCCTCGCAACGCATATCACGTACCTATTATAATAAGTATTTATATGGGAGAAATACCTTGAACCTAGAAGGAAAAGTTGTCGTAATTACAGGTGGGAGCGGCGGAATTGGGCGCGCCATGGCCAGTGCGTTTTTAGAAAACGGCGCTAAAGCCATCATGCTTGCTGATCTCAATGAGGAAAATGTTAACGCCGCCGCCGCTGAACTTGGCTGCGACGCCACCGCCTGCAATGTCACTGATGAACGCCAGGTGATTGCTCTGGTCGAGGCAACCTTAGCTAAACATGGTCAAATAGATTTGTTTTGTTCTAATGCTGGCGCCGGTGGTGTAGGCCTGCTCACGGATGCTGCCAACGAAGTTTGGCAACAACAGTGGGAACTGAACGTCATGTCACACCTATACGCAGCGCGAGCTGTGTTGCCTCACATGATCGAGCGTGGTTCAGGCTATTTGTTGAATACCGCCTCTGCTGCGGGTCTGTTAGCTGCCATCGGCTCAGGGCCTTATACGGTAACCAAGGCTGCGGCGATTAAATTTGCTGAGTTCGTTTCAATTACCCATGCAGACGATGGCATTACGGTGTCAGTGTTGTGTCCCCAAGGGGTAAATACTGCCATGGCCCCTCGCAGTCTTGGCGACGGTCAAACCGATGGAATCATTGAACCGCAACAGTTGGCAAATACCGTGGTCGAGACCATACGTGAGGAACGCTTCTACGTGCTCCCTCACCCTGAAGTGGAACAATATGTACGACGCAAAGGCGACAACATCGACCGGTGGTTGGTGGGCATGCAACGCTTGCGGCGCTCTTCGTTAGAAGGCGCCGAATAGGAGAAGGCACCGAGTAAGTTACTCGGTATCAGGTATCGAGTGCGCGTTCAATAATGAGTGCGATGTGCTGTCTGTGTGCTTGAGTTTCCACATTGCTTCGACGTCGCTTATTACCCATCATGTCGCTCACTTTGTTCAACTGATAAATGGCTGAAGAGCGCGCAACATTATCCACCTCACTACCGGTCGGTGCCGCAATTGCAGCAAGACGTTTGATATATTCAATCTGCAGATTCTGGCGCACCGTATTCACGTTACTTGTGTCAGCGTCAAATACTGCTGCGGTTAAGTCGACCATCATACCGGCGACAGAGTATTCGTTGCCGTACAACCGTGAATCGGTTATGCGGCGCAACACCACCGGGTGCAACAACCGGTCAAGTACTGCGGTTTGTGTACCTCCCCATGCGCTGTGCAACTTTGGATCTTCCGACTGTCCCATGAAGTCAAAGCCTCGCCGTTGGGTTTGCAGGTGCGCATATAAATCTTTACTACCTAAAACCGCATTCGGTGCAAACACATACTTCGCCAATGCGCGCATGGCTCGTTTCTGTTCGACCTGCGCAACCGGCGTATACGGGTTAACGCCAGCTACACCGGGCGGCACGCGGTTGATG
>JAADHW010000051.1 GCA_013151695.1 Gammaproteobacteria bacterium
ATTCCAACCTGCGTCCCGTAAGCGCAAACAAAGGTCATAATCTTCCCAACAAGTGCCAAATGATTCATCTAAGAGCCCTACTTCAGCTAACGCAGATGCTCGAAAAAAAAGCGCTACCATCGGAATAAACTCACTTTCTACAACTGGAAATTTATCGACCTCATAAGGCAGACCTACATCATGATGAAAGTGCCGCGCCGTCTCACGGTCGAGTGTTGCGGTGTAAAACTGTACAATTTTCGGCTCGCCAGGGTCTAGCAACAACGGGCTGGCAGCGCCAACTTGCGGAGATTTTTCACATTCGGCGACCAATCTCGAAACCGTATTTGGCGCCAAAGTTGCATCATTTCCAATCAGATGTACATACTTTGCTCCCATCTCTAAAGCTCGTTCCATACCCCTGTTTGCACCACCAGAAAACCCCTGGTTCGTTTCAAGTTGAATAAGCTCAATACCGGGAAAACGAGTGGACAGCTCAGGCCCGCGCGGTGGGATAGACCCGTTATCTACTAGTACAACTTTCAAATTTCCATAGTCATTATCCAAAAGAGACTGAATGCACTTGGTCGTGAGCTCGCTATCATTCCACGTCAGCACCACAGCAACAACAAGGGGGGCTGAACTTACCTGATGTTGAACATCACCCATTGAAACTGGTCTCCGAACTGTAATATGCAGCCAGTTGATCCCAAGCATTTGACTCAGACCAACTGGATATCATCGCAACCGCGGGGTCTGAATTTATTCGAATTCGTGGTTCTAAAAATTCGGTTTGGACAGCAAAATCTAGCCCGCACTCTAGCCCTGTTCGTTCACGCATATTGTTTGCAAAGCGTTGCGCAAATTGGCCTTGGCTCTCTACATAACCGCTCGGGTGCATCTTACTCAGGCCAGCACCAACAGGGAGTGTTTCTACAAATTGGCTGTATGCCAGAGCTAGGAGATCAACGTGGATGTTGTCGCGAACATAGTCTGGAGTGTTCACCCCAGCCACCTTCCCACCCTGCCACTTCTTGGCCAAGTAAGCTGTAAAACGGGGCTCTTCAAAGGGTCCAAAAGGATTGGGAATCACAAACTTACCCAAATGTGAGCCGACAACTCCTGCATAATATTCTACGATACTCGCAGTCAGTGCCTTGGATACCCCATACGGTGAGAACGCTGGAAGTGACTCTGATCCTGCGCCCTCTCCTGCTTCAAAAACGGAACCAGTAACAACTATCTGGCGACAACCCCTGTCTGACATATCGCTCAACACGGTGTATTTGACGCCACTGCCCGACTGATGTCGAAGTCATCGCTCTTATAGTCGGTAACATCTGCAGCATGATGGCAAAGTACATCCCAGTGTGTCTGGCTCTTGATAAGATCCAAAAACGCATTTGATCCAAACATACATTCGAAAACTTGGTGGCACGGCGTGTTAGTGAGTGCTGCCACACGCAGGCCACGAATTCCACTGTAAGAATTTTCATTGCCTTGGTAGGTTACAGTAACCTCATGTCCAGCTTTTACCAAAGCCTGCACAAACCAGTAGCCTGTGAATGAGCTAGCACCTGTGAAGAGAATTTGCATAGGCTGTTTCTACAGCGGTTTTGACAAATGGATGATAGGATCGAAGTCTGGATGAGCCGCATCTTTTTCCGATATTTCGGATGGCTCTACTGGCCATTCGATCGCAAATTCTGGATCGTTCCACCTTATGCCTCTTTCTGCATCCGGCGCATAAAATTCGTCAACAAAATAGAATGCCTCAGTATCAGCAGTTAGCGTAACAAAACCATGCGCAAATCCCTTAGGAACATACAACATGGTTCTGTTATCTGCTGTCAGTTCTATTTTAAAGTGTTGGCCAAAAGTCTCTGATTCTGGACGGATATCTAATATCACATCACATAGTGCACCTTTGATACAACGTACTATTTTCGTCTCTGCATGTGGTGTCAATTGGTAGTGCATTCCCCGTAGAGTGCCTACCTTAGCCGATAGCGAGTTATTCACCTGGACAAAGTTTGTCACCAGTCCCGCTTCGGAAAATTCATTTGTACAAAAAGTCCGGGCGAAAAAACCCCTGTCATCACCTCTTCGTTCTAACTCTATGACAAACGCCCCAGTCAACTTAGTTTCAGTAAATATCATAGTCAGGCAGCTCTAGCTTACGGTTGTTTTTGCAGTCGGGAGTTCTAGACGGTCCATGCGCTTAGATAAGGTTCGTAATCGAACAAATTGATCGCTTTCAAAATCTGCGGCGTCAAATCCATGTTCAAGCATTTTTTGGTGTAACTCAGCCATGCCAGATACCAAATTATAGGAAAGTTTGAAGTCTGGAAGCACCTGTGCAAGAAGGTCGAAGTTCACGCGATAGTTTCTTGGGTCGACACCTACCTCTCCGGTGAACGTGATATCCGCTCCAGGAATAAGACACTTGACCTGATCTGCAACATCTTTGACCTGGTAGTTGTCGTTGTTTCCGCCTACGTTGACTGCAAGATTACGCACTTTATCCGCTGGCGCTTGCATAAATCCTATCGCGGCTCGAGCGATATCGCGACAGTGAATTAGCGGGCGCCATGGTGATCCGTCGCTCATAATACGAATCTCATTATACGCAAGTGCACTACCTAGCAGGTTATTAACCACTAAATCTGTGCGCAACATTTTGGAAAACCCGTAAGCAGTGGCATTTCGCATATACACCGGACAAAAAGAGTCATCTGCAAGTGGACTAATGAGCTTTTCTGAATCAATTTTTGAAATCGCATACGGAGTCATCGGATTGAGTGGGTCATTCTCATCAAGGTCGAGTTTTTCGCCCTGCCCATATACAGAACAGCTACCGAAAAATACAAACCGAGGTACGCCAGCTTGTTTGCTCAATTTGGCAAGTCTCACGGAAGCATCGCGGTTTATCTCAAATGTAATGTTAGGATCTAGGTCACCCATAGGGTCATTTGAGATCGCAGCCAGATGTAGTACACAATCATGCCCAGCTAAATCATCAAGGCTAACAACACGCGAGTCTAACAATAGATCTCGATCCGCAGGTACACAATCTTCCCACTCACAACCTTCAAAGAGTGCTGTGTCACAGCCGGTCACTTCGTGCCCTTCTTCTTTCAGCAACTCAACTAAGTGAGCACCTATATAGCCCTTATGGCCGGTGACAAAAACTTTCATCAACTAATCTCCTTGATAGTTTTACGATTCAGCATGAACCCAGGGTGCATTTCCTGCCTCCCACAAAGCATCCAAATATTCGAGGTCACGTAGGGTGTCCATGCACTGCCAAAATCCTGCGTGTTTGTATATGGACAACTGGTTATCATCTGTTAGTTTGGTTAAAGGTTTCTGCTCCAAGACACAGCTTGGGTCTGAGTCAAGATAATTTACAAATTCCCGCCGAAAAAATAGAAACCCTGCATTTATCCAGTTTGCCGTCAGCTCTGGCTTTTCACTAAAGGCAAGAACGTCCTGCCCATCCAACTTAAGTTCGCCAAATCGCGAAGGTGGGTTAGCACCCATAACCGTACCTATGCGCTCATGTGCTAGATGAAACTCAAACTCTGCACCTAGATCTGCATCCGTCAAGCCGTCTCCATAGGTGACCGCAAAATGCTCGCTGTCTCCTAAATATTTTTGAGTAGCCTGGGCAATGCGACTACCCGTCATGTTCAGTTCACCTGTAAAAGCAAGTGTAACTTCCCAGTCTTGCTGGTGATCTACCGAATGCACTTCCACATCGTTACTGTTCAGTGAAACCGTAAAATCAGAGTTCAATGAGTGATAGTTTAGGAAGTAGGATTTTACAACTTCAGATTTATATCCAAGACATAGTACAAATTTTCGAAAACCAAAACTTGCATAACAACGCATGAGATGCCACAAGATGGGCTTGTCACCGATGGGCACCATCGGCTTAGGTCGTGAGCCGGTTTCTTCTTTGAGACGTGTACCCAGCCCGCCGCAAAGTATGAAGACGGGTACAGTTGCTCTATCTTGCATTTTGTCATCCTTAACAGATTGAACAGGGCATGATATTCACCCAATTTCCTGAGGCGCAGCCTAAGGGAAAAGGACAATTAAACCTATACGATCTTGTTCGAAGTATGTAATACCGCACGTTCTACAGGCAATAAGGGTGCATAATACGCACAAAGTCTCCATGGACGAGACAAGGAACCCGCTTAGCTATGTCGAACAATACAATACCTCCAAATTCGTTCAGTTGTTGTCTAATTGGAGGAGATACCTTACTCACTCAATGTGGGGAGCAATTGCTCACTGCCGGTCATAAAATCGTCAAGGTAGTTACTGATTCTAACAGTGTAACTGGCTGGGCAATCGGACATAGCATCCCGGTCCTAGCTGTTAGTTCTGACTACGCTACGGTGTTACAAACTTGTGATTACGATTATCTATTTGCAATTACGCACCTTGCGCTCATATCAGACGCCGTGGTTGAAAGCCCAAAAAAGGGAGCCATCAATTTCCATGACGGTCCTCTCCCCTCCTATGCAGGTCTCAACACCCCAATGTGGGCGATTATCAATGGAGAATCTACATACGGTATCTCATGGCATGTGATGGCCACCGGAATTGATACCGGTGATTTGTTACTCACTCAATCAATACGTATAGCGGAAGACGATACCGCCGTTTCGTTGAACACAAAATGCTTCGCGGCAGCGCTCGATTCTTTCCCTACTCTCATCAATCAAGTTGCTGAAAACTCACTCTCACCAATTGCTCAAGATCTTGCGCAACGCAACTACTATGCCCGGGCTGATCGACCACAAAATTTTTGCGTACTCGATTGGCAGCTTCCGGCAACAACGCTTGGCCGGCTTGTGAAAGCACTGCACACGGATAGATATGAAAACGTTCTAGGCACAGCAAAACTCATTACCAATGATACCGTCTATACGGTTGAAGACTGCGCAGCTTACGACGAAATGCCTACAACCTCGGCCGGCGAAATATTGGCCATCACCGAGCGAGGAGTCCAAGTTTCCTGTGGCGAAGGTGTACTTGAAATTCGTCGTTTACAGAACTTATCGGGTGTGACTGTAGCTATCGAAAGTCTCAATTTAGCTGTTGGTGACAATTTAACCTACAACCTAGGTGGAGCTGTAGAAAGTGTCGCTAATCGTATTGCCAAAGACGAGTTTTATTGGATCAAAGTACTTAGTCAAACACACGCTCTATCATTACCATACCGCGAAACCTCTTCAAAGGTTTCTAACAGTGATGTCGTAAAACAACGACAAGTATCAATACCAGATAATCTCCAGAAAGCCGATGCAAAAGCTTTGGCTGGAGCCTTTGTAACTTTCCTTGCTCGAGTTACCGGAAGCGATACTGTCTCGTTAGCTATTTCAGGTAACTCGCTAAGCGAATGTGCAATCGAACACCCGCTACTATTGTGCGATTATGCTTTGGTTAACATCGAAGTTGATCAGGCAATTCCTGTTAACGAAGAAATCAAGAATATTCAGACAGACATGTTTGCAGCATTATCAAAAAGTCCTTGGCTTCGTGATTTGGTAACAAGACAACCAAAGCTTCGGGCTAATCCTATATTCGCCAACGAGACTCCGCAACCTGTTGCGATTAACTTCGATAGTATTGGGCAGGGCTTGAGTGCAGAGCTGACTCTTTGTTTGGCGTCCCCAAATGAACCTCAGATTCGGTATATGTCAGGTGCGTACTCCGAGAAAAGTATAGACCAACTCCTCCAGCATTTTGAAACTTGGTTGCATTCTATTGCAACGCAACCAGAGGCGCGGTACTGCGATCTCGA
>JAADHW010000095.1 GCA_013151695.1 Gammaproteobacteria bacterium
CTTGTCTTTGCGACCTCCGCGTATGCACAGTGTAGCCATCTTTGGCGGAGCGGGTTTGGTGCTCTCAAGGTGTCCGTACAGAGATTTCTGCACCACCTGTCGATCATTAGGTAGGCGGTGGGCTTGCGCCGGCGTATACAAACTTATTGCTAACCCAGACTCTCCAGCGCGACCCGTGCGCCCAATACGATGGATGTATACCTCGGGCTGCTCTGGCAAATCATAGTTAACCACTGCTGCCAGTTGCTCAATATCCAAGCCTCGTGCTGCAACGTCTGTTGCAACAAGTATACGCACACTTTTCTGCTTAAAAAGAATCATCACCAACTCACGATCTTTTTGTTCCATATCGCCATGCAACGCAGCACTAGACCATCCCAGGCCCTTTAGCCGCTTCACAACTCGATCGCAGGTCACTTTCATATTGCAAAAAACGATCGCCTGATCCGGATCATGCGTGGACAATATAAAAGCCAGATCTGCCCCACGTTCATCGTCGTGAGTCACATAGCCAAGTTCCTCAATGCTGTTGGGTGCTTCGTCAGCGGTTGCATCAACCACACATGCATCTTGGGTCACCGCATCACACAAAGATTTAATTTCTGGCTGGAAGGTGGCCGAAAACAAAAGCGTTTGCCGGTCTGCTCGAATGTTCGACAAAATCCCCGTAACTTCGTCTTCGAAGCCCATATCAAGCATTCGATCGGCTTCATCCAACACCACAAATTTCACGCCGCTGACATCCAAAGTGCCTTTGTGTATGTGCTTTGTAATCCGACCAGGTGTCCCTACGATGATGTGTGCACCATGGCGCAACGAACCAATTTGGCGCCCCAAGGGTACCCCACCGCATAGGCTCAAGATTTTAGTATTCGCCTGGTAACGAGCAAGGCGACGAATTTCTCGCGTCACTTGATCAGCCAATTCCCGCGTAGGACACAATATTAGAACCTGAACATGAAACGCCTTGGTGTCTATTTTATTCAGCAGACCAAGGGAGAAGGCGCCGGTTTTGCCGCTGCCGGTTTTGGCAATGCCGATCACATCGCGCCCAGCAATGATTGCGGGCAACGCTTGGGCTTGGATGGGAGTAGTTTCTTTCCAACCCAAATCCTGCAAATTTCTCAGCAGATCTTGGTGAAGATTGAGAGCAGAGAATTGCATAACTAAAAACCGTTTGATGCTCGCGAATGGGGAAGTGGCGGACTTGCCAATCGCGAGCATATCACAAAACGAATTTTTCCGACCGCGGAGGCTATTGCGTCTGTATTTGTACTTCGTTAGACAAGCCGCTCTCTTCACTATCCAAGTCTATCGCTGTCATCGCAACAAAATAGGTGCCTTGGATAACATTAAGGGAAGCCGTAGACAGGTTCCCGGCTATTTCCGCTACATCATCATATTGGCCACTACTTGTGCCGTAGTGAATGCGATAGGCAGACAACCCTATCACCGCCGTTCCGTCCACGTTTTCGCTAGGCGCTTGCCACTCAAGTACCAACTGGCCCATAACAGAAACACTCACCATGGCTAGCGCATTTCCACCGGCACCACTACATTGCAATGTAAAGGTTTGACTGGACTGCAAAGGACCAACCTGCCGACTACCCGCAACCGCTTGGCTCCCGGACCACCCGCCCGATGCGGTACAGCTTGTTGTATCAGTAGAAGTCCAAGTCAGGTTTGCGGTGCCTCCAGAGTTAACTGTCGTATTGTCTACACTCAGGTTGATGGTGGGCACAGGCGCAGGATCGCTCACTCGAACAGTTACAGAACTAACATCGGTGCCTCCTTGCCCGGTACAAGTGAGGGTATAGGTGGTGTCAGCGCTTAAGTTACCGGTTGATTGTTGACCAGACGTTGAACGTGAGCCAGACCAGGCGCCCGATGCGCTACAACTACTTGCATTTTGCGACGACCAAGATAGGTTTGTGCTGGTACCCGATTCTATATCGGTACTGCCAGCAGCCAATGTGACCGTAGGCGCAGGCGGTGTTGCTGTCACATTAACAACCACACTTGCCACATCAGTTCCACCGGCGCCTGTGCAGGTGAGTGTGAATGTGGTGTTGGCGTTTAAATTTCCAGTACTTTGCTGACCGGTAGTTGTCCGACTGCCCGACCATCCATTAGACGCGACGCAGCTATTTGCATTTTGTGCGCTCCAATTAAGGGTTGTTGAAGACCCCTGCTGTACATTTGTGCTACTGGCTGCGATCGACACAATAGGCACTGGTATCTGTTCAACGGCCACATTCAACGAGTCGGAAACTTCACCACCCGGTCCTGAACAAGTGAGGACGAAATTTTGATCTGAATCTAACGGCCCAAGTGTCGTTTGACCGGCAGTACTTCTCGCACCAGACCATCCTGCAGATGCCACACAAGCAGTGGCATTGGCCGTCGCCCAGGCCAGAGTTACAAAACCACCGGATTGAACTTGGCTAACGTTGGAGGTGAAGGTCAGGCTAGGTGACGATGGTTGTTGTACGTCTATAGAAACTGAGCTGGTTACTTCACCACCCGCTCCTGAACAAGTGAGATCAAATGTTCTATCAGTATTCAGCGGACCGACAAGCATCTGCCCAGACAAGCCTCGGCTACCAGACCATCCACCCGAGGCAAGACAAGAATCCGCTTCTAGCGATGACCACGTCAAAGTGACCTGCTCTCCGCTTAAAATGGTTGCGGCGCTGCTACTCAAATTAACTGTTGGAAAGGGAACTTGCGCGACGTTGACAACAACTTGGTCTGTAGCCGTTCCACCCTCTCCCGTACATTCCAAAACAAATGTCTGACTTTGCTGCAGCGGACCGACACTTTCCTGACCTTGTACAGTTTTCGATCCTGTCCACCCGACTGTGGCGCTGCAGTTGTTTGCATCCGTTGCACTCCACGACAACTCAACGGACGATCCTGGTATGACCGAACTAGCACTTGCTAACAATGAAACTGTCGGTTGTGGTGGCTGCGGTGGCGCTTCGACTCGAACTACCACATCTGCTGAAGTTACCCCACCCAACCCAACACAAGTCAGATTGAAGCTTGAGTCTTGAACCAGAGGCAGCGTTTGAAAAGCCCCCTGCAAACCCATTTCACCACTCCAGTCGCCGCCGGCCACACATTCGTTGGCGCCGGTGCTTGCCCAGGTGAGGGTGGTAGAGGTATTTGTTGCAACGCTGCTTGGGTTTGCAGCAAACGAAATAATTGGGGCAGGTGCAGTGGATTGCTCTTGAGTGGCTTCATTCAACTGTCGAATTTCACTTTCATCTGCCAAGGCTACTCTTTGTGGAAACCCCGTCAGCGTATTCTGCACAGCCGTTGATAAGGCAGCATCAACCGTTGCGGCAATGTCACTTGGATCAATGGTCATCAACGTTTGAGCCAACTCGTTCAGCTCGCTATCGCCGTAAACACTTTGAAGTACACGGATACTGGCAATGGCTTGATCAATCGCAGAGGATGTGACCGGTACGCTATTGACATCAGCATCTTGTTTCTCAGGCATTATCGAACGTATGGCATTGTTCATCGCCTCGCTCGCATCGAAACTATTAACCTCAAGACGCCCAGCCAACACTTCAAGTCGCACACCAATTTCGGCTGCCTTGGCGGTGCCTAGAACCCTTACATCTCTATCGCCAACGGCTGAAAGAAGCCGCCCATCCATTTCGCCATCAGCAAGATCGCAGGCCAGTACTTCGACGACCTCGTCTAGTTCTATGATTTCTCCTGAAGCGTTTAACCCACTACCCGTGCGGCGAATCCACTCTCCCGCAGCCTCATTGGCTAATACAAAGGTTTCAACATTTTCAGTACCTACCAACCTCGACATCGGGTCACCCATGGCTACACTGTCAATACCAATATCCAAACTACGACGCACTGCACTCCATCTGTCAGCAAGGGTGTCAGCGAGATTAGCCACACTGATGTTGTTGCCACACTGAACCGATCGAGCTACCAAAGTGGTCAACGGAGATATATTTAGATTTTGTTCACCCGTAGTGTGGACCAATGCAGACAACTCGAAGTCTGCAGCAAACCCTGTGACTAAATCTGTGCCGCCAGATGCCGCGACGGTTACGGGTAGGGGCGTATCTCCAGGAATATCAATGGTGTAGCGAGCTTGGTCATTACTGGTGGTTGAACCTACCAAGCTTCCGTTGGCATCAACTAACAATACCTCCGCGCCCACAATGGGGCCGTCACCGACGCTGCCGGAAACCGTAAACGCACCCAATAACTCTTCAGAAGAGCCAGATTCGCTACCTGACGAACAGGCGCTTAGAATGAAACTTACGAAAATTCCCAGTACGACCTTACCTGTCGCTTGATGTCTCTCTTGACCCAATTGCCTCTCTCCTACTTAGGAAAACAACTAGGCTGTCCTTGTCCTCACGTAGCGATGCTCTCCAACAACGCTTGATTAGAAGTCTAGGTAGAGTGAGGGCTTTTCCCGTGAACCAGGTTGTGCTTTTAAGGCAAATGTAAGAAAAATGTTGGAACGTGACCGAGTTCACACTCGCTCATGTGCTTCGGCTAAGAACTC
>JAADHW010000209.1 GCA_013151695.1 Gammaproteobacteria bacterium
AAGCTCAGTCAACATTTTTGCAACAGTACCCTTACCCGCGCCTGGTGCACCTAATAGAATCAGTTTCATGAATGGCTCCTTACCTTTATATGATCGTGAAAATTCAAGCGCGCATTTTGCCTGTTCGCAGGCGTTACCACAAGCAAAGTCCTTTTTGATAGCCCATAAAAAAGCTATTTCTGACAGGAAAAATCATAACCTACTGAATTATGTAGACTAAATATCTAATCTGCCGTTCAGGTTCAGTTCAGCGAAACCTCTGTAATCTACCCATGTGGTCAAGGAAAGCCTTCTCCACGATCATGACAAATGGATATTTAAGGAGAACATCATGAAAATTCGGAATCTTTTATCAACATTGGTACTCGCAGCCAGTATCTCTGTTCCCATGTTAGTGTCGAATACGGCTAATGCCAGTGACCACTACTATAACAATGGCCACGGTAGAAGCGATTATCGGCACGGATATCGTGATGGCTACCGTGATTCAAGTGATGATGATCATTATTACCGTCGTAGAGGTCACGGCTATTCTAATTACGGTTACGCTCCTCATATTGGCGTCGTTCTCGGGTATGGTGGTGGTCACGGTGGCGGACATGGCTACCGTCGTGGGCACGGAGGTGGTCATGGCGGCGGACATAGTAGCTTAGGTTTTCTATTCAACTTCTAACAGGTCGCCTACCACTCGCCTAAAGGTATTTAAGACGGCGAGTGGTTCCAGCCAAGCACCTGTTACGTGTATGCTAGCGAAATGAATATTTTAAAAACATTAATCCTTTGCCTACTGCTCATAACAACACAGGCGAACCTTGCCCAAGCCAAGCAATACCAACACGGTATTGGACCCGGTGAAGCAGCATCACTTGTTCAACATAAACTCGGGGGGCGCATCCTTGCTGTTGAAACCCTGCATCGAAATGGCAAGACATTTTACCGTATTAAAATACTAACTCGAAAAGGCGTGGTTCGTGTTGTTCGCGTTAATGCTGCTAACGGACGTTTTCGATAGGTCACTTATGCGCATACTGATCATTGAAGACGAAGCCGCTATCCTTGAGCAATTGCGAAACCAACTAGAAGCCGAAGGCTATATGGTCGATTGCAGTAGTGATGGTGAAGATGGTCTATTCAATGCCCGCGAATACCCGATTGATGCCGCGATTGTGGATTTAGGCTTACCTAAAATGTCTGGCAGCGAGGTTATCCGCACGCTACGGGAAGAAGGTAATAGCCTGCCTATTCTGGTACTCACCGCACGCGGTAGTTGGCAAGATAAAGTCGCTGGGCTTGAAGCCGGCGCTGATGACTACCTCACCAAACCGTTTCATTTTGAAGAGCTTATTGCTCGCTTGCGTGCCCTATTGCGTCGAAGCAGCCATGCCACCGCAACAGACCAAATGCAGTGCGGCCCTCTTGAGATCGACTTTTCAAAACAACAAGTCAGTTTGAATGCCGCCAATATTGATCTCACCACCTTTGAGTACCGTCTACTCGAACACCTGATACGCCACGCAGGCGAAGTCATTTCTAAAGCGGAATTAGCCGACTACCTCTACCCCCACGATGATGATCGGGATAGTAATGTGATTGAGGTAATGGTGGGTCGCTTGCGCAAAAAACTGGATCCAGATGCCAGTCTGCTGCCCATTGAAACCATGCGTGGTCGAGGGTATCGGTTTACCCTCGACGCGACGAGTTAATGAAACTATCCATTAATGCACGCACAATTATCGGTGCCGGATTGGTACTGACAGTGTTTCTTGTTTTAACGGGCTTAGCCTTAGATCGTGCTTTTGAAGATTCCGCCCTCACCGCGATTCAAGAACGACTCCGTGGTCAGCTTTATTTACTCATTGGTGAAACCGAGGTCAGCGAGTCTGGCAAAATTACCCTGCCAGAAAAGTCCGCACTGGTTCAACTCAACCAACCTGATAGTGGTCTGTATGCGTGGGTGTACCGTGAACAACAACCCGTCTGGCAATCTCAATCTGTTATCTCAACCAAACCGCATTTTCATGCCAACCTGCCTACGGGTGAAGAAAGCTTTGAGTTACTAAACGATCCCAAAGGCTTTGCAATGAGCTATGCAATTGAATGGCAAGTCGGTGAATCGACTATTCCTATTACCTTCACCTTGTCAGAAGACACGAGCGTATTTATCGCCCAGATAAGTGGCTATCGGCAAACCCTTTGGGGTTGGCTCGGCGGCATGGCAGTATTATTACTCATTGCCCAGTTATTGGTGCTGCGTTGGGGGTTACGACCACTACGGACAGTTGCCAATGAGTTAGCACGTATCGAACAAGGCAAGCAGGAACAACTCATCAGCCAATACCCTGCTGAACTTGAAGGACTGACGGGCAATTTAAACGCCCTACTCACGCATGAGCGTGCCCAGCAACAACGTTATCGACATGCTCTTGCTGATTTAGCACACAGCTTAAAAACACCGCTTGCCGTCCTACAAGGTGCTATCGATGATCCAGAAACGGTACGCGAGCAAGCAGGCCGAATTCATCAAAGCATTGACTACCAACTACAACGCGCTGCCACCGCCGGTCGCTCAGGTTTAATTAGCCCGATTCTACTTCGCCCTATTATTGAAACACTCACCAGAGCCTTACAAAAAGTGTATGCCGACAAACAAATTCAATTCAAATTGTCTATTTCTGATGATTTTACGATTCGCGCTGACCTAGGTGATATGACTGAGCTATTTGGCAACTTGTTAGACAATGCTTGTAAGTGGTGCCAACAACAAATTGAGTGTCGCGTCGAAGTGCGTGCGGATAAGATCGAAATTACCCTCGTTGATGATGGGCCAGGAATACCTAAAGACAAAATCGAACATATTTTACTTCGCGGTATGCGTGCTGATGAAGCGGTCGCCGGTCAGGGAATTGGGCTGGCGGTAGTAAAAGAAATCATCGAAGCCTATGACGGCCAACTGCTCTTGAGCAACCAAGATAATGCTGGATTACGCATCACCTTACGCTTCCCGAATACACCTCATTAGCTCCCTCTATTTTGACGAGTTGGCGGTTATACCTCACTTAGTTTCTAACTTATGTTGCCTAACAGCTTGTGTGCTTTTCAAGTTTCGGTTTTATCCACAAATTCTGTGGATAAGTCTGTGGATTAATCATTTTAAAGGGACTTTTAAACGGTCTTTTATGACATTTTTATTAAACTGGGTGTTTTTTGACCAATCTTGTTTTCTCTATACAAATCAAGGTGTTTCACGGTTGTTATAGCGTTTAATTCACTATTCTACTAAATTCCCCGTAAAAATTGATGATTGTTCCACGAACTGTGTATAAGACTTCCCTGATGCACTAAAATCAGCCGCACCTCCGCCTCCTTATAAGTCCTTGTTTTGGTTCTCAACACAAAAAATATAATGCTGACCTTGCCAGATCTTGCTATCGCCAGTATCTTCTCTGCACCAAGGGATTTGCCACTAAGAGTAATAATGAACTTAACCTCTGAAAAACAGCCAGCAACAACGACTCAACATTCTAAACAAACACGTCAACGTCAACCTAATCTGTTTACAAAACTTAACCGACTTGGTTTTCAAATATTAGGGCCACGTTTACCTCGACTAATGAGTTGGTGGGCATGTCGACTTTGGTCACGTACTCGCCGATTCTCTGCCAGTAACCGTGAACGACGTATGCAGATTCGTGCAAGTGAGTGTTCACTTAAGGTGCACGATAAGCAAATCCAAGCATGGGTATGGGGCGAAGGACCGACCGTCTTGCTTGTACATGGCTGGAATGGACGTGGTCTGCAATTACACCGACTCATCGATCCACTGTTAAAAGCCGGTTATCAAGTGGTTTGTTTTGATGCCCCTGCACATGGTCAGACCGCGGGGACACACACTCATTTACTTGAAATAGGCGATGTCATACTTGCGCTTGAAAAAAATCTTGGTCCTTTTCATGCCGCTGTGGCACATTCTTTTGGGGTCGCCTGTCTCAGCGCAGCGATTAATGCTGGAATGAAGGTGCCCAATATCGTTGGCATCAGCTCTCCTGGTGGGTTAAGTCGCTTAATTCAACGCTATTGTCAGTACATGCAAATCCCTGCCTCAACCGAGAAACAACTGAGAAACCGGCTTAGCCGTCGTCTTGGCGATGCGCTCTGGCAACAGTTCGCAGACAGCTACCCTCTCACTACAGGTGTTAAGCGAAGTTTAGTTATCCACGATAAAGAGGATTGGCTGGTATCATGGCATGAAAGCGAACGCCTTGCCCAATGCTGGCCAAATGCTGAATTACTACTCACTGAAGGCTTGGGGCATCGTCGAATCTTGCTTGACCCTACCACCGTGAGTCAGATCGTCACCTTTATTGAGAACGGCATGGTTTGTGACCCACTCGATGATGATTTGTCGCATAAATAGCTTTATTTTCTAAGATTATGGCCGATAAACTAATTAAGTTATCTAAAAAGGTACGGGGTAGATGGTGTCTAACCTATCTTCGGTCAATGCTGTTCGCGTCACACCCGCTGTGTCGACGCCAACGGCAACC
>JAADHW010000212.1 GCA_013151695.1 Gammaproteobacteria bacterium
ATGCCTGCCACCAACTCCACTACCATGAATCCAGCAATCAGGAAAAAGGCACGACCGAGTAGTTTGCTGTCGGTACGTGCGTGGTGATTGTGGGAGTGGCTCATAGGTACTTAGTCATAGGTACTGGGATTGGTTGGTCAAATCCGAATACGTAGGTTAATTATAGCGGCATCGTACTTATAGTCACTCTTGCGCTGCCCTTCGTAGTTGATGCTTACACTCACGTTCTTGGTATGCAGTGCACTGATGCCGAAAGCGTAGCGCCAGCGATTTTGTTCGACGTTGTATCCGGTGGTTTGAAAACGCAATGAAGTGGGCGCGTCACTGAACCTCGAAAAAGTGGTGGTCACATCCGCACGGAAGTCGCGTTCAATTGCGACACCAATATGTGGTGCGACAAGCCATTCTCCTACCGCCCAGGACCAAGACATATTTGCACCGAGGGTGCCGATCAGTTGAGCTTCGTTATCAGTTTCTACTATCAATGCCAAGCTACCTCTACCTCTTTCAATGTAATTGTCGATTGCAAGATGGGAGTACGTTGCCAGCAAATAAGGGCTGAATGTGAAGCTGTCCGAGTGGGTGAGAAACAAGCTATAGCCTAAGCTGAGGGTATTTTGCGTGGATTGAAAATCTGAGTTGAGGCGGAAGCTTCTCGAAGCTGTATCGGTATCCACAATAATGATGCGTTCACGATCAACTTCGCTTTTGCTGTGCTTAAATGAGCCGCTAAATGAATGGATACCTTGCTCGTAAAACACCGCGACAGCAATTTCGTTAGAGTATTGTTCATCGTCACCGAATATGTCCGAGCTGACTTCACCGTTATTCCGACCAGCCGAGATGCCTAACGCTAAATTTTCAGAGAGATTATAGTCGACGCCGATTGCGAACCCGCGGCTTTCGGAGTCAAAACCATCAAAACCGTCGGCGTCATCTTGAGTGCCTTGATCAACCCAGGTTTGTAGCCAAAAGTCGGTGGTGGGTTGATAGCGATCTGTTGAGTCTAACCAAACTAAGTTGCTCGAAAAGGGCTGCAGATATGCACTGCGCTCCCCAGTAGGCAGGCGAGAAATGTGCTTGGTACGCCGAGAATTGAAAGCAGGGACACTACGCTCGCGCAACATATTCTGACGAGTCACTTCAGGCAGCAAACTACGCAGGCTGCGCCTGACTTGTTGCGCGTTGGATGCATTGTCGAGGATGTTTAATACCTCGTTTCTACCGTCAACGCTGGGATTGTTTTGTTGCAAATGCCGTAGTGCGCGCATCAGGCGCGATAGGTTTGCGTTAGGATCACTTCCCGCTGCAATACTAGATTCAATATCGGCACCAACTGGAAAGGTTGCTGCACAACAAGCTAGACCGATTGTTATGGCCAGAACTGATAGCCGCATTTTGACCCCGGAACGGCAGTAAAAAGCTATCTTTTCAAACCTTCCTGTTATAAAGCAAGCTGAATTATCGCTCTCACAAGTATTTCATCTTGATAGGTCGCCTATTGTTGCGTGATTCGAAGCCGTGGCTGGGAGTATTAGCTAAGCTTCGCTAAAAGTTAGAGGGGTTGTTTGGGGTCAAGCCCGAGTTTCACCTTGCCTACCACCTCGAAGGTGGGTTGGCCCACCATGATGTGCTGGGTGGGGATGTGCACATCGCGAAAACACTGCTGAAGTTTGTTTTTGGTATATATAGAGGTGCCGCCCCCAGCATGGTAGAGCGTATCCACAATTTCCACCGCTGACCAAGCATTGTTGCTTGCTGCCAGGCGAAGGTTGGCCTTCATTTCTTGGCTTAACCGGCCATCACTGCTGGCAGCTTGCCAAGCCTGATCAATATAAGTTCGGGTCAATGCTCTGGCTGCATCAAGTTTTGCCACTGCAATGGCCAAATCTCGTTGAACCAGGGGGCGATTAGCTAATGCCCGGCTTGACCCAGTGGGTGTTTTGCCACCGGCGAGATCAATAAATTCGTCTATTGCTCGTTGGGCAATGCCAATTGATACCGCCGAAACCCCGAGGGCGAGTAAGCCAAATGTTGGGAACCGATACAGTGGCGTGTCAATCTTTGCGCGCTTGCCTAATATTACCCATCGCCCTTCAGGGACTGATAGTTCGGTTACCTCAATATCATGACTACCTGTTCCACGAAGCCCGGAAGTTTCCCAGGTGTCATGAATGGTCACTTCCTTAGCCTCGAAGAAAACCAGCACAGGTTCTGGTAAACCGTGTTTGTTGACGCGCGGTTTGGCATTTTCTAGCACCATACAACCTCCGCAAATCCAATCTGCAACCTGACTACCGCTACCGAATGGCCAGCGCCCACTGACCTTGAGCCCGCTGCTTGTTGGTTGAGCTTTACCGATGGGGGCGGTTACGCCAACGGTAATAACGTTGGGATTGCTAGTGTAAATTGTATTCGCCCATTCTTTGGGTAGCGATGCACTGAGCATGCCGGTGGTAGATGCAATCATTGCGCACCAGCCAACGGCCCCGTCTGCTCGCGCGAGTTGTTCCAAGGTGTCAAAGAACACCTGAGGGTGACACTGTTGTCCGCCATATTGCTCAGGCACCAGCATTCGAAATAATCCATCTTGTGCCATGCGAGCCGCTAGATCCCCAGGCATCTGCCGGGCTATTTCGATTTCCTGGCTACGTCGATTGATTTCGTCGTAGTACCCGGTAGCGACCTCGATAGGATTCAACAGTTGTTCTCCGGCGGATGTGCTGTACCAACTAGAATATCAAAGATTACAAGCGTCCTGACTAAGAAAACTAGGACAATTGTCGAGCCGGGCGAAATTACCTAAAACCCCTTGTAGATAAAGTTGACCATCTGTTTTGTTAAATGACACCGTTGCGGTCGGCTCGTGGGCTCGCCGGAAAGTGGTTTGAGTGACGGTAATTAGCTCGACTGTTCGCTTGCTTGTTTTAGCCAGCAGGGTTTGCTGATTGTCGGCGATACTAATTTCCAAAACAGGTAACGTGCCAGCCGACCACGTCTCAACGCCGAATCGTGTTGATGTTGGATAGTATTTACCGACAAATGCAGCTAGTTTTGCAGCGTCCATAACTGCGGATTTGGGTGGGGATGGTATCGTGATGTCCGCCGTAAGATAGTTTTCCAATACAGTTTCGATTTGCCGCAGAGCCCTTGGATTGTCAGTGTTGATCGAGGCGATGTATCCTCGCTGTGAGTGGGTCATGATGGCAAGGCGTGAACGGTAGCCGTCCGCGTCGCCACCGTGGCTGTGCCAGACATGACCAGAACGGATTCTGGCATAGAAATGTGATGCGTACGCGAACATAAACCCCTGCCTACTGGCCAAACTGCTGCGCGGTACTAATAAGTGTTGAATTTGCCAAGCGCTAAGATGTCCACTACCCAATATGCCGTGCATAAGCTTGGTTAAATCTGCGATGGATGCGTTGAGTGCCCCATAGGCTGGAAACGTCATATGCCAATACGGCAGCGAGGTTTTGCCATCTGCCTCGAAACCGCCTGGTAGTTTGTTGTCTACTGTGAAGCTGGCAGCGGTAAAGCCAAGGGGTGTGAGCACTAAGTCAAATGCTGCTTGTTCAAATTGCTTGCCAGTTATGGTTTCGATCAGTAATTGCGATAGTCCAGGTACCATATTGGAATAACTATGTTGCAACCCGGGTGGCCAGCGTGTTCTTCGATGTGCCGGATTGAGGGCGAGCGCTTGCACCAGACTAATGGGTTTGTTGTGATTGAATTCCTCCCTAGAGATGTCAGTGAATCCAGCTGTGAGCTCGATTAGGTGTATGACACGAACGGGGTGTGTGCTTCTCCATTTATTCTGCCATTGATGTTGATCGACGTAATCTGCCAAGGGTGCGTGTAGATCAATCAGTTTTTGCTCTGCCAGTTTAAGAATGCACAATCCCGTGATGATCTTTGTTATGGAGCCCCAGCGCAGTGGCGTATTTGGGTCAAGACCGAGGGTTATAAATTGACTTGAATGCGGCTCGCTAATCAAGCTTGCAGCCAGCGTAGGAATATTGTGGCGTGTTCTCAGCGTGTTGAGTTTTGCCTTGAGCGCCTGTAGCGATGTGGGATCTTGTCCTTCGAGATCTTGTGCGAGATCTTGTGCGAGACTTTGTTGGTTCCATGCCACACTACACACCAAGCTGAGACAACACAGAAAGCGTGGCAGCGTTTTGGTCATGGTGAATTTGTTGGCTGCTGCAACTGGAATATCAAGCTAACGCACGTAAATGCGCCAGTGCGCTACTATTCAGAGACTCAAGGTGGTAGCCGCCTTCAAGGGCCGAAACTACCCTCCCTGCACAATAGGTTTCAGCGGCATCAACAATAAGTTCAGTAATCCATGTAAAGTCGTCCTCCAACAGGTTGATATCAGCCAGGGGATCGAGTTGGTGAGCGTCAAATCCAGCCGAAACCAGTATCAAATCTGGTTGGTGTGTGGCCAACGCAGGTAACCAGTGTTGCTCGATGATCTTACGGAACTGCGGTCACTGCGGTCCAGTGGTGCCAGCGTCTAAGGGCGAATAAACGATATTGGATCGTTTGATGTCATGTTTTCGGTTTGGGAAGTGTGGGTGTTGAAAGCTTGAGCAGACGAGTACATCAGGACAATCAGCAAAGATGTCTACGCTACCATTGCCGTGATGGACATCGAAGTCCAAGATCGCCACGCGTTCGACGTTTTCGTTTTGTAGGGCGTGATGAGCGCCAATTGCAATGCTGTTGAACAAGCAAAACCCCATGGCATTGTTGCGTTCGGCATGATGTCCTGGAGGGCGCACGGCGCAGAAGACTCGATTGGACGTATTTGACATCACATCGCGAACTCCGGCACAAACAGCGCCGGCTGCATGTAGTGCGGCGGACATGCTGTGCGGCCCCATCCAGGTGTCAGCGTCTACCGGAACGACATCTTGCTCGGGCAACATAGATTCGAGAAAGCTAAGGTGCGACGAAGCGTGGGCGGCCAATACATCTTTTGCTTCTACCGATGGCGCGCTCCGTAAATGCTCTGCAAGTTCGCTAGACTTTATCTGTGTAATTAGGCTGGTCAGCCGCTCGGTATTTTCAGGATGCCCAGGCGCAACTTCATGTTGTAAGCAGTCTTCGTGAGTATATATTCGCATGCCATTGCTCCACCAGGTGGCTGCCATTTTGCGAGCAATTGGTGCTATTGAGCAAGCTTCTTTTGAGGTTCGAAATTCGAATATGCCTGTATAGCTTATTAGGCGGTGTTTTGTCGTCTTGCCGAATAGACCATCGCTAAAAAGTTTGTTCTAGGAACACGCTCTTGTGGTCTTGCGCCAATTGAAATTGGGCACCCAGCGGCGCTAGGTAAGGGCTAGATTTCGCAGGCACACCATTGATTTTTAATACGCTGATTCGTGAACGCCCTAACTGCAGTAAATGGCATAATACTGCGTTGACGAGGTGTAACTTGGGGTGGTCCCAAGGCAAATAGTAACTTAGCTCCTTGCCATAGTTGACCACCACCAAGGCCAGTTGTGATTGGTGAAAGACCAAATAGTTACCGCGCCTACGTTGCGGTAGCTCGTTCCAATCGAGGCTGAGAGCGCAGGGAGATACAGGGTCGTTAGCTGCGATCCAAAATGTTTGCGGACCAGGTAGATTGGTTTGTAATTCGCTCAAAGCTCTAGGGGTAATGAATTGTGGGGTTGCCATGTCTAGGAAGAAGTGCCCAGTGATCACTTCACCACCCAATTCCATGATACGTAGGGCTCGAAAAGCGTGCTGCCAACGCCATTTACTGCCATATGCTGGCATGTTCTCACGGTTGATGATGTCTCTGTTAACAAAACCATAACGATCTAGAAGCAGGCGCACCCGATCCTTGTCAGACTCTAAGCGAGTCAGCGGATCTGGTTGCTGTGCACGCGGCGTTAAATGCCAGTTGCCGGTCCAGGCCTTGGGTATTTTTCGTAGTCTACGACGGCTGCTAACGGCAGCCTCTAGGTCGCTAAGGTTAAATTTTTTCTCAACCCCTTGTAACAAAGGGTCAATCGAATCGCTGCTAATCTGACCTTGCCAAACCGCTTGCCACCATGGCTTGTTCAGCCCCTGTGGGCTGTCTTGTTTTATCTGCGCTATTTGGCTGAATGTATAACTTGCTTGAGGGTCATTGAAAGCTTGGGTGATTTCATGTGATTGCTCGGTTGAGCCAAGCATTTCTAGCTCCTCGGGGTAGGCGACAGTTATTTGTTCGTTGTCGACCCCTTGCCAAGCCAGACCATAACTTTGCAGAATGTTCGACCAGCGATGATTAGAAAACCCTATCAACCGATTTGCCATCAAGTCCTGCAACCAAGTCGAGGCATGGGTGCAATATCCACGCAGGCTTTCTAGAGCAAATAGCGCATTATGTTGATTATCGACATTGTGTAATTTATGCAACGCTGCCCAAAACAATGGAAGATCTTTGGCAGCTTTAGCCTCGAAGGTTGAGCGTCTAGCCGCGCGTTGAAAGCGCATGAGAATTTCGAGATTTTCCGCATCACACCATCTTCGAGCCGAGTCCTTGCTAATAAGCTCTCCAACGATATAGGTCTCGTCTTCACTGACAACGTTTTCTGCAACGCTGGGTAAAATGGTTTCAATTTGAGGCTCGGTTAACGGGCCATAGAATGACAGTATTTCGCGAGCCAACTGATGTGCTGAGCGAATTTCTTCAAGCTCTGGTAAATCTGCGTAAGAGCCCGGTGTCACATCGATCAGTTCAGTACCCATTAAACCGGATGCGATCAAACCCTTAACCAATTCCTTGTGGGTCAGCCACATGCGTTTATCTAATTTGAGCCAGCGAGCATCACCAGGCAGATCCATATCCTCCGGTAGCTCGTTGGCTGGAATGAGGATGCGCTCTTTCAGCCATTCGCCCCAATCTTCTTGTGTTGTTGGTTCGTAGCCTGGAAAACGGCGTTGCCGTTTGGCAATAAATTCGTCAACAACTTGTTGATCGATTTTGGGTCGTAAGCTTTCATCACGTAACGCTTGTGCGATGAGATCTGTCGACAAATCACTTGGTTGGCCATCTTCAGGTGTATCGTCGGCATACATATATCTGCTGACCTGATTGAAAGTCAGATTTTGTGCAAACGGGCTAGGTGTAGTGGTGGTGACAAAGGTCCATTTGATGTGACCGCTTTGCACTTCGCCCAACATTTCTAATAAGTTTGGCAGGTCGAACTCATCATCCAAACAAGTTCGCCAGGTTTCCAACAATACTGGGAACTGCGCTAGCTTTTTCACTTGGACCATAAGCTTCTTGGCCTGCATGCGGCTCATCCAAAGGGGCAGGCGTTGGTTGAAATTTCGCTTTGTGAGCAAAAGAGATCGACCGGCGCATTCTCTAAACCTTGCGCCGA
>JAADHW010000349.1 GCA_013151695.1 Gammaproteobacteria bacterium
CCCCCATAGCGGCAATGGAAGATGCTGATCGTCATTTATATGGGGTTCAATTCCACCCCGAGGTGACCCATACACAAAGCGGCGGTATGTTGTTACAACGTTTTGCCAAGGATATATGTGGTTGTGATGGTAAGTGGACGCCGGCCAACATTGTAGACGACGCAATTACCCGGGTTCGCCAACAAGTGGGTGATGATCAAGTCATCCTGGGCTTGTCCGGTGGGGTAGACTCATCCGTGGTTGCCGCCTTGCTCGCCCGCGCCATTGATGACCAGCTGACCTGCATATTTGTCGACAATGGTTTGCTTAGGCATGAAGAGCGAGCAGAGGTAGAAGCGGCCTTTTCAGCAGAATCTGGGGTGGGTAACACCTTGCCACTGAAAGTCATCACTGTTGCAGCGCAAGACGAATTCTTAGACAAACTAAAAGGTGTTGAAGATCCAGAAACTAAGCGCAAGATCATTGGCGCGACGTTTATTGATGTGTTTGATCGCGAAGCCAAAAAGATTGAAGGCGTAAAGTGGTTGGCTCAAGGCACCATCTACCCAGATGTCATCGAGTCGGCGGCATCAAAATATGGCAAAGCCCATGTCATTAAGTCTCATCATAATGTCGGTGGATTGCCTGAACGTATGGCTTTAGGCTTGGTGGAACCCTTACGTGAATTGTTCAAAGATGAAGTACGTAAGATCGGTTTACACTTAGGATTGCCGCACTCATTAGTGTTTAGGCATCCGTTTCCGGGGCCGGGTCTTGGCGTGCGCATCCTCGGTGAAGTGAAGGCAGCTTTCGCTCAAGTGCTGCGCCAAGCTGATTTCATTTTTATTGAAGAGCTGCGCAAAGCAGACTTATACGACAAAGTAAGCCAGGCCTTTGCAGTCTATCTGCCGGTGAGCTCCGTAGGCGTAGTGGGGGATGCTCGCCGTTATGAGCACGTCATCGCGCTGCGCGCGGTAGAAACCATCGATTTCATGACAGCTCGCAGTGCGCGCTTACCCTATGAATTTATTGAGCTGGTTTCTAATAGAATAATCAATGAGATAGATTCTATATCTAGAGTAGTTTATGACATTTCAAGCAAGCCACCAGCGACCATTGAATGGGAATAATTAGGATTTTAGCGGCGTGAAGGTGTGAATCGAGAGGTTGATCAGCGTTGGATGGCGCATGCGCTGACACTGGCAAACAAAGCTCAGCGCCTTGATGAGGTGCCCGTAGGGGCAGTATTGGTGCGGGCTGACCAGATACTAGGTGAGGGTTTCAATCAGCCTATCTCTAACAAAGATGCAACCGCCCACGCAGAAATTCAAGCGCTTCGCCAAGCCGGGGTAGCGTTGCAAAACTATCGTTTACCGCAAACCACGTTATACGTGACCTTAGAGCCCTGCATGATGTGTGCGGGTGCGTTGGTTCATGCGCGTATACAAAGGTTGGTCATTGGTGCCTTGGAGCCGAAGTCTGGAGCCATCGTTAGTCATCCCGTGCTAAATAGTGAATGGCTAAATCACCGCGTGGAAGTTGAGTACGATGTATTGTCTAGTGACTGCAGTGCATTGATACGCGATTTCTTTGCTGCCAAACGTTTCTTTGTTGCCAAACAAAAGAACGGACAAAAATGAAACCGGAGTTGTATTGAATCTCACCAACATTCTCGTTGTACCGGGTAAATCGGCGTTAAGTACGTTTGCCTTATCAAAAGTACAAAAACATCTACCGCAGATATGTTATGCGGAATATGTTCACGCATTAAAGCTGCGTGCTCAATTGACGGGCTCGGAGTTGGAGCGCGTGAACAGCTTGTTGGACTATGGGCCCGATCAAAACTTACCTACCAGTCACTTTTCCTCCAGTCATGGTTTGCGGGTGGTGACGGTGATGCCGCGCAGCGGCACTATTTCGCCCTGGTCAAGTAAGGCCACAGATATCTTTACCATCTGTGGTTTGGAAAAAGTTGAGCGTGTTGAGCGCGGTGTTCGGTGGTTTGTTTCTGAAGATGCGGGTGTTGCTGCATCACAAATAAACTTAGATTACTTACACGATCGCATGACCCAAAGCTGTTCCGAGCACGAAGATTTTTCAAGCACTTTTGCACAGCATGCACCCAAACCGCTGCGCAACGTTAGCTTGTTAACGCAAGGTCGCGTGGCTCTGGAACAAGCCAATATATCCCTCGGCTTGGCGTTGTCAGATGAGGAAATCGAATATCTTTGTGTCTCTTATATGCAGATGCAACGAGACCCAACAGATGTCGAGCTGATGATGTTCGCGCAAGCTAATTCAGAACATTGTCGGCACAAAATATTCAACGCCGAGTGGTCGGTAGACGGGGTTGCACACAGCAAATCTCTATTCGGCATGATTCGCAACACACACAAGCAGATAAATGGACGCGGTGTGTTGAGTGCCTACAGTGACAACGCGGCGGTGATTGAAGGTGCGCAGGATGAGCGCTTGTGGGTTGATGGCGACTCACAAGCTTATCGTTATCACCAAGAAGACATTCATATTCTAATGAAAGTTGAGACGCATAATCACCCCACAGCGATAGCCCCGTTTGCGGGTGCAGCAACTGGATCAGGTGGGGAAATTAGAGATGAAGGCGCAGTGGGAAGGGGATCTAAGCCGAAAGCCGGTTTAACAGGTTTTACCACCTCGCATTTGAATATTCCGGGGTTTACACAACCTTGGGAAATATCCACCGGTAAGCCCGATCACATAGCATCTGCATTGGACATTATGTTGCAAGGACCGATCGGTGGCGCCAGTTTTAATAACGAGTTTGGACGCCCGGCAATTAGCGGCTACTTTCGCACTTTCGAAATGTGCATAAATGGTCAGTTGCGCGGTTATCACAAGCCCATAATGATTGCCGGCGGTGTAGGTTCTGTTCGTGGTGAACACGTGCACTCTAAAGACTTTCCTGCGGGTACCGCATTAGTTGTACTGGGAGGGCCAGCCATGCTTATTGGTTTAGGTGGCAGTGCAGCCTCTAGTGTGGCCAGTGGTAGTAGTGCCTCGGAGCTTGATTTTGCTTCAGTTCAGCGTGGCAATCCAGAAATGGAGCGTCGTTGCCAAGAAGTCATTGATGCTTGCTGTGCGCTGGGCGAATCAAATCCTATCCGTCTGATTCATGATGTCGGTGCAGGGGGGTTGTCTAATGCGTTACCCGAGCTAGTCCATGATGCCAACGCTGGAGGGGCTTTTCGATTACGAGACGTGCCTAACGCCGACATGGGCATGTCGCCGTTGGAGATATGGTGTAACGAAGCGCAAGAGCGTTACGTTATGGGTATTGATGCGCAATATGTTGAGGTGTTCAAGCAAATATGCAAACGCGAACGTTGTCCTTATGCGGTGGTGGGTGAGTCTACTGAGGACGGTTTGCTACAAGTGTATGACCGGCAATTTGATAATCATGCCGTGCAAATGCCTTTAGATGTGTTGTTGGGAAAGCCGCCAAAAATGCAGCGGCAATTTGCTCGCCAACCGATATCCAATGTGGCTCTGGATCTTACCGAAATTGATTTGGTGCAAGCTATTAACAGGGTATTGCACTTTCCTGTTGTGGCCAGCAAGCAATTTCTAATCACCATCGGTGATCGTTCGATTACTGGGCTGGTGGCGTGCCAGCCTATGGTCGGGCCGTGGCAAACCCCGGTAGCGGATGCTGCTGTGACCATTCGAGGTTATCGAAGCTTTGCCGGCGAAGCGTTTGCCATCGGTGAACGTAGCCCACTAGCGTTGATATCACCTGCTGCTTCGGCGCGTATGGCTGTGGCTGAGTCTCTCACCAATCTTGTATGTGCAGATATCGAAAGTATAGATCGAGTTGTTTTGTCAGCCAATTGGATGGCTGCTGCAGGTACAGATATTGAAGACCAAAGTTTGTTTGATGCGGTGACTGCTGTAGGAGAGGAGTTTTGTCCTGCCTTGGGTATTGCGATTCCTGTAGGAAAAGACTCGTTGTCCATGCAAACCCGCTGGCGTACTGAAGGCGTGGAGAAGAATGTTGTGTCGCCGATGAGCCTCATCGTTACCGCATTCGCGCCGGTAACTGATGTTCGACTCACCCATACGCCTCAGCTTCAGCCTGTGCAAAACAGTAAATTGGTGTTGTTAGATTTTGGCCAGCTACGCATGGGCGCGAGTGCTTTGGCCCAAGTTTATCAACAGTTAGGCGATCAAGCACCAGATGTAGAGTCCCCTCAAGCATTACGAGGCCTCTTAGATTGCCTGGTGCAGGCCAAGCGGGAGCATGACCTTCTGGCTATGCACGATCGTTCAGACGGTGGGTTGATAACCACACTTTTGGAGATGGCGTTTGCGGGTCGTTGTGGGTTTGATCTATACATCGATGCTGGTGTGGGTGCGTTGGAGTATTTGTTTAACGAAGAAATTGGTGTGGTAGTGCAGATTGCAGATGAGCATGTAGAGTACTTTGTTAACAGCGTATCTTGCCAGGCCAAGGTGATAGGTAAGGTCCGTTGTGATGA
>JAADHW010000319.1 GCA_013151695.1 Gammaproteobacteria bacterium
CACGGATTTTCGAGGCCCCGTACTACCTCTACCTACTGACACCAACCTGTGCTGCAGACCTGGCTACTGCAGTTGAATCTTTTGCCGATAAGCATGGCTACCCGTTAATTCTGAAACCCGATATTGGGGCTGTGGGGAAGGGGATTGTCAAAATCAGTCATCAGGCTGAGGTGGGTGCTGTCATCACTGTTGTGCAGAGTGCCTATTTACTCCAAGCCTTTACACTTTTTGAGCTTGAATATCGGGTGTTCTTCATACGCCAGCAAGGGCTCAACAAAATTACTGGCATCAATCAAAAGCACTTTCCCACAGTAAGTAGGCAACAGCGTAGATTCCATCTTAACCTTGACCAACAATCACAACCGTTTTACCGACCACTGGCGTGTTTACCCACGACACACATCTGCTCACACCCAAGCATGAGCGTGCCGTTAGTGCGGTCTGCGACAGCCAGCCCGGTTTCAACTTCGGGCGCTTAGATGTAAAAACCCAGAGTGAGGAAAAATTCAGACAAGGTGATTTTGTCGTCATTGAGGTCAACGGCATTGCATCCCTGCCTACGCACATGTTCGATCCGAACAATAGCCTACGTGAAGCCTATAAAATATTTCTACAGCACGGCAAATACCTAACAAAAATCGCCGACGAACATCGACAACAGCCTATGCAGCTAAAGAGTTATGCAGATATATGGCACTTGGCAATAACCAACGCTACTTTGCTAAACAAATTGCACAACCATGCCAAGTCGCTTTAGGCATTCTAGGAATAATCCAAATAGGACTGAGCCCCCGGACCAAAATACTGCTTCAGGTACTTCAAGGGTATGGCCGGCACGTCCAAATTAATCGGTAAACCTGGCGTATTGTTGAAATTCCCATCTACCGCAGCAGCCACAAAGGAGCCTCGCACCACACTGCCTAGAACAAAGACGTCGATACCTAACCGCAAACCTCTAGCAACCAACATCGTCAGAGCCCCAAAAACACACCAGAAAACAACCAACAACGCCGCCAGCGTAGCCCTTACTTTAGATATTTTTGGAACGGAACTCACTGACGATCAACCACATAAAGAAATACAATCATATCCAGCACTACCACAGGTCGGTAACCCTTCAGTGCGAGTGAGTGGTATGTGAATCTGTTTGCACAAGCTTAGCCACTGTTGCTGCGCACTTCGAATTTAGTCAACACCGCGGGCCAAATGCACGCGTCGTGTCCGAACGGAGAAATACATGGGGGACCTTTTTCTTCGATATAGTTGAGCTGAACTACTATAGACCCAATTTACATAGAATCGTTCAAAGCTGGGAGCGTGTGTTATCCGGCCTTACCTAGGGTGACTTGCCCAACGTATTCGCGCGCCTGGGTAACAGCAAATGGCTGCATAAACGGACCCGCCCTAACATCTCTATATAGTCGCGCTAACGGATGGCTATTGGTATATCCCGAGCCACCCATTAGATCCATGGCCTTGCTGACTATATCTATAGCGCCTCTATTGACTACCCATTTCGCCGCTTGATAGTCTTTCATCAATTCATGCGCCGCCTCCATGGTAGGTTGCTGCTGTTCATGTCGGGCTAAGAATTCATCAACGTTGCTTGCCGCAGCACCTAATATCGCCTGACACTTAGCCAGCTCTATTTCCATTTCGCCCACAAGGTGTTGAACACCAGAGTAATCTGCAACGGCTTCACCTACTCGTTTTTGAGTCGCCAACTTTTCAATGGCAATATCTCGCGCCGCTTCAGCAATGCCAAGAAATGCACCCACTAATGGCAAGTTTGCCAGCGCCCTATTCATCAGCACACCAACACTCCATTGCCCCCAAGGACCAAGTTTTCGTATCGCAGAGAACGGCACATGCGCATTTTCAAATACCACAGACTGGCTTCCAGAAGCACGCATACCCAGCGCATCCCAATCATCTTGTGGGATTAAACCTGGGGTATCTATAGGCAACAGAGTAGTCACCAAGTGGTCACCATCGTCATCACGCATACGCAGATTCATGCCTAGATGGGTCGCTATCGGAGACATGGTGACAAAAATTTTATGACCGTTTATACACCAGCCTTCGTTCGTACGTACCGCTTCGGTCCTTGGGTGTAAATCAGTTCCAGGCTCGGTTGCTGTGGCACACATTAACATGTCACCCGATACAATCTTGCTTAACGGAACTGCGATTTTTTCGGTATTGACACCACGCGCTTTCGCCATTTGGTGTGCTTGAGCCATGCCTCTACTAATACCTAGATGCATGTTAATGGCTATGGCGGTAGAGCCATCCCCTTTGGCTAATGCAACAATCCCCACAATCCAATCATGCACAGATTGCAGTCCGAAGCCACCCAGTTCCACAGGAACAAAGGCAGATGCTACGCCAGTACGTATCAGATCATCATAATTTTCTCGGCACACTTCGCCAGCTTGATCTGCAGCTGCAGCCCGAGATGCAAAAGCTGTTTGAAGCTCCTTAGCAGCACAAACCAAGCGCTCGCCAGCTTCAGTTTTAGGTTGTAACACAAATGTCATAACGTCAGATTGACTGCATTCGCCTTAAAATGCAAAACAACTTCAAACTAGGCAACCTCTGATTAACTATCGTTTTCTCAGAGCTTCCCTAAGCTGACAAGCTAAATTTTGCCACCGTACATCCCACTGCAAAGATGGGTAGCTCAGCCGTATAGTACTGCAACTCACCTTGGCCTTGCGCTGCAGCAGCCGCGGCAATAAAGGTACGGATTTCAAAACCACCTTGACCTGCTTGTTCGTAAGTCTCTTCATCTGAATAAGACAACAACGCTTCTTTATCTTGGCTCATGAGTCGCCGCAAGAATTCTCGATCCCAGACCTCATTTATTTTCCCTGAGTCTGGCGTTGCTGGCCAATGTGATATTCCTCCGGTTCCAATCAGAGCCACCTTTTCTGGCACTGCATCACAGGCCCTGCGCAAAGCTTCACCAAAAGCCCATGCTCGGGACAAAGGTGTCAATGGCGGCCCCTGACAATTAATATTAACCGGGATAATCGGTAAGTCATAACGAGGGGTTAGGAAGTGCAACGGCACCATGATGCCATGGTCAAACTTCCACTCTTCGGCATAAGCGATATCTACAGTTTGCATCACTTCGACCGCTATGCGCTTAGCCAAGTCTGGCGCGCCAGGCACCTCAGTTTTCTCAATCCGCAACCAATCAGGGTCTTCTATTGGCCCCTCATGTTTGTCTCCAAGACCAATACAAAACGCCGGCATATTGTCCATAAAAAAATTGGCGAAGTGTTCAGCTGCAACCACGATCAGTGCTTTAGCACCTGAATTTTCGATATCTTTACGCTGCTCATCCAAGCTCGCATAGAATGCGTCTCGCTCAGCAGTATTGTCGACCAGATGCGCTCGCCCTGTCATGCCAGGTGCATGACTGGTTACGCCCACATAAACCAAACTCATATTACCCCCTCGGTGGTGAAACTCTGGCCACCCCCAGTCATAGCGTAAACACCATTGCGCACCGGACCATGTTTCTCGATACCCGCTCTCATTAAGTTTAAATAGTCGAACCATTCGACACTTAGAAAGGCCGCAAAGTGCATCAATATTTGGCCGTTAACGCCCAATACGTACAGCAGCCCAATATCGCCTGTATCCAACGCTAGGTATTCTTCTTGGGTTAAGTCGTAGTCCTGCAGTAATGTCGCACGATCTTTCTCATACGCACACTTGACCGCATCGTCGCGGTTAAGGTTGTACAGGCACTTCTGTAGTTGGTACAAACTCATAATTGACTCCTAATCTGGCTGACCTATCTTGGGTAAGACATGGGTATCCATGGCTACGCAGACGTTTTTTGTTTCCATATAGAACTCGAAGCTATAGTCGCCGCCATCGCGGCCTATGCCACTGCCCTTCATACCGCCAAAGGGTGCAGGTAAATGACGATTGTTTTCCGAGTTCACCCATACCATCCCTACATCTAAGTCACGGGCCATCCGCATGCTGCGGCCTACGTCGCCAGTCCACACATATCCTGCTAAGCCGTACTCTACGCCATTGGCAATGGCTAAGGCATCAGCTTCATCAGTAAATGAAATGGCGGTCAACACCGGTCCAAATATTTCTTCTTGGGCAATGCGCATAGAATTGTTGGCATCGGTGAATAATGTCGGTGCGACAAAGTTGCCGTTGTTTTGACAAAACCCAGCCTCCACCAGGGGTGCTAACGCTTGCCCACCCGCGGCAATGCGAGCACCTTGCTCTTTGGCAATGTCAAAATAACTGCAAACCTTTTCCACATGGCGAGGATGAATCAACGGTCCGATTTCGGTAGCGGGATCTAGTGGATGCCCTACCTTTAATTTTTCGACCCGCGCTTGCAGCTTCTGAAGAAACTCATCACGCACTGTCTCTTGTATTAACAAGCGACTAGACGATGTACAGCGTTCGCCATTGAGGCTATATATCATAAAAACCACAGCATCTAAGGCACGCTCAAGATTTGCATCTTCAAATACTATTACCGGGTTTTTACCCCCCAACTCAAAATGAACTCGCTTCAGCGTATCAGCCCCTTGGCGCATGATATGACTGCCCGTGACAGATTCTCCAACAAAGGCTACGGCTTTGATTGCAGCATGCTCAGTGAGTGCCTTACCGGCAATTTCGCCCAAGCCATTAACCGTATTTAACACACCCTCAGGCAACCCAGCATCGTGCATTATTTCTGCTAACAAAGCTGCAGTACAGGGTGACCATTCGGCCGGCTTGTGGACCACCGTACATCCAGCAGCCAATGCAGGTGCAATTTTCCAGGTGGACAACATGAAAGGCGTGTTCCACGGAGTGATCACTCCAACTGGACCGATAGGTTGCCGAATGCTGTAGTTGATGTGCTGTGCCGCGGGCAAAGCTTGACCATCGCGGGCTGAGGCGGCCATATTTGCGAAGAAACGAAAATTCTCAGCACCTCGTACTGCCGCCTTGCTCATAAATCGAATGGCTTGGCCCGTGTCATAACTTTCCACTAAGGCTATTTCTTTTGCATTCTCTTCAATGGCATCGGCAACGCGATGCAATATTTCACGACGCTTAGGACCATCCATTTTAGACCACTCTGGAAAAGCCGCTTGTGCCGCGAGACAGGCGCAATCAATATCTTCAACGCTACCAGATGCAACCGTACCGATCACCGAATTGTCGATAGGGGTTTCGTTGATAAAGGTTTCACCAGAACTGCCTGCAACCCACGTACCGTTGATAAAGTGTCCTAAAGTCTCTGTGCGAAAACGTTTCAGCGGTGATTCTACGTCATGCAGGTTGGCTTCGAATTCGGTGGTCACATTACCCTCCGGTACTGCGGTACCTCTGATTAATTATGTACCTTTGATTAATAATTGATGTGGCTTTAAATACCACATATCATTTAACATGTTAAGTATGCCTCAAACAACCAACGAGTAGCAACTATGCGGCCAAATTGTTTTGCGCAATACTCATCCAGCTTCGCCAGATTTTACTTATGAGTGAACTAAGAAATATAAAACACAGCCTACCCATGTTGCTGTTGCAAGCCCGAGAAGCCGCGATGGCAAAATTTCGGCCTATGCTTCGCAGCCATGGACTTACCGAACAACAGTGGCGCGTGATACGTGTTTTAGCTTCAGTTGATACCATGGATGCAAGCCAGTTGGCTAAAACAAGCGTTTTGCTCGCCCCCAGCCTAACCAGAATTTTGCAGCACCTTGAGAAACAAGATTTCATTCGCAGAGATGCAGATGCAACAGACCAGCGAAAATCAGTCCTTTGTCTTACTGCAAAGGGGCAACAAATATACGCTGTAGTGGGCCCAGACTCCGAAGCACTTTACAAAGACATCGAAGCCAAGTTCAGTACTGAAAAACTCAATACCCTTTACCAACTTCTATCTGAGCTAAACATCGCGCTTAATATGCCTTTCGAGGACTAACCTACCAGGAAAATCACATGTTAAATCAACAACAAATTCTCGCGGCAGCACAACAATTAGACAACGCCGAACAAACACGACAACAAACCAAGCCACTTACTCTGTCTTTGCGCGACCTCGATATGGATGACGCCTATGCCATTCAAAAGGCATGGGTAGACATCAAACTTGCACGTGGCGCCAAGGTCGCAGGATACAAAATCGGCTTAACCTCACGGGCTATGCAACAAGCCATGAACATCACGACGCCAGACTACGGGGTACTGTTGGATGAGATGTCGTTTAGCAACAACAGCCAGATCTGCGCCGGTGATTTTTTAGACCCCCGCATCGAGGCAGAATTTGGGTTTGTCATAAAAAAATCCCTATTCGGCAGCGACGTTAGCTTGCAAGAGGTTATTGATGCCACAGACTATGTTGTGCCAGCTTTAGAACTTATTTCTGCTCGCAGTACGCGCACCGATGCGCAAACCGGTTATACCCGCAATGTCTTTGATACCATCGCAGACAATGCCGCAAACGCAGGCTTTATTCAGGGGGATGTGCACATTGACCCAACTGAAGTCGACTTACGCTGGTCAGGCGCGCTGCTGTATCACAATGGT
>JAADHW010000231.1 GCA_013151695.1 Gammaproteobacteria bacterium
TGGTGATGTTGTACGACTTACCCAGACGTTTCGGCAAAACTCTGAAACTGAAATTTTTTCAGCATGACGTACATTGGGTACAAGGTCCGGTATTTTACGCAGCAAGAACCAAGGCTCTGTTAGTACCCTTCGTTACCTTTGAAAATGCGAATGGTGAATCGTGCTGTGATCTTCAACCTCTAGTGTCCTTTGCCGGTAACGAGAACACGCTACCCCAGGTGGCCCAATCATTGGTTGATATTGCCCAAAGGTACATTAGAGAATATCCAGCACAATGGCTGCAGTGGCCGAGTATTCCAGCGATGTTGAATGCTGGGGATGAGTGACGACAAACTACAGCAACAACTTTTCAGAGAAGAGGCGCGCTCTTTTGCATCTCAGAGATCATTAGGGCAAGTCACAGCAACCCAACCCCTCACCTACAAATCCATCACCGCATTGTTGGTGGTGATTTCCTGTTCTGCGTTTTCGTATGTGTGGATAGGAGAATACTCACGCAAACAAACCGTAACCGGATATCTCACCCCCGATAAAGGTTTGGTGAACGTCTATCCAGGCAAAGATGGTGCGGTAATCAATCATATCTATGTTCAAGAAGGGCAAATTATCAAGCGAGGCGACCCCTTGGTGTCGGTGTCTTATCCGAGCAAGCTACCCGGCGACGATGATGTGCTTGGAACCGTATTAGTTGAAATGAATCTTCAGCAAGATCAAGTTCAGCAAAAACTCGGTCGGCTGATGCAAAACCATCAACATGAGCAACAGCGAGTGAAGCGACAAATCGCTGAACACGGAGTTGATTTGGCGCAAACCAAAGTTTCGCATCGATTGCAACTGGGCCAGCTCGAAGTCGCGGTGAAGTTACACTCGTCAATGCAGGCCTTACGTAAAACAGGTGCCATTTCAGAGTTCCGGCAACTTCAAGCGTTCTCCGAAAAGCTCGAACAAGAAAAACAGCTAAGCCATATCGATCAACGAATTTTGCAAATTCAGGCTGCAACCAGATCGTTGGAGTATGAACAGAAGAAACTTCCCGCAAGTCAGCAAGACCAATTGTTGAGTACACAGATTCAACTTTCGGCAATTAAGCAAAAAATTGTGGAACTAAGGGCGCGGCAAAGTAAGCTGATTACGTCTTCTGTTAATGGGCGTGTTACCGCACTTCAGGCCAAGGTTGGTGCATCCACGCAAAGCTGGGTGAGTCTGCTGTCGCTAATTCCTAGTGGCTCATTGCTTGAATGTAGCCTTCTCATTCCGAGTGCCGCTATTGCGTTTGTCGAGGTTGGTCAGTCGGTTCGACTTCTGTTTGATGCATACCCGCATCAACAATATGGTTCCCATGCTGCCCGAGTTACTTCGGTTTCTGCGGTGCCAGTGGATCCTGGGGCGCTTACTGCACCGTTGCGTCCAGACGGCCCGGTTTTTCTGGTGCGTGCTGTTTTGGACAAACAAACAATATCTGCCATGGGTGAAGAAAGGCGGCTACAGGCCGGTATGTTGTTGCAAGCAGACATCATCTTCGAGAAAAGAACGCTATTAAATTGGCTCTTAGAACCCCTCTACAGCTTGCGCGGCAGGTAGTTGCTTTCCTTTGGTAAAAAGAGACGTCTCAAACCGCTTCTCCAAACGGAGGCTTCGGAATGTGGTTTGGTGTGTGTTGCTATGGTTGCTCAATACCACGGTTACAAAGGCAGTCTAGCCTCGTTAAGACGAAAGTTTGGTATCTCTCTTGGTGGCACCACACTGCAGTCGGTGATGAACATCGCTGATGAAATAGGCTTTGAAACACGCCCATTGAAAGTATCGTTGGAGAACCTTAGAAAGCTAAAATATCCAGCGATTTTGCATTGGAACTTTGACCACTTTGTTGTGCTGGCTGGTGTGAAGCGCAACAAAGTGAGCATTTGTGATCCGTCGGTAGGCACTAGAGATTATACCTGGCAAGAAGTCAGCCAGCGTTTTACCGGCATCGCACTAGAGCTGAGTTTGCGTCAAGAGTTTAGTTCTGAAGTGGCCCAGGTAAACGATAGTTTGACCCTTTGGCAGTTTTGGGAGGGTGCGCGTGGCCTTGGTGCGACCTTGGCCCAAATATTTTTTCTTTCGATGCTCATCCAGCTATTTGCGCTAGCGACACCGTTCTATCTTCAAGTAGTTGTTGATGATGTGTTAATTAAAAACGATGTGGATTTGTTAAATGTACTGGCGGTAGGGTTTTTGGTGTTGACACTTATCTCGGTAGTGACCAAGGCAATGCGAGAATTTTCAACCCTGCATCTGGTCAGTCAGTTAAATTATTTGATAGGCGATAGTGTGTTTTATCATTTGATTAGGCTGCCGATGTCCTATTTTGAAAAAAGACATATGGGAGATGTTGTCTCGCGCTTCAATTCTCTTCGACCGATACAGGAGTTTATCAGCGGTAGTTTGATCAATGTGGTCATTGACGGCATTCTTGCAATAACAACCTTTGTCCTTATGTTTATCTATTCGCCTGCTCTTGCCGGTGTTGCCTTTGTTGGCATCACCATTTATGCATTATTTCGTTTCGCCCAATTTCGACCTTTGCGCAACGCTCATCTAGAAAGTATTGCGGCCAAGGCAGAGCAAGACTCTGTATTTATGGAATCTATCCGAGCCCTTCAAGGCATTAAATTAAGCGGTAAAGAGAGTGAAAGGCAAAATGCGTGGCGCACTCAATTTGTTGAAGACATCAATGCTGAGGCAAGAATTGGCCGTTTAACCATTTCCTATGAAGTGTCAAACAACATTCTCACCGGATGTGAATACGTTCTTATCATTTACCTAGGAGCGCAGAATGTCTTGGCTGGCGTCATGACTGTGGGCATGCTCTATGCGTTTTTGGCCTATCGAGCACACTTCAGTAGTTCAGTTATTTCGGTCATTAATCAGCTCATCCAATACTGGATGATCGGGCTACATCTAGAACGCGTAGCAGATATTACCCAGACAGAAAAGGATGTTGGGGTTGAGTCAGAATCTACTTTGCTGTTGCCAGTTCATGGGCAATTGTCAGCTAAAAATCTATCTTATCAATACGGCAAGGTAGACAGTCTCATCTTTTCAGAATTTAGTATTGACGTTGGTCAAGGCGCCATGGTGGCGATTGTGGGTGCTTCGGGTGTCGGTAAAACGACGCTATTAAAAACACTCATGGGCTTGGTTGTTCCAACCCAAGGTGACGTATGGGTGGATGGCATGTTATTAGAGTCTATTGGGCATCGATCTTATCGACATCATACGGCTGCGGTAATGCAAAACGATGTGCTGTTTAGTGGTTCGTTGCGAGAGAATATTTCCTTTTTTGAAACCAGCCCAGATACCCAACGTATCTACAGTATGGCTAAGCTCGCTTGTATTCATGACGATATTGTTTCGGCACCCATGGGATATGACTCTCTTGTCGGAGATATGGGTTCCTCCTTATCTGTGGGTCAGCAGCAGCGTGTTTTGTTAGCCAGAGCACTTTATCGACAACCCAAAATTCTATTTCTAGATGAAGGCACCGCCCATGTTGACCACGAGACAGAACTACAGATTATGCAGAACCTAAAAGATCTAAAGATCACCTGCTTGTTTGTGACCCACAATGAAAAGCTGACGCGCTTCGCAGAGCAGATTATCTACTGGGACGGATCTACAGTCCCGCTTTCACGTGCTTGTTAAGTGCCGCAAAAGGTTTGGGTGACAAGCTCCTGCGGTTCTGGTGGGTTGCGAAATTCATGGTCTAGCTCATTGAGTTGGTACGGGTTTGCCAGCACGCGATGCAGTTGTCGAAACGGCTCGTAATTGTGATCATTTACTGCTGCGTCTATCGCCTGGGCAACCCGGTGGTTGCGCGGGATGACGGCAGGGTTGGCTTGGCGCATTGATTCTGTAACATCCAACTCATCTGATTTTAGATCTCGCCATCGCGTGAGCCAATCAACCAACCCAGGTGCATGCTCAAAAATCTCGGTGACTAACGTATCGGCTTCTCCGCCAGCAACGCGAGTTAGCCCGTCGAAGAACACAGTAAAATCTGCCTTGCTCGCGCCCATGATGTTGAACCCATCTTCAATGAGGCTCGCGCTGGCTTCATCGTCTTTTGTTAAGCCGAATTTTTGTCGCAGTCCCTCCTGGAAGGCGTTTTGGAACAGCGGGATGAATGCTTCGAGCTGTTCTTCAGCCATAGATTTGGCGTTCTCAGTGCGGGTGTGGAGTATGGGTAATAAACACTGCGCGAACTGGGTCAGGTTCCAGTATGCAACAGCAGGCTGTTGATCCCAGGCGTAGCGTCCGGTTTGATCGATGGAGCTGAAAACTTTATTTGATCGAAACTCATCCATGAATGCACAGGGTCCGTAGTCGATGGTTTCACCCACGATGGAGACATTGTCCGTATTCATGACCCCATGGATGAAACCAACCAGCAT
>JAADHW010000171.1 GCA_013151695.1 Gammaproteobacteria bacterium
TTGTTCACCAGAGTTATGCGTGTCACTCGCCCCAATCACACCAAATTGATAAGGGTTGTAACCTTGATCTGCCTCCATCGACAGTCCATTTAACCAAGCCTCACGCACATAGCTGCCTTGGGGACGGCTCTTGGTCCAACTCGCCACCTGATAGGGGGCTATTTCGAAATCAGCCCATTCATCATTAGGAGACAGGAACGGGTGAGTGTCTGATGTGCCTTTGATTTGGGTGATCTCAACCAAGGGCTCGTTGCGCATACGTTGTTCGGCATAGTCTGCATCTAAAGGTTCGCCAGCAAATTTCACCAAATCGAACATGTTGCCATTTGAACCGTTAGAGTTATGAGGAATAGCTAAGGCTTCGATACCCTGGGCACGTTGCTCGTCCATCCAGTCCCATAAGTCTTCTGGATTCAACGAATCTAGCCGACTGAAAGGTAATGCCGGTGCCTGTTCGCCTCGATAGATTATATTTCGATGTAAGTTACCGTCACGCACTGAGGTAAACTCGTAGCCAATAAAGGTGGTGAACTTACCAGGCTGGTTATGCCTTTGGGCAGCCGCTTGGATGTCCTCCCAGGCAGTTCGCACATCTTGCTCGCGATAGTTTTTAGAACGAACCCGCCGTACGAAACGCATTACGCCTCGCGCTGGAGCTGGCCGCATCTAGAAAATTCCGGGCATCTTGGTCATTGTGAAGTGGGTGATCTGCATCTGTCATAGCCCACCACATGCCGAGATAAAAGGCGTGGTCGGTGACGGAATAGAAATCCAACGGCCGATCAAGTTGAATATCAAACCCTCCTGAATGCGGTATGGCGCTGCCCTGAGCAAACCGATAGGCGTCATCCGGTGAGGTTTTTGTACCAAACAGAAAGGCATCAAACGAATACCGAGTATGCACGTGAAGATCGCCGAAATAAGCATTTCCGCCAGCAATTGACGGCATGGTGGCGCTCATGAGGACGGCGACGCAAAACCACCTTATTTTATTCAGCATATCGCTCCCGACATTGAACTTTGCCCTACTGGCTAGGTCACATGCACCATATGCCTGATCGTCGACCCGAGTCAAACCAGCATATACAGAATGATGTTCAGGCAGCTTGCCTAAACTATCAACACTCGTGTACATATGTATAATTACTCGGCTTAGATACGGACCGGTGGCTTCATGCTCATCCTGACAAGAAAAATTGGCGAGACAATTACTATCGGCGACGACGTCACCGTCACAGTGTTAGGCGTGAAAGGCAATCAAGTCAGGCTAGGGGTCGGTGCCCCAAGAACAGTCGCGGTGCATCGTGAAGAGATTTACCAGCGCATTCAAAAAGAACAACCGACAGACCCAAATTCGTAACCCTCTTAGCAGACACAATCACCCATTTCCGTTGCGCTTAGTTCCTGCCCTGACAGCGATAGCTGTACTGGTATTCTTACCAGCCTGTAGCGACATCGGAGAAGTAAGCCCGCCTCTTATCGACGAACACTTGGCGCCACTGGTACAAACCCTAAACGGTCAAGTGCAAGGTACTCACAGCGAGTACAACAGTAACGTAGCCGTGTTTTACGGGCTCCCCTACGCAAGCCCGCCGCTGGATTCACTGCGCTGGGCGCCACCACAAGCACCCGTTTCCTGGCAGCAAACGCGCCCCGCATCAACCCCCGGTGCTGCTTGCACCCAAGCCACCAACAGCAGCACCTTCGTTTGGAAGAGGGGAGATTTTACTTACAGCGAAGACTGCTTGTTTCTTAATATTTGGAGTGCCAGCTTAGATGGCACACTGCCCGTCATGGTGTGGTTTCATGGCGGTGCTCACACTGCCGGCATGGCGCACGAAAAAATATTCGATGGCACCACCTTGGCACAACACGGCGTAATACTGGTTTCGGTAAACTATCGCCTCGGTCCATTTGGATTCTTAGCTCATCCTTGGCTAGCGCAATCTTCATCTCACAACAGTTCTGGCAACTACGGCTTGTTGGATAAAATTGCCGCCCTCAATTGGCTGCGCGACAACATTGCCCAGTTCGGCGGTGACCCCAACAATATTACTATATTCGGGCAGTCAGCCGGCGCACAAAGTGTCTGCTCCTTGATGGCTTCACCATTGGCTAGAGGCCTATTTCACAAAGCCATCGGCCAGTCTGCTGCGTGTACAGGCCCCACTGCTGATCAAGATGCGAATGGTGAACTAAGGGGTAGCAACCTTGTCGCAGCCCTATCCCAAGTTCAGTCTCTGCATGATTTACGTAAAGAAAGCGCCCAAAACATCGCTAACGCAGCACAACACACTGGCTGGGCGACACAACCTCGTATTGTGATAGACGGATGGGTGCTTACCGAAGCACCGGCAAAAACGTTCAGCCAGGGCAAGCATGCTCGCGTGCCGTTATTGTTAGGTTCATTGGCAGATGAAGGCAATGAACTATTCCCTTTAAACGAAGCAATGACAGAAGCTCAGTTAAACGACTATCTATCATCGGTGGCGGGTTCACGAGCCGAAGAGCTTCGTAGACTTTACGCTGAGCAACTCACATATTCACCGGCACACGTGCAGCGTGAGATTATCACTGACCAGTTCATGACCTTGGGCATGCGGCAGTGGGCAAGTTACAACCATCGAGCTGGCGCCCCAACCTACCTATACTTTATGGACCACATACCGCCCGCCTTCCATCTTTATATGCCACAACACCCACAAATGGATTTAGTAAATGGCCCTCGATCTGCAGGCGCCTACCATTCCGGCGACTTAGCCTATGTGTTTGGCACCACAAAAAGTATCGGCGTTGATTGGCAAGATGACGACCACACCTTATCTGAACTCATGATGCAGTACTGGACGCACTTCGCCACACATGGAGACCCTAACCCGCCCAATGCATCAATTCCGAAATGGGCACCCTATGGCACCGACAAACACCTAACCCAATTGCTCAACAAGCAAGCACACACGATAGAGGGGGTTCGCCCAGACAAATTAGCATTCCTAGAAGAGATTATGCCGTTGATGAGTGGAGATGGCTGACTCTCGCAAACAACCCTCCTAGGGTGACACCTGCTGACGAAGAAAAATCATGGCCAGTCAATTAGAACTAGGAGATACCTTTCCGGAATTGTCACTCACAATTGTGGGTGGCGATATTTTGGCGCTTCCCAACGACATCGTCACGCCCAGTGTTTAGAAGATCTCTTCTGGTGACAACTCAAACCGCTGAATGAGGTCGCGCCGAACGTTTTCGTAAGTTGCCGGAAATTCATTTTTGAGTATATCCAGCTCACGCTGTACCTGCGCCCCCAATCCTTGATTGATGATCACTTCAACTCGGCGATTGCGTGCCTTGCCAGCCTTAGTGGTATTACTTACCAGAGGTTTCGTTTCGGCGAAACCAGTGATGGTGAAACGAGCTTGATCCAGATCTGGATCTTGGAACAAACCGTGGGCGACGCTGACTGCGCGAGCGCTCGACAAAGCCCAATTTGATCTAAAACGAGCAGTGGCAATAGGGTCATCATCTGTATGCCCCTCGACAATAATCTGTCCTTCAATATCTCGCAGCTGTTGGCGAATGATTTTCAATACTGGCTTGAAGTTGTTTGTCACGGTAGCGGTTCCAGAGGGAAAGCTACCGTGTTCCTTTATCCTGATGGTGATACGACGCCCAGCAGTTTCAATTTCGAGCACCCCGGCAGCAATTTCCTTAGACAATGCCGAAGCCAGATCTATCGCGTCCTGCTCGGTTTCTCCAACCAGGTCCTTGATTTTATCCACCACCACCATCTGTTGGGCATCACCGTTTTCACCGCTGTTGCTTCCGCCCATATCTTGGCAGGCGACATCCAAACTATTGCGGCTATCATCAGTGGTTTTTTGCCATATCTCATTAAGAGGTGTGGGCCGCGGCTTACCTGGTGAAAATTCTTGCGCAATGATACTCGTGCCCTTGGGCGGATCGTTTGCTCTAAACTTCTGCTGCACCCCAAACGCCTCTTCCATGGACCCCGCCAATCGTTTGAATTTGAGCACATCCATTTCGGAAAATGACAGCAATAGCACGAAGAAACACATCAACAGAGACATCAGATCTGCAAAGGTCGTGATCCAACCAGCGCCACCTCCTTCGTCTGAACTTTCTTCTACTTCATCCATAAACAGTAAGGCTTAGTCGTCAGACCCGCGCTGAGACTCTGGCAAATATGCCTTCAGCATAGCGTCAATAATGCGCGGGTTTTGTCCCGCTTGAATAGCCAAC
Organism: Gammaproteobacteria bacterium; assembly: GCA_013151695.1. Classification (GTDB taxonomy): domain Bacteria; phylum Pseudomonadota; class Gammaproteobacteria; order Pseudomonadales; family Azotimanducaceae; genus UBA4421. The sequence goes on from JAADHW010000171.1 coordinate 4,258, forward strand.
AAAGCATCAATCACCATGGCTCGAACACGCCCTTCTTCGGTTCGGCGCAAAGCCAACTTGTCGGCAACAGGAAGCGCAACCATGTTGGCGAACATCGCGCCATATAGGGTCGTCAACAGCGCTACGGCCATCGCTGGGCCAATAGATTTTGGGTCATCCATGTTCGATAACATGGCGACCAAGCCGACTAACGTCCCAATCATACCCATGGCAGGTGCGACCTCACCCATGGCAGTAAATATCTTCGCTCCCCACTCATGCCGTTCACTGGTTTGTCTTAGATCTTTCCATAACAACGTGCGCACCACTTCAGCATCATGACCGTCCACCAATAACTGAATGCCCATTTCTAAGAAAGGGCTAGAAGTCTCTTTGCCTTCAAGAGAAAGCAAACCACCTTTACGCGCCTCATCTGCCAGCTCCACTACCTCTTCGATGAGCGCTTCCGGGGCGGTTAATTTGAAGCTAAACGCTTTGACAGCAATTTTCATCGCACCTAGAAATTGGCTTAGATTGAATTTCATCAACACCACAAACATCGAGCCCACCAGTACGATGAGCATAGATGGGCCATTGAGGAACATTCCCAGCGAGCCACCAGAGAGCATGGCAAATATGACAATGCCAAACGAACCTATCAGTCCTATAAGTGTGGCCAGATCCATGAAGCGCGTCCTAACGTCTTTTTCTCATGTAAGCATAGTCAACTTTGTACATTTTACTCAGGACCCAAAGTGCGGGCGCTTTCCTTTTCCTCCCGACGCGGGGCTTTCCTCTCGACGCGGGGCTTGTTAACGTCTGTCGCATGGCAAAAAAAGCAACACCTCAGACTAAAACCGCCAAAGAATTGACGGATACGATTAACTTCGAAGCGGCCCTCGAAGAATTGGAAACTTTGGTAGGCCAGATGGAAAGTGGAGACTTGGGTCTGGATGAATCACTCAAGGCGTTTGAGAGGGGGGTATTTCTGACCAGACAATGCCAAACTGCCCTCAAAAATGCCGAACTGAAAGTACAAACCCTGACCCAGGATGGCGATCTAATAGACTTGGACGTCGACAACCTTGATGACACCTGAACTTGAGTCGGTAAAATACCAAATCAATAATGCCTTAGAAGCGACGCTGCCTAAAAATTCTGTCATCGCACAACCCATTGTGGATGCGATGCGACATTCGGTACTGGGCGGTGGCAAGCGAATTAGGCCTTTACTCGCTTGTGCCACTTGCATGGCATTTGAAACGCCCATTAGATTTGCGCTGGCACCTGCTTGTGCTGCCGAATTTATACATGCGTATTCTTTGATTCATGACGATTTACCGGCCATGGACGATGATGACCTGCGCCACGGATTGCCCAGTGCCCACGTGGCCTTTGGTGAAGCCAACGCCATATTGGCTGGCGATAGCCTGCACTCATTAGCCTTTCAAACCATCGCTTGTGCCGAACAACAAAACGCACAAACCAAACTGCAAATGATTGAACTGCTTGCTGAAGCAGCTGGATGGGCAGGTATGGCAGGTGGACAATGTTTAGATATTGCTGCGGAAGGGGCGAATCTGAGCCTTACAGAATTGCAGACACTTCACGCTGCGAAAACCGGTGCCCTGATTCGAGTCGCGGTACAACTGGGGGCACTCAGCGCCAATACCGTCTCGCCTTCGCAGGAGCAATTTTTCTTACTCACCGAATTCGGCGATCGCATAGGGCTCGCCTTTCAAGTCATGGATGATGTCTTGGACGTCACCCAAAGTACGGAAAAGTTAGGCAAGCCTGCCGGTTCTGATGAGGCCGCTGACAAAAGCACTTT
>JAADHW010000249.1 GCA_013151695.1 Gammaproteobacteria bacterium
AGCGATTAAAGCGATTGTTCATCAAACGATTTGTATAGGTTCAGGGGTGGTGTTGTTGAGATGGTCTGGAAATGAAATTGCTTACAAGTGTCCTCTTCATTTTGCTGTACATGTTCACCGGCACTGTGTCAGCAGAAAAGGCTAGTTCCGAAAAGAAGCATCATATGATTGGCAGGGATTCAATTGATTTTACCTTAGCAGAGCCACAAAAACTTCAGCTGGAAGTCTGGTATCCGGCTGAACCTGGTGAAGGTGAACCAGACTACGAGTTTTATCCGGCGTTAAGGACAGAGCTTTCAGAAGTCATGGGCATGCCAAAAATGACCCTTTCGTTAAAATCGAAAACGAGAGGCTTGCGGGGTTTGGAGCCGGTGAAAGGAACCTTTCCAATCATTATTTTTAGTCATGGTTTTGCTTCCTTTTCTCGTCAAAACACAAGGCAGTTCGAAGCCTTAGCCGAGGCAGGTTATATCGTCCTTGCCGTTAATCATCCAGGGCAATCGCTTGCCACTCGTTTTGATGATGGGAGCATTGTCCCGCTGGGTAGAGAACTGCTGACATTGATGACTGAAAGCCTTCGCACCAAAAAAGAAATAGCAGCTGAGGCTAGTGCTATGAATGTTCACAGCAAGAAGCTGGCGGTATCACAGACGAGGGACGAGTACCTGGCGAATCTGGCTTTGCTGAAAGAAAATACGATGTACGGTGCCTATCCAGAATATATTTTTTCGAGGAGTAAAGCGATTGTTGACCTGGTACTCAACATTGATTCAATAGATGAACCATCGATGGCAGGTGCTGACCTACAATCAATCGGCCTTTATGGCCATTCTCTTGGCGGGATGGTGTCTGTTTACGCTGCAGGGCAGTTGTCTAGACTCGGCACTAACGTCAAATCCGTCGTGAATCTTGACGCGGTGCAAATAGCGCTGGAAGATGATGATTTACAGATCAAAGCACCAACTTGCTTCATCATGGGTGGCTCTACAAAGATGGGAAAGGCCCGTGTTAGTAATTTGCATGTTAATCGGTATCTGGCTGAGCAAAATGACCAGGTATGTGAAATAAATATCGCCAGAGCTGCTCACCACAATTTCACTGACTTGAATTGGGTTGGTATCTTAAAATGGTTTGGCATGTTAGGTCCGATCAACAATAAGGAATTTGGCCCCTGGTTAACGGGCTTTTTGGTTAACTATTTTGATCACCATATGAAAGACAAAGAATATAACTATGAAATGTGGAAAGATGCTCAAATTACGGGGCAGATCGTTGCAAGGTAAAACAATTCTAGGGCAGTTTTATGTGCCCCGACATCCTGTCTCTAAGAGAGCGTCATCATAAATAAAAATTGAGCGACCGATGTCGTTGTGCCCACTAACAACCCGTTTGATTTGCGGCAGTGGAACTCTTTGCGTAACTATAGGTTCTGTCGTGTGCCAGTCCCTCCCTGTATTTTATGCGCTGAAAGTATTTTTAGCTGCTGGTGCCTGGCGAATTTCTTCGTGACGGTTTTTATCAATTTTGTATTTACCACAAAAGTAGATCGCGCCTAGTACTGGCACGGCGGTGATTACGCCTTCGAATATGCCGAGCTCAAAAAGTACCAGAGGATTAACTTCGTCGACCACATCACCGATTGCGGAATAAACTGATGTGACGGAAACAAAATAAGAGGCAATGGTGAACAAAGGCCACAGTGCTAGGTGGGACGGTTGAAGCTCCCAGTAAAACAATCTCATATTGGCAGTAAGAGTTTCCCGGATAATGGTCATTGCGATCAAAAACAACAGCCCATAGAACAACATCCGATAGTTTTTGTTGCTAAATACGCTCAAGGCCTCGGTGACGAAATCTCGTGTTGAAAATTTCGGTTGGTCCTCAGGCGGTTGAACCAGGTATGGAATTTGTTCGTGCGTGAGGAAAGCGGTCAAGAATATTATCGTCGGTAAGTTCAGAACCTAGTGCAAGGTGAGGCAGGTGGTAGCAGGAGAGGAAAAATTTTGGCAGGTTGGCGAATACAAACAACCAGCAAGAGCCCATTGTGTTGTGAAGCTTCGTACCCCAGCGCAACTTCCAGCGGTCGCTGACGTAGCCAATCAGGGGGTCGGAAATTGCATCGAGAATTAGAGAAAGAAATACAGCCATGCTCACCAGTGTGCCGGGCATGCCAAAAACAACCGTGTAAATAATAAAGTTAAAGCCGTTAGATGCCTAAATGACAGCGTCTTCGGCAGCTCCACCCATTGCGTATCGCGATTTTAGTGACGTGCTGGTCAAGCTTCGTGATTCACGCACGTTGTTGTCTCTCCATTAATTTTTGGGCTTGACCCCAAACTAAAAGTTCACTATAAAATATTCATGAAAGAAGTAAAAATCAATGAGATACCGTTACGAGCACGCCAGCGCGCCCGAACGAGGCTAGCGCTTACCCGCGCGTTGATGGAACGGTTAAGTGAGCGGGCCCTCGAAGATATTCAGGTCAGCGAACTCGCGGAGGCGGCAGAGATCAGCCAAGCTACTTTCTTCAATTATTTTCCAACCAAGAGCGACTTGCTCTCGCACTTCATTCAATTGTGGTCACTGCGGATGTGTTTGGTAGTGCGACTAATCCGGCAAGAAACTGATGGTGCTATTGCTGCAGTGGAGGCTCTGTTCGCGGCCACAGCCGAAGATATGGCCCCTTACCCGAAGGTAATGCTAGAGATAATTGCCCATCATGCACGAATGCCATTAGTTTCTGAGCGTGAACCGATCGAATTGGCTGAACGCTTACTTTTCCTCTCTGACGACAACAGTAATGTTGAGACGCTCACAGACAGGGGTCTCGGTGATTTGTTGCGCCCCCTGTTAAGGGAGGCAGTAATTAAGGGTGAGCTGCCTGCGGGCAGTGATATAGAAGTTCTGACAGCTGCCGTCGCCTCGGTTTTTTTTGGTGTGCCGTTGAACTTCGCGGCGCAACAACCAGATGCCATCGCTTCTCTGTACCAACAGCAACTAAGGCTCGTCTGGGCGGGTGCCAGGTCCATTGTGAAATAGGCGTTTGGCAGAGGCGCTGAAATTTGCGTGAGGCTATTACAATCATCGATGTGGGATTGATCATCACGTACCAAACACTGTTTGTCAGTAGTGTTTGGTCGAGGTAGTGACATCGTTGGCTAGCTTTGTCATCCTGAACTAACGCAATTCGAAAAGAGGATAGAAAATCTAAATGCGACCGTTGCGCCAGAGTTACCAATCAAATTGACAAGCGTAACGATGCGCGATACAGCACAAAGGCGATAAGAACGTTCAAAAACCGCGGGTTAGAGAAGCTGTAAAGGGTGATTCGAGCAAAATCAATGCGGATCATATCGATCGTGTCGAAGACATTTTGTTTCGCTTAGATAACGCGGTGAAACCCTCAGATATGGACTGGCCGGGCTGGAAATTGCATTCGTTGAAAGGCAAACATAAGGGCTTCTGGCCGTATGGGTGTCCGGAAATTACCGAATTTGGTATAGGTTTGAAGACGGCGATACGTTTGATGTCGATTACGGTGATTATCACTGATGAAAAATGAATGGAGTAAATGATATGGCGATGAGAAAGCCGCCACATCCGGGCGTCAGATCAAGTCTGCGCTCGATGCATGTAAGTTGAATATTTCGGGATGGTGCAGAACACTTGGGTGTAACTCGCAATACGTTGTCGCGTGTTATCAACGGACTGGCGGGTATTTCTCTGGACATGGCGTTGCGTCTGAATAAGGCGTTTGGTGGAGGGGCTGAGGTCTGGGTGCGCATGCAAGCCACTTACAATCTTGCGCGAGCGCGAGAGCACGAAGAAGTAATCAACGTAAGACGGTTGAAATTTGCGTAAAGAAGGGCTGTATTGTCGTAGGCAATTTGGCTTTCACCATTCTACTTATTCCTATCACCCTGAGACTGTTTGAGTTGATGCCGGTGAATGGAGATCCTTGAAAAATGACGATGGGTATGGAATTCAAAACCCGAACCGATACCGAGCTTTGATAATAAAGACGTCAACAATAGGCGTATCGAAAGTATCACTATGCTTACTTGTTGACTGAAACACGCATTGCGAAACGAGAACAGCCCGTGAAGTTCAACTATAAAAGAGGAGTTCTGGTGTGCTTCTGGTTGATATAGAGACACTATCTGGGAATTTAGGCCATAAACTATAGTTGACTTTATATTTAGAGTTGAGTATAAAATATACAACTTGGCATAGGTGTTCGGTGCGTGGAAAGCCTGTTTTACCGAACGAGCAGTATAAGCGATTAAAGCGATTGTTCATCAAACGATTTGTATAGGTTCAGGGGTGGTGTTGTTGAGATGGTCTGGAAATGAAATTGCTTACAAGTGT
>JAADHW010000254.1 GCA_013151695.1 Gammaproteobacteria bacterium
CTAAACCGTCGCGCGTTATAAGTAGTCCCCCCGAAACGTAGCAGCCCTGGATTACGTTCACATATCTAACTACTCGTAGAGACTATTTCATGTTTGTTTTCGCAGCGTCGGGGTTTGCCAGTTTTAGTTTGTAAACTTTGCCAGCTCAGCCTGTATTAATTGGCGAACATCTGCTTTGTTGAAAGGGAGTGTTTTGGTTGTGCTATTTGCAAGCTTGAACATGATGGCGAACAAAGGTTCCTGGTTAACTGTTTTTGCTACGGATAGGGGCGATTCTTGTTCGAGTATTTCTTCCCATGTATCCCTCACCAAAGCCCAAAATGGTGCTGTTTGCGCCCAGTATGTGTCACCCGCACTCCAGTCGTGTCCGTCTATGCGTTCGTACCGAGCAAGTCCTACTTCGCGTGCGAGAATTGATTTTGCAATATTCCCGGTTGCACTTGTGGCGAGCACGACCTTAAGATTTTCTTCCTCCTGTACCCATCCTGTCGGATAAATCGTATGGCGGTTGGTACCTACGAGCACGTCGTAGTCATCGCGTACGCTAAACTCACGACGAGGTAATGGACGCCATGTTTCCTCGCTTTGCCAGCTAGAGTAGTTTCCATAGTGTTGCCACTCCCCAATTGCCTGGTAGCGAGGCGAGTCGTCTACTTGGTACACCGCTTGGCGCCAGAGTCCTTTGACGCTTGTGAGGCTGCGTTCTTCGCGTTGCCAGGTATTGTTGCCGTTATAAGTGTTTAAGGTGGATGCTTCGTAGTGCCAGTCTTGGCGCCAATGTTTGACCACGATAGGTTCAAACGGTTTGTTATTTTTGTCGAGAATGGTCATTACCAGTATGTGCTGCAAGCTAACAAACTCAGGTTTGTCTGCAACAACGTATACATACTCTGTTGCCCAAGATTGATAAGGCGCTTGTGCTTCGTAATCTAAGACGAACCCAACGGTTTCTATGAAATCGAAACTGGTCCGATAGGGCCCTGCCATAGCGAGAATGGCGCGTCGATCTTTTTCGCGCTTAGACAAGCCAGGTTCCTGTAGTTGCTGCCAAGCCGATGTGGGGAGTGTGCTTAAAGTTACCTCCGGCCCTTGGGTGGTGCCGCCGCGAGGCGAGAGTCGGCTGGCATCTGCAAATTGCCATGAGAAAGTATACTGCCGCGTCTCATTTTTTTGGGCAGGCGTGGGGTTGTCTGTTGCCCAGCAGGTGATTGAAGTTTGTAGAAGTACGACTAGAACGAGGTACTTTAGGTGGCTGGTCAACATGACACTATTCTCCTAATTGACAATCACCTGAATTAACAAGCAACGGAACACGGCACATCTCTAGTTAAAGTTTGTCGCTCGTGTATGTGTAAGATGAAGTAAGGTTGCCCGTCACGAATACTGCCCGTCAAGTGGTGCTAGAAAAACTAGGGTATTGATGTTCGTTAAAATCTAAATGAGAATCATGCACACTAAAATAGTAAAAGGCCAACAAACCTGCTGCTGGTTGCCTTGGGCGGGTGAAATAGAGCTCAATTTTGATACGTTATGAAAACTTATGTTGTAAAAAGGCTGTTCTTCGCAGGGGTGACTTTCTTTGTCATTGTTACCTCTGTCTTCTTTTTGCTGCGGCTGGCTCCAGGTGGCCCGTTTGATGGTGAGCGACGATTGCCGGCGGAGATTGAGGCTAATTTAAAAGCCGCCTACGACCTTGATGCGCCGCTGATTGTGCAGTACGGAAAATTCATGGCTAATTTGGCGCAAGGTGATTTAGGTCCGTCATTTAAGCAGAAAGATTTCAGCGTGAATGAACTCATCGCTGCAGGTTTACCTACCAGTGCGGCCTTAGGGATCACTGCGTTTGTGCTGGCTTTGATGATGGGCTTAGGTATAGGTATTACTGCCGGACTACAACCAGGCAGCGTTGTGGACTCTGTTGTGATGGGTTTGAGTAATCTCAATATAGCTGTACCGACGATAGTTGCTGCGCCCATGATGGTGCTCGTGTTCAGTGTCACACTGTCACTATTTCCTGCAGGAGGAGCCGACAGTGCATTGCACTTTGTGTTGCCGACGGTTGCTTTAGCAATTCCCTTAAGTGCAGAGATTGCGCGCATTATGCGCGGCAGTATTGCTGAGGTTAGTCATGAGCCCCATGTCAAAACAGCTCGTTCCAAAGGCTTGTCTACGTCTCGCATTGTCCTAAGACATATGATGCCCATAGCTTGCATACCGCTGATTTCGTTCTTAGCCCCGGCGGCAGCTGGCTTGCTTGTGGGTTCCGTTGTGGTGGAGCAAATATTTGATCTGCCAGGCATTGGTCGTTACTACGTAGCAGCGTTGAGTAGAGACTATACATTGGTGATGGGCGTAACCATTGTATATGCGTTCGCGATATTGTTATTTAATTTTATTGTAGATCTGTCCTACGGCTTAGTAGATCCGCGTATAAGAGTGGAAACATAAGTATGCGTTCTGTATGGCGGTTTCTTGCCTCTTCCTACCTCGTAGCCATAGCGTCGACATTGTTGTTAGCCATGGTTCTTTGCGCTGTGTTCGTGCCTATTATGAGTGCCCACGACGCTCATGAAATGGATTGGTCTGCGTTAGAACAGCCGCCAACGTTTGATCATTGGTTTGGTACTGATCTGGTTGGGCGTGACCTACTGGTTCGCACTATGGAAGGTGGGCGGGTGTCTTTTACAGTTGCTCTAATAGCTGTCACGGTTAGTTTGTTTATCGGCATTCCCTGGGGGGCTACTGCAGGTTTTGTAGGTGGCAAAACAGACCAGATCATGATGCGTATTGTTGATGGCATATATTGTCTTCCAGGCATTCTAATCGTCATTTTGTTGGTGGTAGTGTTTGGTCGAAATCAATACTTGCTGTTTGCTGCACTGGGGGCGATTTCGTGGTTGACCATTGCGCGTATCGTGCGTGGACAAACCTTGCGTCTGCGAAATGCGCCCTTTATTGATGCTGCGAGAAGCTTAGGGGCAGGAACGGGCCATATTTTACTACGGCATGTGATCCCAAATGTCATCGGGCCAATCGTTGTATACACCACACTGGCCATTCCAGGAGTGATACTTGCCGAGAGTTTTATCAGCTTTTTGGGTCTGGGTATTCAAGAGCCTGATACCAGTTGGGGCGTGTTGGTTTCGGATGGCACGCAAACCATGGAGTCATCACCTTGGTTGCTTATTTTCCCAGGCGGGTGTTTGGCCGTGACCATTTGGTGTTTGAACACCTTGGGTGACCGTTTGCGGGACTTACTCGATAACCGGGAGACCCGGCCCTCATCCTGATTTGCAGGTTGTGGTTTAAGGCGTAGACTGACGTCATCCAATAGGGAAGTAGCTATGCGAACATTCGTATTTCTGATTGTTGTGTTGATATCCAATCCTTTGAACGCCAGTACCGTGGTGTTGTATGGTGATCAAGCGGTGCAAGTGAACAGTGTCCTTAGCGACCCAAACGATTTATGGGTGCCACCGGCTGATCTGCCGAGTATTAATGGTTTTGTTCTGAAGCCGGAAGGTGCCTGTATAGACGATATCTGTATACCGATTCGTCAAGATGAAGACAGCTCAATATTTATCACTCGCCAAGGCAAGGCATGGTTTAACGTCTCGGAGCTTGCTAAGCGCTTGAACCAGGCGACTGCCGTAGATCACGATGCCGGCGTTTGGAGCTTCGGCACTATCCCAGCGAGTCGTTCTGGGTTCATAAACCAAGGCATAGCGCCAAACTTTAGTTTGCCCGACCTTAATGGCAACCTGGTTTCCCTGTCAGATTTTCAGGGTAAGAAAGTTATGTTGCTGACTTGGGCGTCGTGGTGAGGATGCCGATTTGACCTGTCAGGTTGGCAGGCATTTTTCGAAGAATTAGACAGTGAAGATTTTATCATCATCGCAGCAGCCCAGGATACCGGTGGTGTTGAAGTGGTGGCGCCTTGGTACGAACGAGCGAATGCGACATACATTACCCTGGTTGATGAAAACCATACGTTGAGCTCTTTGTTTAATCTGGTCAACGTTCCGTCGGCGGTGTGGATAGATGAAAGCGGCAACGTACGGCGTATTGATGATGGCACTTATGCGACAGTTCACAAGATGGGAGACCTTGAGTTTGGTCGCAATGACTATGCGCCTATGGTTGCAGATTGGGTTTCCGAAGGTGAAACCAGCGTTCATTTGAAACCTGTGGGTAGCCTTAAGGTTGCCAAACGCAGTGACAATCAAATACAGGCCGAGCCTTTGTTTAAGCTGGGTGTCTACTTCTTTCAGCAGGATAACGAAGCTAAGGCCAATGAATATTGGCAAGCTGCTCAAGCGCTTAATCCCGACAGTTGGAACTACGCACGTCAAGATTGGTCCTTTACGCCTGAACAAGCCAATGAAAATTGGAGCAAGAAATTTCAATCATTGAACGGTGGAGCTTATTATCGAGCCATCGAAGGGTTGGATGAAGGACTCGACTGAGACACACCTTATGGTGCCCCAGCCTACCCTGTATCTATGAGTCGATATCACTGAGGGCATCACCGTCCCCTACGTTAAACGTACTCTGACCTTTCTTCTTTACTTAAGGGATCACTCATGTGGCAGTCCTATCCTTGGTTTCGGCACCTATTAGCACTTTTTGTGGTGGCCCTGTTGTCTGCGTGCGGAACGAATGATGCAGCGAAAGGTGACGATAATACAGCTTCCATCGAAGACATAGCGGCGGCTAGTGAGCGGTTTGATGGTTTCTTTACGCTGTATCAAGATAAAAAGTCAGGCAAAGTCCACTTGCTGATACGCAAAGATCAATTAGACCATGAGTTCATTCACCATCATGTCACGGTGAACGGAGCGGTACAGGGTGGGCACTTTGTGGGTCAATACGGTGACTCAAGAGTACTCATATTACAGCGCCATTTTGATCGCATCGAATTTGTGCAACAAAATACACATTTCTACTTTGATCCGACCAGCCCATTAAGCCGCGCTGCGGATGCGAACATCCCAGCTTCTATTCTTGCCGTGGAGGATATTGTTGCGGAAGATTCCCAGACAGGCGATATCTTGATTGCGTTAGATGGCGTGTTGCTTAAAGAGAAATTGTTGCAAGTTAAAGCCACGCCAGACCCAGAGGCGCCCGCAAAAGAAACCTTTGTGCTAGGTAAGCTCAGTGAAACCAGGAACAAAATAGTACGGTTGAGAAACTATCCGCAAAACACCGCCGTGATTGCTGAATATGTTTATGAAAACGCGGCACCTGTTGTACCTGGCGAGGAAGATGTGACGGATACCCGCTCGATGAGTGTACAGGTTGAGCACAATTTTATCGCCATTCCAGATAATGGTTATCAACCTCGGCGAGACGATTATCGGGTAGGCTATTTTACTGATCGCATTACAGACCTCACTGACCCCAGTCATACGCCTTTTCGTGATGTGATACAGCGCTGGCATTTGGTTAAGAAAGATCCCCAAGCCACGCTTTCGGAACCGGTAGAACCCATCACTTGGTGGATCGAAAACACGACCCCCCATGAGTTTAGAGACATCGTGCGGCGCGCTACTCTTGCTTGGAACATTGCCTTCGAAACGGCTGGGTTTAAAAATGCCATTGCGGTAGAGGTTCAACCCGATGATGCGCAATGGGACGCAGGAGATTTAAGGTACAACGTTTTGCGTTGGACCTCGTCACCGCAACCCCCGTTCGGAGGTTACGGCCCGTCGTTTACCAACCCACGCACAGGCCAGATACTAGGCGCCGACGTCATGCTGGAATATATATACATGCGCAATCACCGACGAGTACAAGATTTATTGCAGCCTGAAGTTGCATCCCCAACTTTTGCATTTGCTGCTGACCCTCGATTTTGCAGCCTTGGGTACCAGATCAGTGAAGACATGTTGTTTGCCAGTGAAGCCTTGCAACTGTTTGATGAAGACTCGCAGTTGCAGAAGCAATTGATTCGAGACAGCCTATTCAATTTGGTATTGCATGAAGTTGGCCATGCGATAGGTCTGAGTCACAACATGCGCGCGAGTCAGTTGATCGCGGATACTTTTGATCCAGAACTAGTTGAAAAATTTGGCTTAACCGGTTCTGTCATGGAGTACCCAGATGTCAACTTTGCCCCGCCGGGCAAAACTCAAACTCTGTACTACCAGGTGGAACCCGGCTCCTACGATAAATGGGCTATTGAGTTTGGATACTCATCATCGGCGGAAAGCTCAAGCCAAGAAGCCGCTCGCATAGAAGCGATATTACAACGCTCTACAGAGCCTGGCTTGGCATTTGGGAACGACGCAGATGATATGCGAAACCCTGAAAATGGTATTGACCCACATATTCAAATCAATGATTTGAGTAGTGATGCCATCGGCCATGCAATTGCTAGCTTCCAAAACTTAGAAATGCTGGTGCCAAAAATGACCGCGGCTTATGCGAAAGATAGAAATAGTTGGCAAGCGTTGGTAAATGGTTATGGGCGATTTGTGCGTCGACACGGTGCGGCGTCACAAGTGATTGCGAGTTACATCGGCGGCGTACACATCAACCGCGTGCCGCCCGGTGTGACTAGCATTAACCCGTATACGCCGGTTGCGCTGGTCGAACAGAAACGAGCCATGCGCGCGTTGGCGAAGTATGTGTTTGCACCGAATGCGGTTTTA
>JAADHW010000047.1:0-2265 GCA_013151695.1 Gammaproteobacteria bacterium
GGCGCGGTTGCTACTGGTTTCATTTTATCGCAGATTCACAAACGCTCGAAACGCGTTCGCGAAGCCCTAGATAGGATAGTACTAAAGCTTCCTGTCGCCGGTGATATCGTGGAAAAATCTGCCATCGCCCGTTTTGCGCGCACCTTATCAACCACATTCGCCGCTGGAGTACCCCTGGTAGAAGCGCTGAATTCAGTTGCCGGATCTACCGGTAACTCGGTATTTACCTACGCCGTTTACCGCATTCGAGATGATGTCTCTACAGGACAACAACTGCACTTTTCAATGCGTAATACCGGTGTGTTCCCCAACATGGTGAATCAAATGGTTGCGATCGGCGAAGAAGCTGGCGCGTTAGATGACATGTTAGACAAATCAGCAACCTACTACGAAGAACAAGTAGACAATGCAGTAGATAACCTAACCAGCCTGATGGAACCAATGATTATGTCTGTGTTGGGTGTGTTGGTGGGTGGTTTAATTATCGCCATGTACTTACCCATATTCCAGTTAGGTGCTGTTGTCGGCGGATAAGCTGGCCATGTCCTTGGAACTGCTTACGGCCTTCGGCTGGCAAGGTCTAGTACTCACCATATGGATTGGGCTCGCCGTTGGTAGCTTTCTTAATGTGGTGATCTATCGGCTGCCCGTGATGCTGAATAATGAATGGCAGGCTCAAGCGCAAGCTATTTTGCACCCTGCCGAATCAGCTACTGCAATCGAAAAATTTAACCTTTCGGTACCTCGCTCTCACTGCCCGAATTGCGGCCATCAGATAAAGGCTGTTGAAAATATACCTGTGTTGTCGTGGCTTTTTCTTCGTGGGAAATGTTCTTCTTGCGCCAACGCCATATCCTGGCGTTACCCAGGCGTAGAGGTCCTAACCTGTGTGGCGACAGTCACCATGATTGCCCTTTATGGGCATACACCCATGGGGCTGGCGGCGTGCTTCTTTACTTGGATGCTCATTGCACTCACCTTTATCGACTTCGATACCCAGTTATTGCCTGACCAAATTACCTACCCACTACTGTGGCTTGGTCTGCTAAGTAACGCTTTTCTACTGGGGATTGTGCCCCTACAAGACGCGGTGGTTGGAGCAACGGTAGGTTATCTATTTTTATGGAGCACCTATTGGGGCTTCAAACTCATCACCGGCAAGGAAGGCATGGGATATGGTGATTTTAAACTACTCGCCGCCCTTGGCGCATGGTTAGGTTGGCAAGCCATTCCAAGTATCATTCTAATATCAGCCATTCTGGGTCTCATTTACGCCGCCCTACGAATATTGATTGCAAAGCAATCTACCCAGGAGCCCATTTCATTTGGTCCATTTTTGAGTATTGCTGGGTGGGTCACATTGGTATTTCGTGATACCGTACTTGCCGTATTTTTACCCTAAGTTTTGATTGAGTCACTTCACTGTAGGCCTTACTGGCGGTATTGGCAGTGGCAAAACTGCTGCTGCGGATAAGTTTGCAAGCCTTGGCATCACCATCGTAGATGCTGATCTAGCTAGCCGTGCGGTTGTCGCACCGGGCGAACCTGTGCTGCAACAAATCACCGAACACTTCGGCACCAACATTCTAGACGAGTACGGTGCACTTAATCGGCGTAAACTCAGACATATAGTGTTTGCCCAAGCCGCGCAACGCCTTTGGCTCCAATCCTTGTTGAAACCATATGTTGATGCGTACCTAGAGCGGCATCTTAAACAAGCCACCTCTGCCTACGTATTGTTGGTCAATCCATTGTTAATTGAGTCAAGGCAACAATCTTGGTGTGACCGACTTGTTGTCATCGATGTATGTGAAGAGCTGCAAATCAAACGAACCATGTCTAGAGATGACAACAGCGAAACCCAAGTGCAAAATATTATGCGCGCGCAAATGACCAGACTCGATCGGCTCGCTCGCGCAGACGATGTCATTGTGAACAACCAAGACCTCGCACACCTGGATTCTCAGGTAGAACAATTACACAACAACTACCTGGCTCGCAGCAACCAGAAAAGCTAGGTTAAGTGCGGTACTCCGCATTGATGCGTATGTAGTCGTAAGATAAATCTGTTGTCCATACCGTCTCCTCACTCTCACCCATACCTAAGTCAATGTGCACGACAAATTCATCTTGAGCCAAAACCGCCGCGCCTTTTTCATCGCTGTAAGATTCAGACACAAGCCCATTTTTAGCGACTTGCACGTCATCTAGCCAAAGTTGCACAGCGCTAGGGTTTAGTTGTTCTATCGGCGCCTTACCAATGGC
>JAADHW010000047.1:2270-6591 GCA_013151695.1 Gammaproteobacteria bacterium
AACGCCCCCAATTGGCGTCTCCAGCAAACAAGGCAGTTTTCACTAACAGAGAGTCTGCAACACTGTATGCCACCGCCAGACAATCGCTAGCAGATTGACCGCCTGTGACTCTTACAGTGACAAACTTGGTAGCCCCTTCACCATCTCGAACCAAGGCTTGCGCGAGCAACGTTGCCACTTCCTTAACTGCATCAACCAGCACTGCATAATCTTTGTGATCTCGCCCATTGATTACATCATTGTCGGCAACACCGGTGCACGCCAACATATAACAATCGTTGGTAGACGTATCCCCGTCTACGGTAATGCGGTTAAAGCTGTGTTTCACAGAGTCTTCGATCAACATTTTAGCCACCCTTGGTGCCACGCAGGCATCACAGGCTACATAGGCCAACATGGTGGCCATGTTTGGTTTGATCATGCCAGAGCCTTTCGCAATACCTGTTACGGTGACGCACATGCCATCGATCTCAACTTGGCGTGAATACCCCTTGGGTACAGTGTCTGTGGTCATGATCGCCCGAGCTGCCGCAAGCCAACCATCCTCAGACAGGTCCCGTGTACATTGTTCCAAGGCAGCATTTATTTTCTCTACCGGCAATCGCTCTCCAATCACGCCGGTCGAGAACGGTTGAATTTCGGTGTCTGATAGTTGCAACAACCGACCCGCGTGGGAACAGACATCCTCAGAATCTTGCAACCCAATACCACCAGTAGCGGCGTTAGCGTTGCCACTATTGATCACCCATGCCCGGCTTTGCGTTTCGCGGGCCCGCGCAACCAACACAGGTGCTGCAGCAAAGTGTGACTGAGTATAAACTCCCGCCACTTGAGTACCTTCCACAAAGTTAAACAAGGCAAGGTCGTGTCGTGTGGTTTGTTTGATACCAGCGCAGGCTGAACCAACACGAACGCCAGGTACAACTAGAAGCTGCGTCGCCGGCAAAAGGTTAACTGGCATCTAGGCTACTTTACCGTGACACTGCTTGTACTTCTTTCCTGAACCACACGGACAAGGTTCGTTGCGCCCAACTTTACGTTCTTCTCGAACGACTGTTGTAACCTTTTGCGGCTCATCCGGCACTTGCTTTTGCAATTCAGAACCCGCTCCCAAGGCAGAAGCGTCAGCGTGTTGAAAATTCATTTGCCCTTGAGCTTGTTGCCGGCGTTTTCTTTCCGCAGCTTCTACTTCTTCGGGTCGTTCAATTTGTATCCGGCTGAGCATCCGAATAACATCAAGTTTGATCGAGTAAAGAAGCTCCTGAAATAATTCAAAGGCCTCGCGTTTAAACTCTTGTTTTGGTTGCTTCTGTGCATACGAGCGAAGTTGCACACCCTGGCGCAAGTGATCCATAGTCGCGAGATGCTCTTTCCAACGCTGATCAAGAATCTGCAACATGATCTGCTTTTCGACCACCCGTAGATCAATACCTACACTGGTCCATTGCGACTCTTTAGCCCGATACTCTTCGACTATTTGTGCAAGGATCCTTTCTCTTAGTGTCTCTTCTTCTAGTTCATCATCTTCCGCCAGCCACTTTGCTACCGGCTGCTGGGTTGCAAACTCGGTTTGCAACGCTTGGGTCAAGCCATCGAGGTCCCACTGTTCTTCCAGGCTTTGTGGTGGTACATATTGAGAGAATGTGTCAAACACCACCTCTTCGCGTAAGCCTTCTATGGTCTCCGAAATATCGCTAGACACCATCAAATCGCGGCGTTGCTGGTATATGATTTGGCGTTGATCATTTGATACGTCGTCGTACTCGAGAAGATTCTTGCGGATGTCGAAATTGTGCCCTTCTACTTTGCGCTGAGCATTCTCGATAGAACGATCAACAATTCGATGTTCGATTGCCTCACCCTTTTCCATCCCCAACGAACGCATCATATTGCGCACCTTGTCGCTAGCGAAGATACGCATTAAACTGTCTTCCATGGACAAGTAAAACCGAGTGGAGCCCGGATCACCTTGGCGACCGGAACGCCCGCGCAACTGATTATCGATGCGACGAGACTCGTGCCGCTCTGTTCCGACAATGTGCAATCCACCAGAAGCTAGGACAGCTTCATGACGTCGCTGCCAATCTGCTTCCAACGTTTGACGTTGTGTCTCAGAGATATCCCCCGCTCTTTGCATTTCAGATTCGAGGTTACCACCCAAAACAATATCAGTACCGCGACCGGCCATATTGGTAGCGATGGTCACCACGCCAGGCATGCCTGCATCGGCAATAATGTCAGCCTCTCGCTCGTGTTGTTTTGCATTCAGTACGCTGTGTTGAATCTTACGTTTGGTGAGCTCGCCAGACAATAATTCTGAGGATTCGATTGACGCCGTGCCAACCAGGATCGGCTGACC
Organism: Gammaproteobacteria bacterium; assembly: GCA_013151695.1. Taxonomy (GTDB): domain Bacteria; phylum Pseudomonadota; class Gammaproteobacteria; order Pseudomonadales; family Azotimanducaceae; genus UBA4421. The sequence goes on from JAADHW010000047.1 coordinate 4,630, forward strand.
ATTTTGCGTGCGCGCGGTAATGTCTTCGACTATGGCATCAAATTTATCTGCAATGGTCAGATAGATGAGGTCATTCTCATCATCCCTAACCATCGGCAAATTCGTCGGAATGACAACCACGTCCAAACCGTAAATTTGTCTGAACTCAAACGCTTCTGTATCTGCGGTTCCGGTCATGCCTGACAATTTGTTATAGATACGAAAATAATTCTGGAAAGTAGTCGACGCCATGGTTTGGCTTTCACTCTGAATTTCCACACCTTCTTTCGCTTCGATCGCTTGGTGGATGCCTTCAGACCACCTTCGACCTGGCATGGCACGACCGGTGTGTTCGTCCACTATGACAATTTCACCGTCAGCCACCATATAGTCCACGTCACGTTTAAACAGTGCATGGGCCTTCAGTGCCGCTTGCATATGGTGCAGAAGATTGAGGTTAGTCGCTGAGTAAAGACTGTCTCCAGTGTCAAGCAAGCCCAACTTATTCAGCTCATCCTCGATTTTTTGGTGACCTAATTCGGTAAGTTCTACTTGGCGGTTTTTTTCGTCAACCATGAAATCAGCGGTGGGTGCGATTTCTTCTTCCCCAGGCATACGCAACTGTTCATGGAACTCTTGCTGCTCTAACTTAGGCGCCAGCTTGTTCATGGTTTTATACAGCACTGTGCTCTCTTCAGACGCCCCGGATATAATCAGCGGAGTGCGCGCTTCGTCGATTAAAATCGAGTCTACTTCGTCGATGATGGCAAAATTCAAACCGCGCTGAAAACGATCCTCAAGGGTAAATGCCATATTGTCGCGTAGATAATCGAAACCGAATTCATTGTTGGTGCCATAGGTAATGTCCGCTGCATAAGCGTCGCGTTTTTCCATCGGATCCTGGTTTGACTGCACCACGCCAACTCTCATACCTAGGGCTTCATAAATAGGCGCCATCCAGTTTGCGTCACGTCGCGCGAGGTAGTCGTTGACTGTAACAATGTGCACCCCTTCGCCACTTAGCGCGTTCAAGTACGCCGCCAGCGTTGCCATCAAGGTCTTACCTTCACCGGTACGCATCTCTGCAATGCGGCCTTCATGGAGGGTGATACCGCCTATCATTTGTACATCAAAGTGACGCATACCCTTAGTTCTTTTCGACGCCTCACGTACCGCGGCAAAGGCTTGCGGTAATACCTCATCAATCGACGCCCCTTGGGCCAGCTTGTCCCGCAGAGCCTGGGTGCAGGCGACTAGATCTGTACCGGAGTCGAACTGTTCTTCAAGCTTGTTGATACGTTCCACGACTTTTTGCATACGCTTGAGTTCGCGGCCATTCTTGGTGCCAATAATACGAGTGAAAAAATTTGCCATTTAGGAGGGGTATTCAATTTCAAAGGCGGCATTGTACTCAGACATGGGGGGCGGAGACAAAGGAAGAAAGATCGCTTTAAAAACTGTGTTAAGCAGAAGTGAAGTTAGGCGTTCAGGATCGACCAGCTACATACTTCGCCGGATCAACCGTACGTCCGTTTTTAACCACCTCAAAGTGGACATGCGGACCTGTAGACCTACCTGTACTGCCCATAACGCCGACTTTTTCACCTTTCTTTACTACTTCGCCAACACTAACAACCAGTGCTTTGTGGTGTGCGTAGCGCGTGACAAGGCCATCAGCATGACTAATTTCAACCAATTTGCCATACCCCGAGCGCTCGCCTGCAAAGGTCACCACACCACTGGCCACAGCAATGACGTCAGAGCCGTCGCGACCGGCAAAATCGAGCCCACTGTGCCACGCGGTTTTACCCGTCAGAGGGTCAACTCGCTTACCAAAAGGCGAGGAAACCCATCCCCAATTCACTGGGCGACCTCGAACTTGCGAGGTTGCTTCTATATCTCGACTGACCAGGACCGAATCTAGAATGTTGAGCTCGGTTTCGCGTCGTTTCAGCCGACTCGACAACAGGGTCAGCTCGTGTT
>JAADHW010000032.1 GCA_013151695.1 Gammaproteobacteria bacterium
CCTTGGACATTGGCAGACCATTCTTCGAGCAATACACGATAATCATGCACAGCAGCATTGGCAGATGGCGGCAAATCCACTAACACAGTTTGCACCGCTGGATACTCATTGAGCATGACATGACCGAAACCCCACAATGAGCTCGCCGATAAAGCTTCTTCAGAACGATCATTTGCACTGTCACCAGGCAGCCATTGGGCTCCTTCTGTCACCAGCATAATTTTAAGCTCCCGGCCGTAACCTAGTTCCGCCAGTGCCGATACAAGTGTTAACAGTTCTTTGTAATTCTGTTCACATTCCGCACGTAAACGCGCTTCTCCAGAAAGATCCAGTTGAGTTTTCCAAAACCAACATAAATCAGTAATCGATTCCTGCTCGGAAATACACTGTGTGGCACCAACAATATCAGCGGCAAAGTTCAGTTGAACCCTTGCGTCATCCAACAATGACGTAATAGAATCAAAATCGCTTTGTGATCGATTAACGACGAGGACATGGCGCGCAGCAGATAAAGCAAGTTGATTGCTGGTCAACGAACGTTTAAACCAACGTGGAGTATGATACAAACGGCGTGACGCCGATGAATTTGTCACTCGTTTCAGCATTAATTTGTTAACAATAAATACCGGCCGATTATTTTCAGTTACGACTATATCCGCAGTTAATACTGCGCTTTTTTCTTTAGAAGATGTCAATTGAATAACGACATCAAGTTCGCCTTTTGGTTTTTTCAATAATTGTATGTTAGCAAAACTCACTGGCAAGTAAGTATTTTCAATATTCACTACTCCTGCCAACGCTTGCATGGCACAATCCAATATAAAAGGCGGCAGATGTTCTGCTGCGGGCGTGTTAAACCCGCGCAGTTGTCCAATAGCGATTCGATTATCATATTGAAACAGCGATTGAATACGCCGAAACTCTGGCCCATAAGGTAAACCTAACTCGCTATATTGGGCATAGACATCATCAATACGGTGCTGATGTTCTAACCCAGTTGGAGTTTGTGAAAAAGCCTGTAAACGATCAAAAATTTCTGCCAAACAAGATTCAGTGTCACGCTCTCTATTGTTCTCTCCATGACGCTCCCCAGCTAAGGTTGCAGTGACATGAATGCGTTCGATACTGCCAGCGCGGCCATCAATGCGACTAAAGATCTCTACTGTTGAGTCGCCGTTAGGTGTTTTTTGTACACGCGTATGTAGTGGCGTCATTGTCTCTTCAGACAGAAACAGCGGCTCGATAATGTTCATATCACGAATGAGATGCGCTGTTTCACCAAATATCGCATCTTGCAGCGCGAAGAGCATCTCAACGTAACCCGCCCCAGGAAAAACGACCTGCCCCATAACCACGTGATCTGCCAGGTACGATGGATAATTCGGGCTAATGTTTGTACAAAACTCCCGTGTCCCACTTACCCCGTTATCGTTTGAGGTAATCTCTGGTCCAAGCAGCGAGTGATGAAGCATGCCTGTGGTTGTTCCAGCGGTTAACAAAGCCTTCGAGTCAGGTAGCCAATACTGCTTCCGATCAAACTCATAAAGTGGCAAATCAATTTTTCGATGGGATCTTCCCTGATGGTGGTAGCCCTGCCAAGATATCGTTAGACCCGCTGTGTAGGCTTTCGCGAGCGAAGTTTGCAGGGTTTGACAATCACCGTTAATCTCAGGGTTTAAACTAAAAACCCACAAATGATCGCGCTGTTTGACACACTGCTTACCCATGTTAGTCAAAGCTGGCGAAGGACCAACCTCAATAAAGACATGTTTTCCCCGGCTTTGAATACATTGCATACCTGCAATAAAGTTAACCGGCTCACTCATGTGGCGCAACCAGTACTCAGCATTCCCCACATCGTTAACCGTCACCACTTTTCCGGTGAGATTTGAAATAAAACTTAGTTCAGGGTCATTAAAGGTAATACCGGATAAAACTTCTTGAAAAGGGTCAAGTATCTCAGCCATTAAAGGCGAGTGAAAACCATTGGAAACGGGCAGGATTTTTGTTTTGATATCGTTATTGTCAAGCGTGGCTTTAATTTTTTGCAATGAATCAACCCCACCAGAAATGACACATTGCTGAGGTCCGTTAATAGCACCAAAGCTTACGTCATCATACCCTTTCAACAGTGGCGTAACATCATTCACTTTTGCCTGTACCGCCACCATACCACCCTTTGCACTCACAGATTGCATTAACCGGGCACGCGCGGCGACAAGTTTTATGCCATCGGCTAGTGAAAATAATCCTGCGATGGTTGCAGCGACAATCTCACCAATGCTGTGGCCTAGCAAAACACTCGGCTTAATACCCCATGACATCCATAATCGGGCCATTGCATATTCAAGAACAAATAATGATGGTTGTGTATAGAGAGTTTGATGAATATCGATTTCCGCTGTTTTTTTCAATCCAAATATCAGTGCTTTAATAGAACACCCTAGATGGGGTTCAAATAGTTGATCACACTTATCAACATGGCGGCGAAAAACAGGGTAACGCGTATATAGCGCTTTGCCCATGCCAATATATTGCGAGCCCTGCCCGGTAAATAAAAATGCGACATTACCTCCACGGAATTCACCGCTTCTATTATCGGATGTCCGATTCTCAGCTAAATAAGAGTCAAGTTGAGAGCCCAGCTCGTCCAATGAAGTAACACCGACTGCGAACCGTGCGTTTAAATCTACCCTACCCACATTAGCCGTGTAACATAATTCGCCCAGTTCAATATCGGGGGTTTCGCAAATAAATTGTTGATAACGCTTAACTTGTAAACGCAGTGCGGCGGCATTTTTTGCCGAAACTGTAAAAATTGGAAACTCATCTTGTTGAATTTCGGAAGCTGAAGTTTGTGACGAACTGGTTTGGGGCGGCGCTTGCTCCAAGACGACACAAGCAATACTGCCTGCAAACCCAAATGAATTTACCATTCCTCGTCGTCTGTCAGCATCCCAAGGTTGAACTTCGGTCGGTACTGAAACGATATAACTGTCCCACGGAATATGCCGGGAAGGAGTTTTTAGATTAACATGCGGGTAAAACAGTCCATTTTGTAGCTGCTGTACAACCTTAATAATGCCACAGGTGCCAGCACCTGCTTCCATATGACCCAGGTTACTTTTGATCGAACCGATTTTTATTGGGTTTTTTCTTGTGTGCGACTCTGCAAAAACACTGTTGATCGCACCTACTTCGATGGGGTCACCCAATGACGTGCCCGTACCATGGGCTTCAACATATTGGATATCCTTGGGTTCTAACAAGCCACTTTTTAACGCCTCACGCATCAACGCAACTTGTGCGATACCATTTGGTACCGTTAGACCGCCACTCTCTCCATCTTGCGCCACTGCTGAACCGCGCACCAGCGCCAAGATTCGATCACCATCATGCTTCGCATCAGATAGCCTTTTTAGCACCAATACACCACAACCTTCACTTCTGCTATATCCATCAGCGCTATCATCAAAGGTTTTACAATACCCATCGGCCGATAGCATATTCGATTGTGAAAACACAATATGATTGCGAGGATGATGAATGGCGTTCACGCCACCGCACAAGGCAATATCGCATTCATGGCGACGCAAACCTTGAACAGCTATGTGTAGTGCAACAAGCGATGAAGAGCATGCAGTATCAATACTCATACAAGGGCCACGCCAGCCTAAAAAATAAGATAACCGACCACAGGCAGCACTGTGTGCAGTACCGGTCCCAATATTACCTGCCAAATCTTCAGCAGAGAGCCGACTGGCATTCAAGCCATAATCAAACTGCGCAATACCAATATAAACACCGCCGTTTGAATCACGCAATGTTATCGGATCAATATTTGCCGATTCCAGCGCATTCCAGGAACACTCCAGCAATAGTCGATGTTGCGGATCGCAGTAGTTGGCCTCTTTAGGCGAAATATTAAAAAACTTTGGATCAAATTCATCAATCTGATCAAGGAACCCGCCTTTTGACTGAACTGTTTTACCTTTTGCTTGCGGATCATCAGAGTAATACGCGGCAAGATCCCAACGGGAATCGGGAATGTCGACAATGCCCGACCGTCCTTCATATAAAAACTCTGAAAATTCGTCCAACGTGCTGCTATTGCCGGGGTATCTCAAACCAATGCCAACAATCGCAATAGGTTCATATTTTTCCAACATTAACTGTTTGCTATTATCATTCCCGTTCATTCATGGTGCCTCAAGCGTACGATAAATCAGCCATAATTAGCCCGTGTAAAATTTGATAACGATTTCTTAATAGAGATCGTTGAGCATTTCATCCAACAGGTTTTTTGACCTGTATATTCGTTATCATTTTTCTGTTTTACAACAACATCTTGTTCTGTGTTTTTACTTGAAGCACTTTGGGCTCCGAAATAATCCACCAAAACTTCACTGCGCAGATAGCCGACAAGGTTATCAACGGTCGGATGGTTGTATAAACTGGTTGCATCAATTCGGTGATTGATGGCCATCTCCAAATTTTCTTGTAGCTCCACAGCCCCCAATGATGTTAAACCTAACTCAAAATAGCTCTTATCAACAGGAAGGCTGTCAAAATCACTCATTAGTAGTTTGGCCTTTAATGCACTGCTGACAAGTGACATCAAAACCACACCACGTTCTGAAGATGGTGTATCACTCAGTTGCGTTAGCCATAATCCACGCTTACTCATAGCCGACCTCACATTGATTGGGTTAACTCGTTAGAGATGAGCCATCTCGCTGACACTCATCAGCAATCTGGCGTGGCAAGTTCTTAGCTCTCGCTTTAATACTTTACCAGTAACACCTGTTGGGAAGTCTTTGGGCTCTCGCGCCACAACAATCGCTTTTAGTGAAACCAACTGTCTGTCTGAAAGCACTTTGTTTACTTTTTCGAGAAATTCGCCAATGTTTGAGATATTAACGCCGGACTGCAATTTTACTACCGCAATGGGCTGTTGGCCTTTTCCTGTGCCGCCCGATACACCGATAACTGAACAATCTAAAATTTGCTCAGAGAAATCAGCAATAAGCACTTCCTCAATAGGCAGACCAAATGCTAACCCAGACACCATTTCTATCACGTCTGATGTTCTATC
>JAADHW010000073.1 GCA_013151695.1 Gammaproteobacteria bacterium
CTAGATCTACACGCAGTATGTCGACCAACAACGTGTTCTGTGCAACATCAACTTCATGCAGTTCGCCATTTACAGTTAAAGAGACTTTCATCTATTTCTACCTATATCTGTTTAAAACGCCAATATCATTGCGATAGCAAGCACTGCAAAGGCGATCACCCAAATCATCGATTGCCCATCTGTCTCATAGTCGCTGTTCGATTTTTTATCGACTTGCGTATCGGTCAGCTGCTGGGTAAAAGCCGAAAAAAACTCATCAGCCATTTTTCGCATCGCTGCATCGATCAAGCGACTTCCCACTTGTGCAAGTTTCCCGCCGATGTTTGCCTTTACCGAATAACGCAGCAGAGTTTCTGCTCCATCTTCCTCCAACGTAACCATTGCGCTACCTTTGCCGAATCCGGCCGCCCCGCCTTTAACGTTGCCTGCAATGACGTAGCTTTGTGGAGGCTTCAAATCTTGAAGGCTCAAGGCTGCTTGGAAAGTAGCGCTAACAGGTCCGACCTTAGCCTTGACCTTCACATCGAAGTGTTCGCTATCTATTAACGTGATGTCCTGACAACCCGGTATACACGCACCCAGAATTTCAGGATCATTCAATGCTTGCCAGACTTCTTCGCGCGACGCCGCGATTCGATACTCACCAATTTGTTCCAAATGGACCCCCTATTTCTAGCCCATCACATTGCATTAAAGCATCGCAACAGGCAACGTGCCGAGCCAAAGGCCAAATACAGCGTAGGAAACGGCAAACGCCGCGCCCGTCAGAAAGCCAATCCCCGCATCCTTGGCATATCGAGAAATTACTACAGATTTATCCGCCTAGGACTTCGCCATCAAAACGTTCTTTAACCGCAAACTCTGCAACCGGCTTGCGTTTCAGCTTGGTGAGTTGTTTGGTAGGTTTTCCAATCGGTATCATGGCTGCAACCGCATATTCACCGGGTACCCCAAGATATTCTTTCAACTCAGATTCGTTTGCGCCGACAAAGGTAGTGAGCGTGCCGCCGAGACCTTCGTTTCTCGCGCTCAGCAAGATATTCCAAGCAAAAGGGTAAATGGACCCTCCAGAGATCACCCCGACCCGCTTTAGCTGGCTGTCGAAAGACGCCACTTCAGACAAATCTACAAACACCAACAACAATACCGGCGCCTGGCAGATACTGTTGATCATTTGTTGCGGTGTGTGACTTGCGGCGATCTGAGCATCACTTAACGCAGTGGGGTTAATCGTATTCCATGGCGCTTCTCCAGCCTCAACCTGAGCCGAGTAGCGCTGTACCGTGGGCGCAATCATCGACGCTAGGGCATCTTTAGTACGCTGCTTGCGAATCACCAGCACTTTCCAGCCCTGTCGGTTACCGCCGCTCGGCGCAAAACGTGCATTCTCCAGTATTGCGCCAATTTGCGCATCAGATACTGGCTCATCTGTGAAGTCTCGGGCGGCAAAAGTAGTCCGCATGACCTGGTATAAATCCATATTCCCCTTCTAATTGACAAACTAATTTTACAAAAACCCACCCAATTGGGGTGGACAAGCGCCTTGTCTGAGTTCGACAATACCCCAATAGGCACCGAATGTGGAACGGTGCATCCCGCATGGACTAAAGGGGCCCTAGAATGCACGACAATGACTATAAAAACTCTGATGAACTACCGCCAGAAGTATTGATGCGCGGTTTGCTAAGAGCCTACTACTGGATGGACGAAAGCCTCCAGAATGGTTTACAGCGCGCCGGTTACAAACCTCGTACCCGCACTCAGACCATGATCCTCATTCACATTTCCAATGGTGTCACCAGAGCTGCTGAGCTTGCTCGCGCTCTAGGTGTGAGTCGACAAGCCATTCAACAGCAAATTAATGACCTGGAAGAAGACGACTTAGTCACACAAATTCCGGACCCAACCGATAAGCGCGCCAACCGGATTGTGTTCAGCGAAAAAGGGTCCGCCTTGATCAACCAAGCAATGGAAACCCTTCGCGGTGCTGAGCAAACCTTAGCCATGCGACTGGGTTACGAAACCGTCACCCATATGCGCCGTGGCTTGATGGCAGATTGGGGACCAGTTATCGGCGAACAACGCGCACCAGGACGCAAACGCAGCGTAAATTAGGCGGTTTATACCGCCCACAACCGTTTCGTCGCACCCCCATTGGTTCTGCGGCTACTTTCAGTAGTCTGCAATCATCGTTAGAGCCAATGGAACACAAATGATGAAAATTAGAATTGCCTTAGGTATTGCAGCCGGAATTTATGCCATGGCCTGGATACAGCTGGCCTCTGCAGAAACCCTCAACATCACGCTCGCCAATATCACTGAAGCAAATGGCCTGGTCATGCTGGAAGTTTTTGCAGCTGAAGAGGAGTTTAAAGGTGAACAGCCTGCGGTTGCCTCCATTTCCCAGCGCGCCCAAACAACTGCCATGAATTTCAGCATCAACCTGCCAAAGGGTGAGTATGGAATTCGTGTGATGCACGACGTCAATGGGAATGGCGAGCTCGACGCTAACTTTGTTGGGATGCCAACTGAACCTTGGGCGTTCTCCAATAACGCGACGGGCAACTTTGGTCCACCCAAATGGTCCGAGGTGAGGTTTGAACTAGACGGTGCCACCAACCAGCACATCAACTTGAATAAATAGGGGGTGGTATGAAGATTAAAACCAGCCTAAATCGCAGAAATTTTACCCGCGGCGGCTTAGCCATGGCAGTCAGCGGCGCCCTCACCAGCACGGCCAGTGGATGGGCAACACAACCCAGTAGAGCCAACAAGTTTAAGCAAGCTAAAGCTCTGCACCCTTGGCTAATGGGTTACGACACAGCATCTCAGGACTCATTTCACGCACAAGCCACCATACAAGGGGCTTGGCCCAAGGAACTTGTGGGTACATTTTACCGCAACGGCCCTGCTCGACACGAAATTGGCAACTTCCGTTATTCACACTGGTTTGACGGTGACGGAATGTTGCAGGCCTATCGCATGAGCGATAACGGAGTTAGTCATAGTGCCAAGTTCGTTCAAACTTATAAGTATCAGGCTGAAAAACGTGAGGGTCGAGCCATGTATCCCGGGTTTGCTTCCGTGCCCGACAATCCGTCACCGGTAACCAGTCCCGATTCTACAAATGTGGGTAATATCAGCGTATTACACCATCACGGCAAACTCTTAGCCCTTTGGGAAGCAGGCTCACCCTGGGAAATGGACGAAGACACCTTAGACACCAAGGGAATTTTTTCCTTTGCACCCCAAACCAAGGGTGTACCTTTTTCAGCGCACCCTCGGGTTGAACCGGATGGCACACTGTGGAATTTCGGCTATTTATCTAATGCCAAGCTATTAGTGTTGTGGCACATTGACGCAAAAGGGAAACTGGTCAAGGTTGATAAAATCAATGTTGACCCTATGGGCATGCCCCATGACTTCATCGTGACCTCGAAACACCTGGTTATCATGGTGCCGCCATTTCACTACGAATCCAACAGCGGCCCTACGTTTATGGATGCCCACAGCTGGAATCCTGACCTACCCTGCCGGGTTTTAGTGGTGGATAAAAACGATTTCCAGAACCATTTTTGGGTCGAACTTCCTTCCCAGTGGGTATTTCACTACGGCAATGGTTGGGAGGACGAAGCTGGCATCATACGCTTTGATGCAGCCCGTGCATCTAGCCCGTCGGTCATGACCGAAGTGTTCCGCAAAGTCATGCAAGGCGATATTGCGCCAAGCGCAGCCTCTGCGCATCATCAATATCGTATTGATACGAAGCGCAAAACCATTTCTGAAGCCCCCATGTTCAGTCCAACCATACACTCTGAGTTTCCGAGTGTTGACCCACGAATTAGTTGCCGCCGCAACAATCTATTGGTGATGCTTACCCGAGACACCGAGCAACCTGCTCTACACAGCAACTTGAACGAGATAGCGACCTTCGCTTTCGACAGTGGCAGGCTGAACACTTTCAGATATCCTGAGCATCAATTGCCGGAAGAGCATGTATTTGTTCCGAAGCCAGGTAGCAAACCCGAATCTGAGGGGTGGATAGTGGGCACAGCATTAGACTGGAAGTCTCAGCAAACACTGATGACGGTTTTCGATGTGCGCGCTGTAGAGGACGGTCCTGTTGCGACCGCCACACTGCCGTATGCCTTACCATTGGGTTTACATGGTAAATTTGTGCATGCCTAACCTTCAAGCACCCCCTTATGCTGCGCTTTTTTCACATTCATTTCTGTATGTGGCCTTATTTAGCGCAGCCATTGCGGGTTTGCTCTGGGCGGTGCAGCCTAATATTCAATTGTCGACAATGGCCATTTCACAAATCATTGGTTTCACAATAAATTTGAGCTTTGTCCTGTTTGGTGGCATCGCAGAAAATTATATGAATCCATACATCGCACCCATCCCGATAGTCGCAATCGGCTTGGCTGGCTCACTGTTGGTGGCTGGCTCTCTAGTTTTGGACGACCCGTGGTTCTTCTTCGTAGACGAAGGTTTTTCAACGATACTATTTGGGGTTTTCTTCGGCGTTGTCGGCTTCTTGATGTTTGGTACGCGCGCGCGCCTCTTAAGGGCCAATATTGAACTGGCACGAG
>JAADHW010000217.1 GCA_013151695.1 Gammaproteobacteria bacterium
GTCATTTTCTTAACCTTGTATTGTACTTGTAGTTTTCCTACTACTTAGATGGGAACATACTGTCTCCAATGAATGGACTTCCCAGGAATCACTAGGCACTTTCTAGCTTCCACTAGCACTCGTTACCTCATCCTTGACAATATCGTAAAATTGAAAAGGATTAAGTTACTTTGTAAGCGGCCGCCCATCTACATGTGGACGTTTTCGATAAGTTGTTGGTTGAATACCTCTAATCTTCAAAGACACGTCTAGGACGAGAATCGACTGTATCATTCGGCATCTGAAGAGCTTTGATGATTTAGTTCATCAAACTTGGCCGCCATCGTGGGGTTGTGCCGAGTCAGCTTCTTGATCGTTACGTCCTGTGCCTTGTTATTTGCTAGACGCAGGTTCCGATCAGTACCAAGCAAGGTGTCCTTCGTTTTCTGTAGATGGTCGATTGACTTATCAATCTCATCGATTGCGGTTTTAAATTTCCTAGAAGCAAGGTCATAATTCTTCGCGAATGCGGTCTTGAATGTATCAAGGTCGTTTTCAAAATTTGTTATGTCGACGTTCTGTGTCTTAACAAGCGCTAGCTCTGTCTTGTATTCAAGCGACTTCATCGCCGCGTTACGCAGCAGCGTAATGATTGTAAGAAAGAACTGCGGCCGAATGACATACATTTTCGGGTAGCGGTGAAACACGTCGACGATCCCAGAGTTGTAGAGTTCACTGTCGGGTTCGAGCAGGGACACCAGCACTGCGTACTCGCACCCCTTCTCTGTGCGATCCTTGTCGAGTTCCTTTAAAAAGTCCTCGTTCTTTTTCTTAGTTGCTGTGGTATCGCTTTCGTTCTTCATTTCAAACATGATCGAAACAATCTCAGTACCAGCCTCGTCCGCGTCGCGAAAAATATAGTCGCCCTTGCTGCCGGTCCGTGCATCATTATCTTTTTCGAAATAGGCCCTGGGAAACGCTGTTGCTCGAATGCGATTGAACTCAGTATCGCAGTGCTGTTCGAGGGTTTCGCCAACCATCTTCGTCGACAGGCGGACCTTCATATCACGGAGACGCTCAATCGCATCGTCGCGATCTTTGATCTGCGTCTCGTACTTGTCCTTGAGCGAATTCTCAGCGAGCCGTTTCTCTAGCTCTGCTTGCTTAAGGCCACTCTTCAATTCGTCGCGCTCCTTCTCGACGGCACCTACGGCGCCAGTGATCGCGACCTTCTGTTCAATATGCGTGGCGTCAAGCTTGGCTTTTAAATTCTGGATTTCTTTATCTTTTGTTGCGGCAGTCTCCTGCAGCTCTTTGGCAAACCTCGCATCAGCAAGTTCGGAAGCTGCTTTCTTATCGCGCTTAGTCTGTTCAAGCTCGCTAACCAGAGCATCCCTCTTTTTTTCAATTTCACCCAACGCCTCAGTCACAGCCAGTTTCTTCGTGACCTCACCAGCGTCTAATTTGGCATTTAGCGCTTGAATCTCGGTATCCTTGGCTGCCGCGGCCTTTTGCATTTCACCACCAACTTCTCTCTTGGCAAGTTCTACTGCATTCAGCTTGTCCTTCTCGGCCAGCTCAAGCCGCTCGTGCAACTGTTGTTCAAACTCGCTGTCACGAACCTGCTTTAGAATGTCTGCATACCCGGCTTCATCAATTTTGAATGCTTTATCGCAGTGCGGGCAGATGATTTCTTGCATACATTATTCTCCCATTATTGACAAAAACAGTATTTGCCCTTATGTAACTTGGGTGCAGCCCGCGATCTAAGTCAGCTACAAATACAAAGGCGTATTCGGGTACCCACCCTCCATTTTGCTTGTCTTGTCTTTCCTTAGTTCATAGCCACATAGGTGACACTGATAAACAATACAATTGAAACTGGAGCCCAAAGCATTCTTTCTTTTTTGCTGGGTGTTATTGTGTTCATAATTGCACCAAGAGCGCTATATACGACAACACCCCATATCGCTGATTCAGAAAATTCATAATAATCTTCCAACATCAACCCAGCGCGGGTTAATACAATCGCAGCGACAAGCATGAGCACCACTATCATCACTAATGAGATAATGCGCATGTGCAGTGGATATCGCCCTGGGAATTTACCGCCCATAGCCATTTCACCCCATGGCATCCCAAGCGCCAATGCAAGTTGAAAGACAACTACTATTGCAGTAAACAGACAATAAACATATGCAACATACGCGGGATCAAACATATCCATACTCTATTTTATGCAGGTCTAACACACCCAGTTAAGTGGCGCTTAACAGCGACGGCCAATGCACCCAAGGAGCGCTAACAGGCGCGTGCTTCCGTTCTTGAACGCTCAATCTATTGATTGCAACCGAACGGGAACGCCTGAGCACTTCGCACTGCCTCCGCCAAACAACCCAACGACTTGATCGGCCCAGCTATATTTCTGTCGCCGCAATTGATGATAGAGGTCGTGAGAATCTGGGTCAGATGTGCCTATATAGTTGATCGTTCTGCCCTCTCGAGTCAAGACGATGTTAGGCGAATCAAGCAGCTGAACGATCCAGTGGGATTCGGCTTCTCCATGCTCAATCCAGGACAAACCGTTCTTATCAACGATCCAGACTCGAACCTGGCTAACGTCGCCATTTTCTTCGGCTCTATCAAGTGTTACTACCTCGCCGCCTAGTTCCGAAGCACCGTACATTACGATTACCAAGAGTGCTGGCACGCCTAGTACTATTCCAATTACCCAGTACAATACTTTCACGATCTGCTTCCCACGATTTTGATTTGACGCAATTTACCCGTTAAAAGCCCTTTTGTCACCGATCGAGTTTAGCTCCACGTTTGGCGTTACAAAAATTGTCTACCTGCGTTGGACGTGTACAAAAACTCAAAATTTCGACACATAACGGACTTCGAAAACACCCTCTCCGAGCCAAAGTGGTTCATCATCTCTCTCACCATCAACAACCATCCCTTGGGATTCGTAGAACACTCGAGCCTTGCTATTTCCTTCAATCGTCCATAAAAGCATACCTTGGTATCCTGCTTTTTTTAGCCTCGACACAGCATTTGTGAACAGCTGATGCCCAGATCCTTTTGAGACCTCTGTTGGATGTAAATACAGATGGGTTAATTCGCCATACTGATCAGGAGGGGTTTTCCTATCCATTGCAGGACAGATTCGAGTAAACCCAAGCATCCTCTCATGTGTGTGAAGCACATGAATTTCCGAATTATCTAGACTCATCCACTTTGTCCATGCATGAATTCTTGATTCAATTGTCACTTCATTGAGGATGTAAGGAGCTACAAGATTGGAATATGCGTTATGCCAAGCTAGGACGTGTATTTCGGCGATATGTGGTATATCACTTTCCGTGGCCAATCGAATATGGTTCATCTGCGTATGCCTAATGCCCACACTAGGGACGCCGCTCTAACGGCTTCCGGCAGCCGCAGAGAAGCGACTGCCAACAACCAATTGTTAGAAGGCATTACTCCGAATACCCATCTACTTTATTGGCCAAGCAACCCGCATCATACCAAACTGCTCTATCGTCCCAGAATATATTGTTTTGTGGTATCAGCCCAGGGTCTGAGTTCAATGAACCGGCAGGGATGATGAGAAAATCGCCACTTTTTGCCTTGCGAGGCACAGGCGAACCGCAATTCGCACAAAAGCCTTTGTTAAAAAACTTAGCCTCGGGCAACTCAAAATATTTAATTAGTTCCTGCCCGGATAACCAGGTTATCGAATTCAGCTCACCGAATATATTGGCAGCATTTGCTGACCCAGTACTTTTTTGACAACGGTTGCAATGGCACAAATAAAATTTTTCAAACGGCCCCGAAATTTCAAAAGTAACCAATCCGCATACGCAACTTCCGTGTATCAGCTCTATCATGGCTTCCCTTCTAAAAGCCGGTTAAGTGGCTTCGTAAAATGCATCATGAAACTTAAAATGGCCAAGTGGCATATTATCGCTAAACGTTTTCACCATGAAATATTCAGGGGATTCTCGTACAGGTACATTATCAGGGGAAAGCTTAAAGCCAAAGCGTTGATAGTAGTCCGGGTTACCCGTAAGTATGCAGCCGCGTGCGCCAAGTTGTTTGATACTTTCTAGGCCTTTGTTTATTAGAGCCGAACCTACGCTTTGCTTCTGGTACTGAGGCAAAACAGATACTGGTCCCAAGGCAAACCAAGGACCCGACCCGTCGGATAACATTGCAGGCGAAAACACAACATTCCCTATCGTGTGGTTTTCCAGCACGGCGACAAGTGAAAGAGTAAGTGCGTTCACAGACCTCAAAGTATCGA
>JAADHW010000010.1 GCA_013151695.1 Gammaproteobacteria bacterium
TAGGTTGGCGCGACCCGGGTCGATTGCTGGGAACTACCCGCTGATGACCAATTTAGAGACATACACTGGCACTTCGTAAATTGCGCGTTTACGATATTGATGATCAATTTGAATATCGAGGATCAACGATGAGGGGAGAAAAATTCGTTCATATACACGTGTTCGCCATGCCGGCTCGCCGGCGTCATTTTTGACCTGATAACGTTCAATTTCAGGGACGACTAGGAAGGGTCCTGATATATGTTGCGTGTTGCCCCAGGAGCTTGCGATGTCGCGAAAAGTCTGGTCAAAATATTGTTGTCGCTCGTGGGTTATGCCACCTACCATGAAAAGAGGGATCATCATGGCTAAAACAATGATGCCAATAATGGCAAAGCGAAAGGTTGTCCCTTGAAGACTGCTCATCTTATGCTCCAAAGCGTCTATGGCGTTGTTGGTACCAGTAAATTGCTGCGTCTAATGTGGTGATGGTAAAATCAGGCCAGTAGATATCTGGAAAATACAACTCGGCAAATGCGCACTCCCAGAGTAGAAAATCACTCAGCCGCTGTTCTTTTCCGGTTCGAATGAGCAAGTCAACGTCGCAAGTTTCGCTAACATGGCGAGAAAATTCTTCGATTCCACAATCTTTCCGAACGCGGCCAGCCGCAGCAACGATGGCTTGCCGCGATGAGTAATCAATCGCCACACGCAACCGTTGTTTACCCCGAGCAGTGGCACGTTGCGCATATTGAATACCGCGCACAAGTTTCTTTGGCAGGCGATCTTTTCGACCAATTACCTCGATGCTTATCTGGTTGCGAACACATATGGGAACAAAGCACCTCACCGCGTGATCGGCCAAACGCATCAAGCTGGTGACCTCAATTTCCTCACGTTGCCAGTTGGCACTTGAAAAACCAAAAAGGGTGACTATTTCGACACCGCTATCTTTAAAATGAGGGATCAAATTCAACAATTGACGAAGACCCTGTTGATGACCGGCTATTGAGGGTAGATTGCGCGCCAGCGCCCAGCGTCTGTTGCCGTCCATGATAATGGCAACATGTCGTGGTCTACTTTGTACTGCAAAGTGGGCGCGCGTACTGGGTGAAATTTCAGTTGTGCTCAGCATAATTTTATAACCGGTTAGTTTGTGGTGGCTCGGATTAGAGCTTCCATGTGTTTTAGGTAGCGCTGCAGTGTCTTGCGACCTTTCTGGCGTATAGAAAACTCGGTTTTAGGCATCCGACCATCAAAAGATTTGTTGATGCTTATATAACCCGCTTCTTCAAGCTTACGGGCGTGCACACTTAAGTTACCATCGGTCACTTCAAGCAGGTGCTTTAGATCGTTAAATGTCAGTTTGTTGCTCACCGCTAGGCTTGACACTATTCCTAATCGAACTCGGTCGTTTAGCAGTCGATGGTAATCTCCTTCCTGATCTGCTTTGACAAAACCAGATATGGATTTCAAAGAGGCGTGGACATTAGAACCTGAGTTCTGTTGCTTTGATGATTTAGCCGCCATGATGTTTAAACACCTGATACCCAAAAGCAAAATGTAGCCCACCAAAAACTAACCCCATGAGGACGTTCCCCCAGTTTGGAGGTAAGGCATAGGTGATGAGACCGGCGATTAAGAAACAGCTACCCATATACATGACTGGCGGTACGGCGTAGGTGCCTGCGGCCAGGAGCCCACATCCATATAACAACATCCACATAGCCGGTAACAGACTAACATGTGGGGTTGCCCACAATGTCCAGCTCATCAGCGCGCCTACCAGCAATATGGGCAATAGACATTGCAAAAATCGCCGTGTTGAGTCGCTGTCCAAGCGGTCACCATTCTTATTGGCTTTGAATACTGTACAAATAATTGCTGCGGAAGCAGCAATAAAGGCTGCACCTATCCAGACTAGTAGTTGTTCCGCTAACGAGGGTAATCGCGAGGCGACTGCCATTGTACATAAAGCGATGAAGCCCATCATCAGCCCCCCAAGCCCGGAAACTGCCGATACTCGTTCGGCGCGTTCAATTGCGCCACGGATGAAACGTAAATTGTTTACAGCTTCTGCCTTGATATCTACCGGCATGAGTTATACCTGTACCTTGTTGAGGGCTAAGATGTTGGGGAATAAATTATATGTAAAGTACTTTATATCACAAAGTAGGTGACTTCAAGCACCCGCAACGAAGACGCTACAGCCGGTAGTGAGAGGCGTTTCTGGTGTGTTTGGGAATTTCATCGATGATCGATGGATCAAAGACGGCTGCGAACACAGTCAAATGTACCCACCTCAGAACCAGCACTCGGGATTTTCAGGTGTCGACACCTGTGTCGCGGCATTTTACAATTGGCCAGTTAAGTAATAGACCGGGCAAATCGAGAACCAGGCTGTTCAACTAGGCTATCTGAGACAGCTCGCTCGATCCTATAGATGAAGGATTATTATGCCAACTATTAAATACCTGATGGTGTTGTGTCTGTCGGGTTTCTTTTTGGCAGGCTGCGGACAAAGTCAGACGCCCGCCAATGAGTCTGTTAGTGCTGAAGGAGCTGGATCTGTCCCGGTGCCCAAATATAGCGCAGAAGCGTTTTTTGAGACCACGAGCTATGGCTTAGTTGGATCGGCAGCACACGCGTTCTCCGCAGATGGGCAATTGTTGTTGATATCGTCGGACGAGACCGGCGTTTTCAATGCATATTCCTTGGCGCTGGATGGCACCGCAGCGACGCCCCTGACCAGTTCGGACGATAACGCAATTTTCGCAATAAGCTGGTTTCCGAACGATGCACGAATCCTCTATACCTTCGACAGTGGCGGCAATGAGCTAAATCATATCGTTGTTCGAGAGGAAGACGGAACAAGCCGGGACCTCACGCCAGGGGACGCGCTGAAAGCAAGCTTTCTCGGTTGGAATGATGACGGCAACAGTTTCTATCTCACAATGACCGAACGCGATAAACGAAGTTTCGATATTTACAAGTATTCAACGCAAGACTATTCACGGGAACTGGTGTACGAAAACCCGGGCTTTCAGATCGGCAGAATCAGTGGCGACGGTCGCTGGGTAGCGCTGGGCAAACCACGAACCAGCGCGGATTCAGATATCTATCTTGTTGACCTGCAGAGTGCTGACAAAGTGCCACAACTGATAACGGAGCACGATGGCAATATTTCATACGGAATCTATGGTTTTTCCCCAGGGGTGGCATCGTTGGTCTTTGCGACGGACGAACATGGTGAATTCAATCAAGCCTGGTCACATGATCTGGCGACCGGCAAAAAAACAATTTTGATAGAGGCGGATTGGAATGTTAGTTATATTACCTATTCCAAATCTGGGCGTTACCAGGTTTCCGGTATCAACGCTGACGCGCGCACACTGGTGACCGTGCGCGATCTGAATACCGGTGAGATCGTAGATCTGCCGCCGTTGCCTGCTGGCGACTTGTATAGTGTACGGTTCTCAGCGGATGACAGTCATGTAGCTCTTATCGTTAACGCCGACAACTCACCGTCTAACATTCACGTGATCGATCTGGTGGAAGGCAATGTCCGTCAATTAACCAGCGCGTTGAGTGCGGAAATTGATCAAAGCCACCTCGTCACCAGCGAAGTGGTTCGTTACGAGAGTTTTGACGGGCTTGAGATTCCATCGATACTCTACAAACCGCATAGTGCAAGTGCAGATAATCAGGCACCGGCATTGGTGCTGGTTCACGGCGGACCGGGTGGTCAGACGCGTACAGGCTACCACGCCATGGTTCAGCACCTCGTCAATCATGGCTATGCTGTGTTGGGAGCCAATAACCGTGGCTCATCGGGCTATGGCAAGACCTTTTTTCACCTTGACGACAAACGTCACGGTGAAGAAGATTTACAGGATATTGTCTACGGTCGAAAATACCTGGAATCGCTGGACTGGGTTGATTCTGACAAGATTGGAGTCATTGGCGGATCCTATGGCGGCTATATGGTCGCGGCCGCGTTGGCATTCGAGCCTGAAGTGTTTGATGTCGGTATCGATATCTTTGGTGTGACCAACTGGGTGCGGACACTCGAAAGCATCCCGCCGTGGTGGGCAGCGATCAAAGAGTCGTTGTACGATGAGATGGGTGACCCGGCAACGGACGCCGAACGCCATCGACGAATTTCACCGCTGTTTCATACAGAAAACATCATCAAGCCCATACTCGTCATTCAAGGTACTAACGACCCGCGAGTTCTGCAGATCGAGAGCGATGAACTGGTAGCCGCAATACGGGCTAACGAAGTACCCGTTGAATACATTATCTT
>JAADHW010000118.1 GCA_013151695.1 Gammaproteobacteria bacterium
GAGTACCGGCTGCATATCTTCTTGGCACGATTACTGTTCGAGGGACACCGTACTTATAGTTTGAGTAATCCTCGTATTTTGACGTACCGTTATACCGCCTACGCTTGAGTTCACCGTTCGAATGATACTCTTGGTTATGATGCTGCCAGGTACCATATTGAAAGTAGTAACTCGGTAAAGATTTATAAGCGCTACTGGCAGAATAGTATTCTTGCTCACCCACTAAATTCCAATTGGAATTAGAAGTTGAAACAAAGGTCTCGGCAGGCCGACCAATAAGCCAGTGGGTTAAATCATGAGAATAGGTCTGCTGATTAAATCGCGAAGCGCCTGCAGGGGTTTTGCGTTGCCTAACAAGCGGAAACCCATACGCGTCGTAGCTAAGATAATCTGTCTCATATACATCAGTTCCACCACTTTCGTAGATCGACTGAACAGCCTTGTCTAAACGCGCTCTGCCGCAGTTCTTGTATTGATAGTACTGCGATCCAATACCTTCACTACAACCAACGATACCATTTACCACATAAGACCAGGTGTTATCGAGCTCGTAAACCAACGTCGAGCCTATTCGGGTTTCTTGAGAGATTAGCCGCCCAGCTATAGTAATTAGTCCTGAATTGTAGCTCGCGGGCGAGCCTACAACAGTATGAAAGCGATATACATTAGACAGGTCCTGTGTTCCTGTGTGATCAGACTCCGTCACCCGCGCCCACAATTGATCACCTGTGCCGGGTTCACTACCGTAAGGCCAAGAAGGTTGAGCTCGGCGTGAGTACTCGATATTTCGTGTCACCAGCCCAGGGCCAGAAATCGTCTTCGACCAAAGCACAGGTGACGAGGGATGCTCGGAACTGCTGTTTGGTGGATAGGTAGAGTAGAAGATGACACCACCGGAAGGCAATGTAACTTGCCCGATGTAGTACTGGGAGTTGTATATGTACTCCGTTTCTCTCAGCTCTTCATCAATGTGTTTGTGAAGTTGTGCATAACCGCTACTAACCTGATATTGGTAGCTCACCGTTCGCCCCGCATAAGTGGCGCTGGTGATTCTCCAACCTCCGACATTCGTCCAATTTAAATTGATCGATGCCCCATCGTTTCTCGTGATTGAAATTAGCCGATGGAAACTGTCGTAGTTGTAATCGATGACATTTCCAAATCGATCACGTTGTTTAACAATACGGGTCAAAACTCCCTGAAGTATTTCAAATTCATAGATAATACCGTCTGCTGTCTGAATGATAGGAGCGTTGGATTCGCATCTAAATATTGAGCCTCCGTCGAAGGCTAGTAGGGCTCCAGACGCCAGCTGACCCTGCGATCCAAAACCTACCGTTCGAAGCGCCTGACCGCGCGGCATATAAAATTCCACGTATAAGCGATTACCCAAGCAACCAAAGTTCGTTTGACTTGAACCAGATGTTTGTAGCCTGATCGATGGCTTGTCAATTGACCAGTACGCACCGAATCCTGAGACAGACGAGTATTCACTCAAGTGATAACGCCTTCTAAGAATCAAATCCATATTGGGAGGCCCAGGAATACGAATGTCCTCATAGTTGAACGCTAATTCAAAAGAGGGGAGCGCAATATCCTCCCATTCAAAGTCCCCGATTACCTGAGGAGGTAATGTAATGTTCGTCCCATTGTCACTCTGATCGTAGAATGCAGACAACTGGAGTGGGAAACAAAACATTAGGGCAAAAGCAATTTTGGCAAATTTCGCAGTCAATGTAGCATTGGTAGCGCTCATCCTAGGGTCTCCGCATCATCAAAATTTAGTAGTGGGCGATTTTCAGTCGGCTGGAAACCGCCACACACAGTTCTTGAAACCACCCTGGTTTGATACAAATTAAAATCTAACACACATTCAACTCTTCCTGTTACTCATGCAGCCAGTACATTAGTATCAAAACGGATGTATGGAATATCCAACAGTTATCTCGTAAGGTCGACAGAATCTCTCCTTGCCAGCCGCAAAGGCTGATAAAGGCACTACCTCAAAATTATTGTTAGGAGAGCAATCCAAAATCACTGTTTATCTTGGTGTACATATGTACACCCTTCGTCACTACTTTGTGCGGATTGGTAGTGCACAACTGCGTAGCTAGAGTAGTTAAGAGTCTGAACAATCATTTTGAAGCAGAGGAGTGCGAAACGTTCTATGTGTTCCTGCACAAAAACCCTTGCGACTAACTAAAACATCAATCGGAGTGGCTTTAAACAAACGTTGACATGCTTCTATATTGCTCCAGTATTCTCTGTATTCTATATCGAGCGATAGTTTGTAGGGAGACATCAATGTCATTTTGGACACATTCCAGCCACCTCCTTCTAAACGCCATCCGAACAATTCTCATTTATTTGGCTCTTATAACTCCAAGCACAGCTTTCGCGGCGAGCACCACAACTGACAATGTTGCGGTGCAATTGCTTTCGGTCACAGCGAACAATAGTGCGTTACTAGTTCAAACCAGCCCCCGCCACAGTCTTACTGGGCTAAATTGTACAGACGATTATTGGCTAGTATTGTCTCATAATGAGGTAGGTTTCGACGCGATGCTTGCCCTGCTATTGGCCGCCCAAAGATCTGGCTCTACACTTCTAGTGCGGGCAGACGACAATGGTGGCGCTCAGTTTTGCAAGCTGGGAAGAGTCGTTACATACCCCTAAAAACCCTCAACCTAATTGTCTCTTTGGGTACTAACCTTGCGTAATCGGCGTGGTGTGCCCCAGATTTCTGGAGACTACTCTGCCTCACCATGAAGCTGCTGGTTTTGCTGAAGTACTGGATAGTTTAGAACACCTTAATGGGAACCCACGCGACGATTCCTTCTATAACCTTCTGTCCTGAACCGCGAAGCACAAATCCTTACAGAAGTTGGATATATATGGGCCCCGGCATTCTTGAACGAAGATGAAAACCAGAAATTGCGAACATACGATCTCGAATATCAATACGGTACGTATAGTGAAGTTAGCCAATTGATCAGCATTGAAGAGTACAACGGCACGACCTGTTACCTATGACAGAGTTTGCTTGGTCCAATCCAAAAGGCAGCGTTAGCGGCGCTTCATCCTTCAGTCACACCAACGGTTTCGCCAGCGGGCGTGGTGCTTTGGGTCGACTCATTGTTTCTGCGGTTTTAGCGCGGAAATGTCGAAACTTCGTGGACGATTATCGATCGCAACGACGATGGCCGACAGGACATCATGTATCTGGAAGGAACGAATTGGAAGACTCGTTTAGGTAATGCAGGAACAACACCAAGTTTTAGCTCTGAACACACGGTCGCAAATGCTGCGACGGACCCCGAATGGAGTACAGTCGCAGATATCTATGGAGATGGCCTGCCAGATATTGCCTTCGAAGAAGCTGATGGCGATTGGGTATATCGAATTAATAACGGAGATTATCCCGACCGCCATAATCTGATCTGTTCCAATTCGAATCACTTCACCGTTTCTAATGCGCATCGCGACTAGTCACCTTCAATTATAGCTTTGTAAGACAACGCCGAGTGCAATTGGCCGACTTCACCACCCCCGTCCAACGAGAAAACTCATCACGCAGTCATTTTTCAAGTGAGCCCAGACAACCGCCAGGAAGCCGCGTTTCAACCTGGGTTTCATAAGACTCAACATGGCCTTAACGGCTGACGCAGCAGGAAAAAAGTCAAGGCGTACTCAGAATCATCGGGTCGTGCGAATTTGCTCTGATCGGTGTTCAAGACGCTTACTTTTAAACGTTTTCGCACTCACTAGGGCGGCATGAGTCGGATCGTAGCCGCCTTACAAAAGTTTTGACTAGATCCTGGAAATGTCTGCGTTTCGTTTCCATAGAAAATGACTTGTGAACCCGCATGATAGGCGGACAGCACGACACTGAGGTTTTGATTGAACCCTGGGTCAGCCGAGTCTAACCAAAATCCATTGCAACCTGTCGGATTAGTCTTTAAGACTACCAGGGCGTCTCCCCCACCAGCAACAGCGTAAGAATAAATTTGATCAATGGTTGTAGTAGTTGAATTTACCGCGGCGCCAACCGAATTTGCAACCAGAGCTAGCAAGCATATCAATCCGATTTTTCTCATTTAAAGTCCCTTCACCTAGAAAAAAATACTTATCACCTATATGTCAGGCCCTACTGCTCACATCCTCGTGTCCGTTGAATAGAGTCCCAACTATCACTCAAACACGGCGGAGAATCAATATGACGCAAATAGTTTGCGCTGGAAGACTTAAATCAATG
>JAADHW010000250.1 GCA_013151695.1 Gammaproteobacteria bacterium
GGTAAAAGCGATGAGTTAGATGCACGCGGCTGGTCAAGTGCGCAAGACATCCAAGGTCACGAGGAAGAGATACGCGACTTGATTCAGGATTGGGCCAGCGATTTTGATAGCGTACGTAGTTTCGAACGAGCCATCGACAGCACCCGCTTACCTTTAGGTGAAGTTAAACCGCTGGCCAATGTACATCTTGAGGACTGGGCGCAACAACGAGCCGCCTTTGTTGAGCTGAACATCAATGGCACGCATGCCCTCATTCCCCGTTCTCCCGCACGTTTTTCAAATAGCGAAGTAGGTCCTAAAGGCGGCGCATTTCTGCGCGGTGCAGACAATCGAACGGCTTTAAAGCGCATTCTAGGGATGAGCGATTTCGAACTAGACGAGCTTACTGACAAAAAAATCTTAGCTTATGAACCACCGTTAGGACAAAAAACTTAGCTTTTCGAAATCTCCATAGAGTATATCGGTAGAGTTCACTGCCAACCAATCTTCCATCACGGTCGCATAGACCTGTCGAAAGTCGATGCTGTGAGACATGTTGTCACCGTCTACTAACTCCGTGAGACTCGGCATACGGCCATAGTGCCCACCACGAACAGCATCGCCAATAACAAACATATTATTTGCACTGCCGTGATCGGTACCCAGGTTTGCATTTTCTGGCACCCGCCGGCCAAACTCTGAAAAGACCATTACGATGACACGGCGCTGATGCCCGAGGCGTTGCAGGTCTTTAATGAAGCCATGAATGCCGTCACAGGCGTAACTCAACAAGCGCTGGTGCAGTGCCGGTTGTTGTACGTGGGTGTCGAAGGCATTGTTGCGGAAGGCCACATAGTAAAGTTGTGTGGGTAACCCTGCATTGATGCAAGCCGCCACCTTAGGCAAATCCATGGGCGCTATACCATAGTCGACGGGTGTTAAATATTGTTGCCAGGCTTGTTGTATGCGTGCAGAGGAAGATTGCGCACTAGCGTTCACGCTGCGAAGGAAATCGCGGTTCTTGTTACCACTAGGCTTAAACTCTTTTGCGCCACGATCACTGCTATCGCCTGACATCCATTGGTGACGAGCGAAACGTTTAGGATCGTCAAATACAACAGGTGTGTGGACTCGGCTCTTAACCGCCAGTGACGCAGATGAGGCAACGTTGATCAACATGTCATCGCGACGTTGGCTATACATGACATCTGCGACCCGGCCTAGCCAACCGTGTTCATCTCCTCGGTGAGGTACCCCGGTGTGCCAATAAGCCATAGAGGTAAAGTGTGAGTAAGAAGGCTGCGCATATCCACAGCCATGAATCACCGCTACTTTGTTTTCATCCCACAGCCTGCGCATACCCAACATGCCTGGGTTAAAACCAAAATGATCATCCAGCGGCAGCAATTGAGGTTTCGCAATGCCAATGTTTGGGCGGTGTCGATAGTAGGCATCGTCTGCGAAGGGAACAATCGTGTTCAGTCCATCGTTGCCACCAGACAACTCAACCACCACCAAAATTGGTTTATCTTCAAGCACTACACCCTGGGCCAATGAGGGGATCCAACTTAATCCTGCAACGCTTAGGCAAGAGTGCAACATGTTTCTTCGGCTTAACATAAGCTTCCTTATCCTAGTTGGTACTCAGGTAGGCTGAGTAATTGATGAAGTAATTTTCTCAACGGCTCCTCTAAATAGGATTGAGCAGCTAACACATCTTGGGTACCAATCTGCGCAGCAAAAAACAGCGTCATGTCTTGCAGTGTCGATTCTTCTAATCCCACGACAAAAAATCTCTGTGCAAAATATTCAACCACCGCGCGCGGCGTGCTCAGCTCAAACTTCAATACAAGTGTCGTTAGGTCGACCTGCGCGGTATCACGGGGAATGGGCTTGACCCGTTGAATGGCAGTTTGCCAACCCCGCATACTACCCAAACGAGTATTAAAGGCCTCATCTCGATCTGCCAGTAAATTCGAAGCAGCCATGTTGTGCGTATCAACACCGGTGGGCTTGGTCGCCAAAGACACACTCATACCTTGGCGGAGTCGGTTTTGCACGTTGACAATTTCACTCGTATACGAAGGATATCGATCCGGCGGAACAAAACCGATATCAGGAAACAATACATCCAATACAAAGTTAGAGCGCTCATAAAGCAAACTAGGCGTGATCCAGCTGCGGCCCTGCGACCATCCAGCGACGGTGGGCGGATGCAATAACCTCTGCCCAAGCGATCCGCTGGCAACATTAAAATCAGGTGTGCCAGGAATGTTCACTAGGCCGAGACTTCGGTAAGTTGAAACTAGCAGCTCAACCGGGCTTTTTATGCGCGAACCGATGTTTCTTGGGCTGTAGAAATCTTCTGATAAAAATAGATGCTGCAGAAACTTGGCGATGTCGAATTGGCTGCGGCGGAATAGATCTCCAAGCTGCGCTTCATTTTCAACCGATAAGTCTTCGTTGACAAAATAGCGATATAGCTTTGCAGCCAAGTAATCACCGGTCTTGTCTTGCTGAAGAATAAGGCCAATGATCTCTACGCCGTCAAAATCACCACGATGGCCGAGGAAGACCTTCTCACCACCGTCATGATCTTCACTCACCGCTGTGAACTTAAGCTTTTCCACATTCCATCCCGTGAATGCACGAGCGGCTTCTTGCACATCTGTTTCCGAATAGTGGCCCACCCCCATGGTGAACAACTCCATTATTTCTCGCGCAAAATTTTCGTTGGGCGAATCTGCAGTATTGACGCCTGCATCTAGGAAAACCAACATCGCTGGATCTTGTGCAACGGCGATAAGGAGTTCGCGAAAGTCACCCAAACCTAGTTGCTGGAACAGCTCTATTTGTTGCAGCATTTTACGATAGTCACGCACTTTATCTTCATTGGTAGCGAAGTGTCCGTGCCAAAACAACGCCATTTTTTCTTGTAGTGGCCTAGGCGTCGTCAACATACGCTGCGCCCACCAATAGGCCACCCGGTCGGTTTCTAAGCGGCTCGCCCGCAACCAGTAGAAAAATTTGTTGACCACACCCTGGATTGGTCTATTACCCGACGGCTTAACCATTACCCCGAGTGCGTGGCCTTGTTTTTTCGCCAACGCAGTGGTTGCAGGCCGACTAGATGGAAATGGATCTAGCGCATCTTCAAATACTCCCGAATGGATGAAGTTAGGCGCTGCGCGCCATCTTGGGGAATGTGTGAAGTAACGAACAGCTCGAAGAGGTGACAAAGCTGCAAGCTCTGACAATGTCTGCGCGCTAGCACCAAAGCCCGCACGAGAGGCCAAATGAACCGCATGACTGGGTGTCCATGCTTGCTTTGAAATAGGCTGCAAATTTAACGGCGCAACACTCTGCTGTGCAAGGATCATCTGTGCAAAGATCAGCAGGGCGAAAGCCAGCCCACCGCGTATCAGCTTGAAGCCAAAATTATTACCCACTACCTCACCTCCGAGAGTAATTGATCCTGATCGTTCAGCCAGAGTAGAATGGATGTGTTGATATCATACAATGGAGCTCACCATGTCAGGATCAGTATTGTCAAACAGTCGCCGTAAGTTCATTCAATATGGCACCATGTTGGGCGTCGGCGCGCAATCACTATTGAAGTCTGGTGATGTGAAGGCTTCCATTTTCGAGGCCAAAGAGGCTGTCGGCTTAGGTGAGCCCTGGCCAGCAATGCAACATAGGATACTAGGCCGAACCGGGCATAACTCGAGCCGCCTGGTCTTCGGCTGTGGAGCCACCCTATCTAGCGATCGTCATGATGATTTACTCGATGCCGCCTACGATGCCGGAGTGAACACCTTCGATGTTGGTTTCGAAGACTACTACTCAGATGCAGAAAGACATCTAGCCCCGTTCCTTAAAAGACGTGGAGATAACATCTTCCTAATCTCTAAAGCCCGTGTGCCGGCGGACATCGATTGGGATGAGACCATTACTGTTCAACAAGCAAAGGCAGCCGCCAAAGGTTGGTCTGCACTTCTAGATAGAAGCCTGGTTGGTTTGGGCATCGAGCATGTCGACGCTTATTACTACATGGCAGCAAACAATGTATCGGTCATCACTAACGAAGAAATTCATCGCGCCTTTGAGGATGCTAAGGCAAAGGGTAAGGTTTCACACCTTGGCCTATCCACACATGAAAACGCGTCGAATGTGCTCAAAGCTGCGATTGATACGGGATGGTTCGATTTGGCCATGATCGCCATCACGCCCGGTGGTTGGTATGACTGGAAGGACAAGTCTATTCTAGAAGGTA
>JAADHW010000332.1 GCA_013151695.1 Gammaproteobacteria bacterium
GGATAACCGCTGAAAGCATCTAAGCGGGAAGCCTCCCTCAAGATGAGATCTCACTAATCTTTGCGATTCTGAAGGGCCCTCGAAGACTACGAGGTTGATAGGCAGGGTGTGTAAGCACTGTAAAGTGTTGAGCTAACCTGTACTAATTGCCCGTGAGGCTTGACCATATAATCGAGCGTACGCTCTTGTACGTTAGAAAATACGGTAAGCATTTCGAAATTCGGAATACAAAAAGACGCATCTAATCAATCTCTGGATTTGTTAAAGATTTAGAACCTGCTAACGCAAGTTCTAAAGGCAACGGTTTGTCGAGGCAGTTTGCATAGCAAATTGCTAAGAACTCGGCCTTTGGGCCGAGATCAGTTTGTCTGACAACATTAGCGAGTTGGAACCACCTGATCCCATGTCGAACTCAGAAGTGAAACGACTCAGCGCCGATGGTAGTGTGGGGTCTCCCCATGTGAGAGTAGGTCATTGTCAGGCTTTATATGCAAAACCCCAGATCTGAGAAGGTCTGGGGTTTTTTATTGTGGGGAAGCCCTTAATTTGTGTTGAGTTCACGGTGTCTGAGCCATGTTAGCTTCTAATGCGCGCAACAAGCCGTTGGGTGCTTAAGACGATAATACATCCGATGACCAACGCCGCTAGCGACCACTTCAGCGGTGTTGTCCAACTGACCAATGTAGCAACAATATTGTTGTGGAGAGGGTAGTCGCTCACTAGCTTAGCAATACACAGGTTTTCGATAAGATCAGCTAAGGCAATCCAAAACGGGACTATTGTCCACCATCTCAAGCTATTGTTATGCTCATTTGTGCCGATCAATAATGTCAACACAACTGCAAATGTTAGGCTGTAAACAATCGGATACAAGATGTCCCAAGTCAGCGCGTTGGTACGATAAGCGATCCGCCCTGACTCACCCAACCCCGCCAACACCTGATACACAGTCTCCACGCTATAGGCAAAGCGCAGATCGAGGATCACCACACCCGAAGTGGCGTCTGAGCCAGATACAAGCGCAGTGAATACGGCCGCATACGCAACAAGCAGAAGTACAAGCGTTCGCCAGCTACTTATCTTCCGAAGCATCCAAAACATCATCAATCTCCAACGGCGGGTTTGCCAGGTTGATACCAGATTGGTGAACTCCAGGCTCTTTCCTGTATTGTAGCGTCGATCCCTGGCATGGGAGCAACCCCGGCACGAAGCGCGTCCCAGGTAGACCAGCGACAAGAAGAATTTTCCAGTACCCGCACATAATAGTAGGCCAGTTCATCGGGGCTGAACAACGGGTCTTTCCATAGTACCCGAAGCTCGACCGCTCCATCAGTGGAACTCGGTGTACAACTCTGCATATCTACAGAATCGTGCATTGCAGGGCAGCGAAAGTTTGCAGGGTCGGGTTTCAACCCATTTGCACAAGCAACGTCGAAGACTTGCTGCCGATCTTTACCTTGGCTGCGCCACCCTTTGATAACCTGCAGCCTCTGTAAACGTGCACTATTTATATCTTGTGTCGCCCAAACCAGGAAGGAGGGAACTTGACCACCACTACCTGAAAGTTCCGCACCCATGGACACACCCAACTCATAAGCTTGCGCGACCATATTTGGGTTGCTGAGCATTGCCTGGTTAAAACCAAAACCAGCGAAGAAGCGCAGTTGGATACGCGGGCCAGAAGTAGCAAAGGCTTCTTTGCGCCGCATAGCGCCGAACAATGACTGCCGTGTATTTTCTTCTGCCCATACACCCATCAGCCCTGCAGCACTCCACTGGCGAAAGGTTGTTTTGGCATCACTTGCGCCAAACGTGGGGTTTTCTGAGCTGGGTATCGCACCTCGCCGCATTGCAGTGCCGTCAAGTGTGCCGGCCTTGCCAAAAAAGCGACTTTCTTCGACCGGGCTCCCGGCATTGTGTGTATCTGACGAGCCAATTAAGCCGAACTTGTAGGGGTTAAACCCACGAGTGTCCTGAAGCATCAGGCCAAAACTGTATGCTTCACGTGCAAATCCGCCTGATGTTTTTGCAATGGTATTGCTCGCGATCAAATTATCGTACAGTTCAAAGCTTGCCCATTCATCATTCGGCGACAACAAAGGATGAGTCTCCGACGTACCCTTTACCTGGGAGACTTCGACCAACGGTTCATTGCGCATGCGCAATTCTGCATAGGTTGCATCCAGCGGCTGCCCCTCCCACGTGTGACGATCAAACATAAGACCATTGCTAACGTTTGAATTGTGAGGTATCGCCAAACCATCTATGCCTTCTGCCCGCAGCCGATCTAGCCACCGCCATAGATGCTCAGGATTTTCAGAATCCAATGCAGAAAATGGTAATCTCGGTACTTGTCCGCTGGCAAATATCACATTGCGATGTAGATTTTGGTTCTGTGGGGCCGAGGAATATTCATATCCTACAAACGTCGTGAACTTACCGGGTTGATTGTGACGCTCTGCGGCCTCTACTGTAGACTGCCAGGCAGAACGGATAACCTGCAGATCTCTCACCGCTGGCAGCTTACCTGGTAACGAAGCACGATCGAGTATTTCTCGAAAAGCGCTTATGGATATTCTTCGATCGGTATTTCGCAGCCGAGTTGCAATTTCTAGTTTTGACAATTCAGTATTCGAGTTGGCCATTGCTGGCAGAATGCCAAGCAATTCACCATGATCGGTCACCGCACTGAAATCAAGGGCGCCACCGCGCAACTGTATGGGGAAGCCAGATGCATGTACCAACACTTCTCCTTTGGCGTATCGGTAGGCATCATCCGGTGTAGCGCGAACATTGAACATGAACGCATCCGCCGAATTAGAAGTATGCACGTGAAGATCACCAAACAGCACCCGCCGATTCATTGGTGACTCATCACTCGCCATCGCAACTTGGTTTATGATCGTCAGGGCTACCAAAAAAAACAGCTGAAACTTTCGCTTGATTAACATCGAACAGTTCACCCACTCAGTTTCATTTATACTCGATTGCATCGAGCTCGATATACAATCCATGGCGATAAACGCCAAGGTAGTCAGCCCAGTGCATAGATATTCGCTAATAGATATCATGTATGCTGGGTTAGAAGGTCCACCGCAAGCGAGATTTTAATGGCTTTAAAAACACGGCGTCACGTGCTTCGATCAGGTGCGACTTTACTGAGTATCGGGGCATTTGGCTACGCCATCAAACCGATATCCGCACAGCCCGTTGTGGCTGCAGACGATTTAAAGCGCGCTCTTACTTTTCTGCGTTCACACCCTTGTGTTGATGTCCATGCTCATCCTGGCCGTTCTTTTATGGTTGGCATGCAGTTAGACAGTGAGTTGTCCAAAATAATTGAGCCCGGTGGGTTCGAGGCACAACGCATTAGTGGGATGGCAAATTCGGGGGTAGATGCTGTTTTTGCAGCCATCGTTGCAGATGTAAAGGTCCTGGGGTTTTCAGGTGAAGGCATCGTTAGTGTGCGCGACTTCGAAGAAGGTGAAGCATTCAACGACTTCCAACGTCAACTCGCCCGCTTTAAAAGCGTCATTAACGAAACATCGGTCATGCAGGCATTTACCGCTAATGATATTCGCCAGGCCCACATCAACCAAACACCGACGTTTATGCTGGTCAGCGAAGGTGGAGATTTTATCGAGGATAAACTGGAACGGATCGCTTTCGCATATCGTCAAGGCATCCGTTCAATTACACCCTTGCACTATCGGGTGAATGGTTTTGGCGACATTCAAACGGCGGCGCCGGTACACAATGGGCTGACAGCGTTGGGTAAACAAGCGATTCGCGAAATGAATCAACACGGCATAGTGATCGATGTGTCTCACGCCAGCGAAGCGACAGCAAATGGGATCCTAGACGCGAGCTCCAAGCCCGTGATGTTGTCTCATAGCCATATCGCGGGCAAAATTCAGTCCCCTCGATTTGTCTCGTTGACACTCGCCCAGCGTGTTGTCCAAAACGGCGGGCTCATCGGCGCCTGGCCTGCAGGTATTGGTGCGACAAGCCTGGCGGATTTCGTCGAGCGTGTCATTGAGCTGATCGACGCGGTGGGGCCCAAGCACGTCGCCATAGGTACCGATATGGATGCCAATTACCGCCCTGTGCTCACCCAGTATTCTGATTTCATCGCACTAACCGCTGGTCTAATGAGTAGAGGGCTCGCAGAGGATGACATAGCAGCAGTACTAGGCGGCAATATCTTGCGGGTGCTGGAACAAAACC
>JAADHW010000156.1 GCA_013151695.1 Gammaproteobacteria bacterium
CGCTATGGGACAGCAACAGCCAGATCGCCCTTCCATCAGAGGCAATCTCATGGTTACATAACACGTGGCTGCGCCATCGGGGTTTCGTCACCAGATCTATGGCTTTAGCTACACACCGGCGAGCCAGATCTCCAGCCAAACAGAGACCAATGATATTTGGAGCTGGCTGCCTGATAATACGGTCACGGATAATTACACGATCAATGGCATTAACGAGTTCCTGTCGATCAACTCTGTGATTCCAACCTATGACAAGCCCCGCGCGCGAAGGTGTGCATAATAAAACCCCATCCGTTTAAAGAGAATATTACTTAGGCGACTTCAGTAAGTGCACGGGGCTTTTTGGTTGGTGGCCTTCGCCGATGATTGGACCGCCTGTACCAGACAGCGGGGAGCGCCACCACGCGCTTCCAGTATGATGGTTCTGACATGATCGCCGAGTATAGTTTGTGTGGACAAAAGTTATTTTCATTGACTTAACCTGATGACTTAACCCTTAACCGTTTTTGAATTGCTGCACCTGGAGAACTGGCGGGGAGCGAATTACCCGCATAGAAAAGATCGCAGAAGGACCCAAAAACAGACACTTCCCTTTTGGGCATGAGGTGATGCTGTTTGCTAAATTGTCTTTGAGCTTAGATGTTTAGCCGTTGCATGCGCTGCTTCTCGAAGGTCTTTTCAAGTATCAATGTAAAATAGCTCCATGACCGAATGATTGTTGGCTGTTGACGTTGTCGGTTACGTTTTGCCCAAGCCTTCATTGTAGGAATCACCAATCCTCGCCAAGAATATTGCTCAGCCCACCTACGTAGCTCCATAATGTTCAGGAGACCGGGGGCATCTTTGTGGTCTGCTAAGAAGCCAGAGAGAATGACAGATAGTTCCTCAAGGCGCTGCCGGTCTGTTTCTGTATTATTATTTAATTCTTGGTTTTGATTGAATTCATTTAAGGGCGTGTCGCTTGTGTTTCGTTGGTGAGCTGCAAGCCTTGCAAAATGTGTTTCAGTTGAGTCCGCGGAGGAACGTTTGGGATGCTGATAAAGGCTGTAATTACAGATTGTTACAATCGATGGTTTTCTGTCTCGAGCTTCGAGAATGATCATGTTTTCATTGCGTAGAGAATCCATGAAGCGCTTTACGCGTGAGAGCGACCAACCCCAAGTCGTTACGAGTCGCCTATATGTGACATAGAGCTGACCAGTCCGTAGGCCGGCTTGATCGTTATGCGATGCCATCTCAATCAGATGCACCCAAGCGGCGCGTTTGTCGTACTCGCTGCCTATAAATATTGAATGATCAAGCCATCCGCGATGCATGAGGTAGAAACCGCGAGGTGTGTTGCTTAACATGGCTGTGTCTTGCCTCCTGTTTCTAATTTAGTTGTCATCGCTGGTCGAAAAGCGGGAACCGCTCAACACCCAGTTCTCGATGTCTGGACGGCGATACCGCACTGCTCGACCAATTTTTGAGTATCGCGGCCCGTCACCACTGACGCGCCATGCTTGCAGTGTGCGAACCGATATCCTCAAGATCTCAGCGACCTCTGCTTCGGTCATTAACTGACCGTATCCAATAGAAAGAGTCATTGCGTATTTCATCCTCTGGTGCGTTTGCTTGCTGTTTAAAACGTCTAGAGGGGTTCAGGGTTTACGATCTTCCGGAAAAATAGGGCGTTCGAAAACCACATTAAAAACAGAGGATTATTGAAGCGCACTGAATGTAATCGAACTTGGGGCTTAACCGTGGTTAACTCCGAAGGGGAGGGTATCGACCCACCTTGTAGAAAGCCACACAGTTCAACTCGATTTGATCACCGATCGAAGGTATCCATCCAAAATCAAGTTGGGGTGGCCGCATATTCTTGACCAACTGGTCAATATCCTGAAGCTGCGAAAGTAAATGAAAGTTGCCTTCGCGTTTTCGATTAAGGCGTAATGCATGATCAATGTGATTTTCCCCGATAGGTAAGCCGACAGCATTTACGGCGCGAGTGAGAAACAATTGCCACAGCGTTGTAACCTCACCGTTTCTATTTAACGCTGGTTTAAACGAATGGCTTACTGAATCTCCGGTGGATATCACAAAAGCTTCGAGCAGCCGTAAAATGAAAAACTGAAATGCGCGGTCTGGTTTTCTACCAAGTATGGTTCCTGATTCGTAAATGTCTGATAAACGCGTTGATATTGCCAATCTGGTATCCACACATTCTTCCAGATTAGCCGATAGGTTCTCAAGGTCGACTACGGCATTTGGAAAGGTGAGCTCGCGTAATAGTCCTATGGAGCGCTCTATTACTTTCTTGGAAAGCTCTGGCTTTGGTTCTCCTTCCTCTGGATGCCAAATGGCGCTTTCCATAAGTTCTTCCGACAGGAATTTACTTTCGCTTATTAGTTTTCTTTCGTGCACAAGGTGTGCAGAAAAACAGTCCGCTGCCTCATAGGCTCGAGCCAAGATCCAACAAAGCCGCAAATCAGGAGAGGGGGCATCCAATGCGAGCATATGCGATAGACGATCATCGACTTGACCTCGTAGTATTTTTTGAGATCGTAATCGTAAGCGACCTGCAATGTTCAAATATTCAACCAGCTGCACGTCTCGCTCTGGCGTTGGTTGCACAACCTGTTCCTTGGGCGGAAAGACTGGCCACGGGTCAAGAAGCCAGCAGCTAACATCCCTTGGGTCTTGTGCATTTTTGTACTGAGGGATGCGTGACCAACCAGGTTCAAAATTCTCATCATCGTAGGCAGATTTCAGCGGCATTCATTGTGCACAAGAATAACGGCTGTCAGGCGCTCTTCTTGCCCTTTTCACTAATGAGGTTGCTAAACACACTTCCGACCGTTGCAGCTGCAGCACGGACATCCTCATCGGCAAGATGGGCGTAACGCATTGTGGTTTGTAATTGTGAATGCCCAAGAAGTTTACCAACAAGCTGCAGAGGAACGCCTTGCTGGACCGCATGAGAAGCGAATGTATGGCGTAAATCGTGGATGCGTACATCGTCGAGATTAGCAGCCTGTCGAATACGTCGCCATGGTTTTTGGTAATCAGTTACAAATCCACGCGGCCCATCAGCCCAAAACACATAGTCGGAGTGGAGCGCCCGGGGCATCTTATCTAATATGGCTATTGCCTGGTCGCATATCGGGATGCGTCGTGCACCAGTTTTTGAGTCTGGCAGCACTAAGAGCCCGGGCTTTACATACCCCCATTTTAAAAGCTGAATTTCTGAAAGGCGACAGCCTGTGAATATCAGCATCTTCAATGCTGATACAACGCTGAGGCGTTCAAAGCCCTGACCATACCGTTCGTCAAGAACAGTAACGAGGGCCGCTAGCTCGTTCTTTGTCAGATACCGTTCTTTCTTTTTCTCTGGGTACTTCTTAATGAGATGGCACGGGTTTACGAGTTCTGGTCGCAAACCCCAGATTTCAGCCAGGGTGAACATTTTCGACAAAACCGCCAGCGCGCGATTGGCTTGATAAGGCGTCTCGCTCATCTGTCCATGGAAACGAGCGATATCAGCACGAGTTATGCTTGGAATACGATGCGAGCCGAGCTGGGGTAATATGTGGGCTTCGAGCAATCTTTTGTAATCATGCATCGTCCGTTCTTTGCAGTGAGTCTCGACATGTTCAGAAAGGAAACGCGCAGCAAGCGTGTTGACAGTCGGGGTATGTCGTTCAGAGTTTCGTTGTTCGGCGGGATCCTCACCGCCAGCGACAGCACCAAGTAATTCCTTTGCTCGCCGCCGCGCCTGGTCACAAGTGACGGTCCCGAATCGACCAAGCGATATGCGACGTGTTCGTCCGCCAGAGCGATATTGCACCACGAAACTTTTGCGCCCCATCGGTGAAATTCGAAGCCCAAAGCCAGGCAAAACTGAGTCGAATAAAATGCGGTCTTTAGAGCTAGGCAAAATCGCTTCGACAGAACGTTTCGTAAGTTTAGTCATCATTGGCCGCCTACGTCTAAAAACGAATCTGGAAGCTATTTGGAAGCAAAAGAG
Source organism: Gammaproteobacteria bacterium (assembly GCA_013151695.1). Taxonomy (GTDB): domain Bacteria; phylum Pseudomonadota; class Gammaproteobacteria; order Pseudomonadales; family Azotimanducaceae; genus UBA4421. Next base: position 4,010 of record JAADHW010000156.1, read on the forward strand.
GGAGTATTACAAGGTATGGTTTCGCAAATAGGCGAATTAGTTTCCCGCCTATCCCATTGTTTTTACGCATAAAACGTACTGCTGAGAAAGGTGTCGAACCTACTCGAATTCGATGCAAAAGAATTTGTAATCAGTAGGTCCGCGGTTCGAGTCCGTGTGGGGGCACCAGAAAAATCAATAAAAACAATATCTTATATTTGTTTTTATTCTCTC
>JAADHW010000053.1 GCA_013151695.1 Gammaproteobacteria bacterium
AGGCAGGGCGGCCCTGCTGTTGTTGAGCTTGAACTGAGATCCAATCGTCAAGAAAATCCTGGTTTTTACCCACAGATTCTGGCGAAGAGCCCAATTTTTAAGCGGATAGCTGAACTTGTCCCTCCGGTTTGCTGTCCTCCCATTGTTTCTGGCCTTGGATGTGCTTAGGATGGACAGGTTCTGTGGGCCGCTATTTCCGATTTCAATCAGCGACCAAGATTTCGACCCAATTTTGTAACCCGAGGTGCAGTGGTGGCGACCATCGAGAAAACGAAGACAAAGAGGCAAGGTGAGCTGACGAGCGGAGCGGACATTGTGATCCAGTCTTTGGTAAACCTTGGCGTCAAGGTCCTCTTCGCCTATCCGGGCGGTTGCAGTATGCCGTTGCACCAGGCGCTGACGCGATTCAGCGATCAGCTGCGCACCATCTTGCCCCGTCACGAACAAGGGGGCGGCTTTGCGGCGCAAGGCGTTGCGCGCACGACGGGCGAGGTCGGCGTATGCATGGCGACCAGCGGACCTGGTGCAACCAACTTGGTCACCGCGATAGCCGACGCCAAGCTCGACAGCGTCGCGATAGTCGCCATCACAGCGCAAGTGCCGGTCAAGGCGATCGGTACCGATGCGTTTCAAGAGACACCCATTGTCGAAGTTTGCCGCGGGATTACGAAGCATCATTACTTGGTCACCGACGTGAACGACTTGGCCCGTGTGATCAAAGAGGCGTTTCTTATTGCCGCTACAGGTCGTCCGGGACCGGTGCTCATTGACATTCCCAAGAGCGTGCAGCTCGAATCGTGTGTGCCAGACTACGATGCTCCGCTCAACTTGCCAGGCTATTCGTTTGAAGACCCGCTAGCCAAACCGGAGCAGATCCAACAGATCGCCGCCGCAATCAAGTTGGCCAAACGGCCGGTCATCTACGCCGGTGGTGGCATTGTATTGGCTGAGGCAAGTGAGCAGCTACGTGCGCTGGTGAAAAAGACAGGTATTCCGATTACCACTACGGTCATGGGGTTGGGAGCGTTTCCGGGGACCGACCCGCTGTCGCTCGATATGCTGGGCATGCATGGTTCGGTCTACGCAAACTACGCAGTCGACGAGGCCGATTTGCTGATCGCGCTGGGCGTGCGATTTGACGATCGAGTCACAGGCAAAGTCGAAGCATTCTGCAAGCATGGTAAGATCATCCATGTCGACATCGATGCCTCGGAGCTGAACAAAAACAAGCAGGCCCACATCCCGGTTTGCAGTGACGTGAAGTTCGTTTTGAAAGAACTTAACAAGATCGTCGAGCCGCCAGAAGATATCTCCGACTGGGTCAATCAGTGCATGGCTTGGAAGAAGGACAACCCGTTCAGCTACGACAAATCGTATGAGGGCATCACCCAACAGCTGGCGATTGACACGCTATGGAAGCTGACCAACGAACGCGACCCGATCATCACCGTTGGGGTGGGCCAGCACCAGATGTGGGCCGCCCAGTTTTTCAAGTTCGACAAACCACGCCGATGGCTTAGCAGCAGCGGCCTGGGGACCATGGGCTTTGGCCTGCCAGCGGCAATGGGCGTGCAGGCAGTGTTTCCTGATCGGCTGGTGATCGACATCGAAGGCGATGGCAGTTTTATGATGAACATCCAAGAGATGGCCACCTGCGTCTGCGAAAAATTGCCGGTGAAGGTGCTGTTAGTCAACAACCAACATTTGGGGATGGTCGTCCAGTGGGAAGACCGTTTTATGAAAGGCAACCGAGCGCACACTTATCTCGGCCCAATCGACCATCCCGAAGCCGCCGGACAAGGCGATGGCATTACGCCGGCAGAGCGGTACCCAAATTTCGTCGAAATCTCGAAGGGCTTTGGCTGGGGATCGAGTTATGTTCGCCAAAAGGCCGACCTACAAGGCGCACTGGAAACGATGATCGATCACGACGGGCCTTACTTGCTCGACGTAGAAGTACCCTACCAAGAGCATGTTTTGCCGATGATTCCTGGCGGAATGACGGTGAAGGACATGATCAAAAAGTGAAATATGCGGCCTCAGACCATTGGCATCCATTGGGCGCGATTGTCTGCGAAATTTGTTGTTAGAGGTTCCCTATGGTAAAAAACGGCTAAAACATGGCTGATAATGTGTTGAACTCTGCTGTGGAGTAGATTACCATAGCGGCGAGGATAATGCCGCATGGGTAATTTGCGATAGATGGCAAGGCAGGGCTGCGAAGTTTTTCTGAAAGGGCTCCTGGCAGGGCTGCATGAAAGTATTTCTACTTTACTGTGGCCCACTGTCATTGCCCATCTGGCATTGCCCATCTGTCATTGCCCATCTGTCATTGCCCATCTGGCATTGCCCATCTAGGCCCATCTAGCTGTTTCCGATTTCTAGGTGTACAGCCTGACTGGCGGTAATCACCACAGGATTAACAACAAAACCAGCTTAACACCTATCAGTGGAGAACATCAAATGTTTATAGCACCGCGACTAGCCACTTTTGCTTTGATTGGCTGCTTTCTATTCTCTACGGCGAATAGCTCGCTAGCTCAGACAGATTTCAACTGGGACGTCAATGGCGACGGAACTTGGCGGACCGATGGGAATTGGGACGAAACGGGCTTTCCCAACGACGCACTCCACAACGTGCATCTCTTCAACGCAACCAATTCGACCGATGGTGTGGTCGTCACACTGGGGTCTTCGACGACGACGGACGTAGGTGATCTTCTCATCGATAACAGTGGAAGCGTAGGTGATCAAAACACCTTGTCGATATCTAATAATGCGAATTTGGACATCCATGGAGACATTACCAACAACGGTATCATTTCGCTGAATTCTGGCGGCAATTCGACAAAAATCCGTCTTGATGGTTCAGACCTAACGCTCAGTGGCTCAGGCGTAATCAATCTGGGGGCACAACCGGCCAATGGCATTGTTAATGTTTTGGGGACCAATACGTTGATCAACACGGCTGATCACACCCTGGCAGGAGGTGGTGGGATTGGCAGCAATACGATCGGCATTGATAACGAAGGAACGATCAATGCAAATTTAACTAGCACAACGATGACTCTAGATCCCTCTGTTGCATTAGGCTTGACGAACACCGGCACCCTGCAGGCAACCCAAGGGGGCATTCTATTACTGACAGGCATCGGCGGCGGTTCCTTCGGCAACACGGGCGGAATGATTGAAGCCAATGGGGCAAATTCGGAAGTGCGGCTCACAACAAATGCCTCCATCTCCAACGGAACCGTCCGCAGTGTCAATGGGGGGCTGGTTCGCCTGAATGCTAGCCAGAACGCATTTTTCACTGATGTGACCTTTGAGGGATCCATTCAAAGCGACAATAATTCCGACTTTGGAATCAGTGGAACCATTGCCAACATGGGAACTCTCACGCTTACCTCTACAGGGAACGTCACCGACCTCGAGGTTCAGGCAGCAGGGGCGATTTTGACGGGCGGGGGAAAAGTCGTCCTGTCCGCAACCGCAGGTAATAATGCGGGGATAAACGGTATCTCCAACGCCAGTTTGACAAACTCCGCGACACACACCATCGAAGGCCAAGGCACTTTCGGTAAAAATACCATCGGCATTATCAATCAGGGAACCGTAAACGCTAATGTTAGCGGACAATTGCTCACCCTCGATCCAGACGCAGTCAACCATTTAACCAACAGTGGTACGCTACGTGCTTCCCAAGGCGGAACGATGATTTTAACTGGTAGCGGCGGTGGTTCTTTTACCAATACAGGAAAATTCGAAGCCTTGGATGGCAGTTCGCTCAACATGATCACATCCGCAATATTGACGAACCTCAACTCAGGCACCCTCGATGGGGGTGCTTATCGGGCCGTCGAAACGGGCAATGGGGCAACACTTAGCCTACTGGGAACGGCCGTTGATACCACAACGGCGGGAACCACGACAGAACTTTCGGGGAATACGGCAGCGATGACTTTCGGGGGCACCGACTTGCAAGATTCCTTAGTCAATAATGGTGGCCTATTGCGAGCCTTGGATGGCTATAGTTTTGTCATGACGAACATGCTCAATAACACAGGTCGTGTAGAGTTAGGTGGTGCCGGCCTAGCAGCTGCTGCACTCACTTCGACCGGCGATATTACCAATGCTGCCGGTGCTGAAATCTTTGGCCATGGGGTCATCAATAATACCATTCTCCAATAGTGGTACTGTACAAGCGGCCAACGGCACGCTGGTAATTAACGGCGGTGTCATTGATGGGCAGAGCGGTACGATTCAGATTGATTCTGGGGCAGCCCTCGATTTGAGTGCTGCGTCTGGCGATTCGGATACCGATGTATTGATACACCGTGGCAACGACCTCAATTTGGGTGCCAATGATATCCTCGTAAGACAAGATTACTCCAATGCCAATTTTGGGGTTGGCAACGCATTCAACCCACGAGCCAATGTGAATGGTGCTGGACAAATACTCGCTGACCCAGCTAGCTCACAAACGTTGAGTGGTGATGTACTGGGCGGAAATTCAGCCACACCGTCACTTAACCTCGGTAACGTACGTGTGGGCGATTCGGCAACAAAAAATTACGCGATCAATAACGTCGGTACCAGCGGACCGGCGCTGCGTGGAGCATTGCAAACGAACAACGCGGCAGGCAATAACGGCAATATCACCGATAGTAGACTGAGCGGTTCAGGGGTAACTTCCAGCAATTTCGGCCCCGTTGCCGTCCAAGCCGCAACGACGGATTTAGAAGTCACTTTTACCCCCACGACTGCGGGGCCACTTTCTG
>JAADHW010000203.1:0-4148 GCA_013151695.1 Gammaproteobacteria bacterium
GCCGCTGGCCCCACCAATCCGTACAATTTTATTTTCGCTCACTATGTCTCTCTGTGAAACCAGTTAGTACACACCAGAATCAAATTCAGCGTTTCCAATGCTTAAATCGCAGCCGCCAAACGGCTTGCCTGGTTGATCGCCCGTTTTGCATCCAATTCCGCCGCTACGTGTGCCCCACCAATCAAACTGATTTTTTGATCGCCATCCTGAAGATCATCATAAAGGTCACGTAACGGAGTCTGACCAGCACATACAATGACTGTGTCCACATTGAGGATCGTGGGTTTACCTTCAAGATGAATATGTAATCCTTCATCGTCGACTTTTAAATATTCGACACAATTAATCATTTTTACCCCTCGGCGCCGTAGAGTAAGCCGGTGTGTCCAACCGGTAGTTTTTCCTAACTCACGACCAACGGGTGTGGTTTTTCTCTGCAACAGATACACTTCCCGGTCAGTTTTAGTAACTAGCGGATCAACACCTGTAACCCCTCCGCGTGGATGATTTACGAAGTCAATGCCCCATTGTCTGGCAAAAACGCCAATATCCAGCGCGCCTGATATTCCCGTATGGCTGATTAGCTCGGCAACATCAAAACCGATACCACCCGCTCCTATTATGGCAACCTTGTTACCAACCTCCGCATGGCCGTTAATTACGTCTACGTATCCGACCACCTTAGCGTGATTGATACCTTCTATATCCGGAATCCGCGGCTTAATACCAGTTGCGATAACAATTTCATCGAAACCTTGATCTCTTAGCATGGTGGCAGTCACAGTTGTGTTGAGGTGCAAGTTGACCTTGTGAACCGCAAGCATGTGCTTGAAATAGCGAAGGGTTTCGACAAACTCTTCTTTACCGGGGATTTTTTTTGCGAGATTAAATTGCCCCCCAATTTCCGCCGCGGCCTCGTATAAAGCTACTGTATGACCACGCTCAGCAGCCACACAAGCAAAAGACAAGCCGGCGAGGCCCGCGCCAACAACAGCGATGTTTTTCACCTGAACTACTGGATCGTAGTTCAGCTCAGTTTCATGGCACGCTCTGGGGTTCACCAGACAACTCACCACCTGCCCGGAAAAAGTGTGGTCCAGACACGCCTGATTACATGCAATACAGGTATTAATTTCATCTTTTCGACCCTCAAGTGTCTTACCTACAAAGTTCGGGTCTGCCAGCATTGGTCGCGCCATGGAAACTAAATCGGCGTCACCAGAGGCTAACACCGCTTCTGCTATATCGGGTGTGTTGATTCGATTGCTGGTGATGGTTGGAATGTTCAATTCTTTACGCAGGCGCCCGGTGACACCAGTAAACGCAGCGCGTGGCACCATAGTGGCAATAGTCGGCACCGATGCCTCATGCCAGGTAAAGTGAGTACTGATAATATTGGTACCCAACGCCTCCAAATTCTGGGCTAGCAACACAACCTCATCCCACGACATGCCATCCTGCAGCATATCCATAGCGGCAACCCGGTAGATGATCAGAAATTCATCACCTAGTGCTGCACGCATTTGGCGGATGACCTCAAGGGAAAACCGCATGCGGTTCTCAAAACTACCACCCCATTTGTCAGTGCGCCGGTTGGTTTTTGCAACAAGAAAGGAACTCAACAGGTATCCTGCCGCACCAATAACCTCAACGCCATCGTAGCCAGCAACCTGGGCTTGCAGCGCACAATTCACTATGTCGGCAAGCTGTTTTTCGATCCCGCTTGCCGTTAATACAAGCGGTGTGAAAGCGCCAACTCTTGACTTGATCCCGGACGGCGAAACACAGGCTTCACTATTGGCCAAAGGGCCCATATGCAGTATTTGCATACATATTTTTACCTCTTTATCCGCCTGGTGAACGGCATCGGTAATAATTTTGTGCTGGCCAGCTTCATGCGCGTTTGATAGTTTTGCTCCAAATCCCGCTTCGCTGTTTGGGGCGACACCGCCGGTAATAATCATGCCGACGCCACCGCGGGCACGTTCCGCGTAATAAGCGGCCATACGTTCGAACCCGTTCTCCGCCTCTTCAAGACCAGTGTGCATAGATCCCATGAGAACGCGATTCTTCAGCGTTATAAAACCAAGATCTAGGGGTGCAAATAGATGGGGATAGCGAGCTTTTCCAGACATCGTCAACTCCGTATTGAAATCACAACGAGTTGGCAAACACGCACTGGTTGCAGCGTTCTAAACAACAACTCCACTTTAAGACACGCTCACAGGGTCTTCTTGATGGCCTGCAGTTCACCATAAGTAGGAGTGCGTTTTTCCTCCTGCGCCGCCATACCTTCCATAATATCAGCCGGTTGGAACATACCCGCTTGCCAGGTGGCAATGTAGTCAAGGCCATCGGTAATTGAGTGATCACGGGCATAGTTAAGAATGACCTTCGAACCAGCAACCGCCAGAGGTGCTTTACTGGCAATTTCGCGGGCGGTGGCGAGCACCGCCTCTAACATTTCTGTTTGAGTTTCATAAACTTCGTTCACCAAACCAATTTCTTTGGCTTTGTCGGCTGTTAACTGCCGCCCGGTATAAGCCATCTCCCGCACCCACCCCTGGGGAATTAAATGACACAGGCGTGGGAAAGTGCCGACGTCGGCGGTCATACCAACATTTATTTCGTGAATACAAAAAAAGGCATCACGGGTGCAATAACGTATGTCTGTTGCCGAGATCAAATCCATGCCACCGCCAATACAACCGCCTTGCACGGCAACTAATACCGGTATGCGCGCTGCTTCAAGGACATTAAAGGTGTCTTGCAACGCTGAGATCAGCCGCCGAAAAGCCTCGCGCCTTTGGCCAATGTACTGAGGGTCATCCGGGTCAGATTCTAACAAGCTACCGGCTAGGTCAAAAACACTCAAATCCATACCGGCAGTAAAATGTTTACCTGTGGAAGAAATCACGATCACCCGAGCCTCAGCCCCTGCATCAATAGCAGTAACCATCTCAGGTAATTCCTGCCAAAAAGCGGGCACCATAGTGTTCAACTCATTGCCGCGTTTAAGCACAATATGAGCAACACCGTCGGTGATATCTAAATCAAAACATACAGAGCGCATTTCAATAACTGAAATTCACACGCACGCCATAGGTTGCTGGCATGCCAGCAAGCCTGGTAACGGCATCAATTTCACGTGTTGCCTGAGTCAAATAATATTCATCCGTCACATTCCTGCCATAAGCCTCAATACGCCAACTGCCATCAACGGTTTCAACACCCACTCTAACATCCACCAGTAAATAGCTGTCTACCTCTATCAGTGGATTGGTGCCAAAAGCAGATTTTGTTGTTGATCGGTAACTGGGGCTCACTCCAACGTAAGCATCGAGTTGGCCACCAACAGAAAAGCGGTATTCGATGTCGCCATTAAACTGCCACTCAGGTGCCATAGGAAATTCTTCACCTTTAATATTAGAAATGTCACCGAGCGGATCAGGAGTATTAAAATCGCCGGTAACTTCAGAGTTAAGGTAGTTCATGCCACCGCTTAACGTCAAACCTTCAAGAGGGATCGCAGTAACTTCCACTTCCACACCCCAGGCCCGTGACTCAGGAACATTTACAAGAACTGGTATATTTCCGAACGGAAAGCCAATGTCAACAAATCCACGCACTTGCTTGTCGTTGTAGTCGTAATAATACAGCGCACTAGTTAAACGTACCCGCTGATCAGCAAAAGTTGCTTTAAACCCCGCCTCAAACGCCTGCACAGATTCTTGGGTCGCAGGTTGAAATTGGGCATCAAATATTGCCGGTAAAAGCGGATACGAGCCCGATTTATACCCTTTGCTCGCAGTGAAATACACCAGCGAGTTGTCGTCGGGCTTAAAATTCAAACTGGCACGCCAGGAGAAGTTATCTTCCGACAATGAATCAAAAACCAGCCCACCAAGTGGTAAACCAGTCTCCAAACTGAGGGTCACACAAGTCCCGGGTTCGATAAAGGCTGGAGGCACGGGCGGTAGTCCATTTCTTAAGTTTGAGAAAATCCCTACCAATGCGGCAAGCCCACCATCCACATCCTGGGCACACCCATTAAAGTCACGATCTTCAGTTGTGTAACGTGCGGAGGTTAATATTTTAAATCGTTCACCCAGAGGTATCTCCAGGCTCACAAAACCTGCCTTGGTGCT
>JAADHW010000203.1:4220-6963 GCA_013151695.1 Gammaproteobacteria bacterium
GTTGCACTTCACTGGAATCAACCTGCTGATAGTTCCCGCCAACCATCCAGGTAATGCCATTGTCAAGTTCGCCAGCAATGCGCAACTCTTGACTGAATGCATCGATGTCAACGTCCCCAATAACCGTTAAATCTTTGTAGGCCATGCCATCTGTGTCAAACGGAGCCACTGAACTGTAGTCAGAATATGACGACAAAGAGGAGATCGTCATGTTACCCGTGAGGTCCCAGTCGGCCCGAACAGAGGACTGAAAGTATTCATCGTCTGCCGCGTAGTTGCGGTCAGGTGTCCAGTCAGCGTCTCTTGGGTTTTCTTGCGACAATGGTTGTGCAACTAAAGCATCACACGCAGCCTGTAGACCCGGGCCAGGACAAGGTACACCGAACCTAAAACCCAAAAATTGATTAGCCTGGGAATCAGATTTATCCTGCCAGCCATTAATATTGACCCCAAACCGTAAAAACTCTGACGGTTCCCATTCAAGCAACAAGCGAGCGACGGTAAAGTCACGTTCGCCAAGCTCATCACTTCTGCTAGAACTTTCTTGCCAATCACCACGCGTTTCACTGCGAGCCGATAACCTTGCTCTTAACGTCTCACCTAACGCCCCGCTAACAAATCCTCCAATGTGCAGCGCGTTAAAGCGCCCATAGTCTAATTCGAGCCCTGAGGTAAATTCGTCAGTTGGTTTAGCAGCAATATAATTAATGGCGCCACCGGTCGCATTTTGGCCAAACAAAGTTCCTTGAGGACCTTTAAGTGCTTCAAGGCCTTGCAAATCCAATATAGCTCCGCGCGCCATAGTCGAAACGGGAATAGGTATCTGATCAACATATACACTAACTGCCGGGCTGACGGCTTGGGTGGTTTCAGCAAAACCGACGCCACGAATGTAGTATATGGGCGAACCAAACGTTGACGTTTGATAAATAAAACCAGGGACCACTTTAGACAGTTGTGAAGTATCAGTAATCCCGCGTGCAGCAAGCTCATCACCCGATATCGAGGTTATTGAAATAGGTACGTCGATAGTATTTTCTGAACGCTTCTGCGCCGTTACGATTATTTCTTCCAACACCGTGAAACGGCGGGTCTCTTCTGCCGATGCCTGGGAAATAGATACAGCCAGTGTTAGAACCAATACCAGCGTCTTTGCAAAAAATAATTCTTGTAACATTTTATCCCCTTGTGAGATGCAAAGTAGACTTGCACATCACTTGATTTCTTTTTGGAGCACCAAGCCGAATTGTTAACAACCAGGTTAAACCCCAATTCGCTCGTTATTCTCATCGTTGTCGAGTTCATCAATGACAAAATCGTAATTTACCAATCCAGCCATCGCTTCTTCTACCGGTTCGCCGTTAGCAACCGCCTTACTTAAGAACTCAAATCCCCTTTCGTGCCCCCCAGGGCTATTGATAGAAAAGAGTATTGCCGGCTTGTCACCAACTGCACTGAAAGAGTGGGTTGTTTTGGCTGGTGCGTATCCAATGTCTCCTTTTCCTACAACTTGCGATACTTCACCGATGGTGATTTCAACCTCACCATCGACAACCAAAAATATTTCGTCCTCGTTGGGCTGATGATGTGGGGGCGGTCCAAACCCAGGCATTAAAGTGATAAGTGAGACCATGAAACGCCCAGCGCTATCTTCACCGCTGAGCAGCAATTTAATATTCTGATCTCCATCCATGAGTACTGGCGCTTGCGCACTGTGCATCAGTTTTGGAGTGGGAGTTTGCTGGCTCCACTTTTTACGTAAGGCATGATAGTCAGCAACCGACGAAACTTGTTCTTCTGGTCTATCAACTGCCTGATTTACTCTCGCATCATTTTCTTTAACTTGTTGATCAATCACTATTGTCTCCTTCAAACCCGGCTTACAGCATGTTGCTGTACACCAAGCTTAGATATTCCAAATTTGAGTTCATCGCCAGGCTGCAAAAATTCCGGCGGACTACAGGCAGCACCCACACCCCCACAGGTTCCCGATGCAATTAGATCACCCGGCTCTAAGGTCATGAACTGGCTGATATAGCTTATAATCTTAGCCACTCCATATACCATTTCATCCGTCGAAGCTTCTTGTCGCCGATTGCCATTAAGGTCTAACCACAAGTTAAGTGCTTGCGGATTTCCAACCTCATCAGGGGTCACCAACCAAGGTCCAATGGGGGTAAAGCTATCGAAACTTTTTCCCTTACCAAACTGCCCAGCACGCTGGTGTTGCCAATGACGCTCAGTAATGTCGTTAAGGACACAATAGCCACCAACATAATTTAGCGCTTCATCTTCAGAAACCCGACGTGCAGTCTGGCCAATAAGAATGCCAAGCTCTACTTCCCAATCATTCTCTTCGGTGTCGGGGGGCAAGATAATGTCATCGGCTGGGCCACACAGGGAACCTATCGATTTATGGAAAATCATCGGCTCGGGTTGCTGCGATTTGCCACGTTCTTCAACATGGGCCCGATAGTTGCCTGCCACTGCGATAATTTGTCTGATACCTACAACAGGCATCCCCAACCGGGAATTAGCATCAACGATAGGCAGTTTTGTCGGGTCGATCGCATTAAGTATTGTCCTCGCATCCGCCGCTAGTAGTTCTGGATTTATATCCCTTACTAGCGGAGCAAGTGACCTGATTTGATCATCGTCATCTAGCAAACCTGGTTTCTCTAAGCCTTCTTCCCCATAACGCACCAACCGCATTCAGTTTACTCCAGCAAATTGAATATAATAT
>JAADHW010000361.1 GCA_013151695.1 Gammaproteobacteria bacterium
GCCGAGCAATACCAACGCCCACCAATAGTGCAGGACGGTGTGCCCCTGAAGACCGATGATTGATGTCGCCAAAAGACCGAGTGCGCCGACAAACATCATTCGCGTCACGCCTACCCGCTCGATCAGAAACCCAGCGACCAGAGATGGCGCGTACATAGCCAGCACATGCGCCTGTATTACGCCGGCTGTCTGCTCAAGCGAGTAGCCATCGTTAACGTGCATGCTCAGTGGCGTTGCGGTCATCACCAAGGTCATGAGTCCATAGCCCGCAGTAGCACCGAGAACGGCAACAATGTATGTCGGCTGGCGAACAATCTCGCCAATCGGGCGTTCCGATTGCTGCTCAGAGCCGTCATCGTGTTCTCGTGCAGGTACCATGGCGAAAAACAGCAGGCCCTGTATTACGAACATGACAGCCAGTACGGCCATCGTCCCGCCAAACTGGATTTCCGGAATCCAGAACTGACCTCGAGTCGCAAGCTCCTTACCAACAAACGCCGCGCCGATTGAGCCGACGAGGACCAGCGAGATTGCCCGCGGAACATACTTCGCCTCCACACTTTCCGCGGCGAAGTATCGATATTGTTGAGCGAACGCCATATTGACGCCGAAAACCATCACAGCGACGATGAATAGCGGAAAACTCGACTCTTTCAGAGCGAAGATCGCGATCACCAGCGCAACCACTGAGGAAACCGATGCAAGAGCGAAACCCTTGCGTCTGCCGATCTTGCGCATCAACATTGTCGCCGGAATCGTTGTGACGGCGATCGCTACCACCATCATTGACAATGGCAAGGTAGCAAAAGCCTTGTTGGTACTCAGATTCGAACCGATTATGCCGCCGAGCATTACCATCACAATGGAGCCGGATGCCGAGATCAGCTGACATATTACCAGTAGACTCAAGTTTCGAACTTGCATTCACTGCGCCAGTGCGGATTATGGAGGCGCATTCTCACACATTGGAGGCAGCGTGGACACTCTCGACGTATCGGACACCATTCGAATTCCGATGTCGGAGATTCAGATGACGGCCGTTCGTTCTCAGGGCGCCGGTGGGCAAAACGTCAACAAGGTTGCAACCGCAATTCATTTGCGCTTTGACATCGGTAGTTGCGACTCGCTCCCCGAACGAGTGAGACAAAAGTTGCTGCGAATGTCCGACCATAGAATTACTGACGATGGCGTCGTCATCATTAAGTCACAGGCGTACAGGAGCCAGGACCGGAATCGACAAGCGGCCTTAAGTCGACTGCAGGAATTGCTGGTCTCCGCGCTCAAAGAACCCAAGCGCCGAATCAAGACAAAGCTCAGCAGGAAAGTGAAACGAAAACGGCTTGATCTGAAAACGCGCCGCGGTGCGTTGAAAAAAACGCGGCGGAATTTGGGTGACGACTAGTTGTGATAGTCGAGGCAAAACGTGACAGGTGCTGGTTAAGTGGCGTCATTCACCCAGAGTGCCCGAGCGCTGGTCCGCTGGAACTAATTGTTAGACATTTGACGTTCGGTAAAAGCGTGTTAACACAAACCACTCAACTATCAAGAGGTTCGGTACCCAGCAAATCCATGACAAAACGGGATAAAAATCAGCAAAATCAATTCCGATCACCACACTCAATCCCAAATATATTCGTAATGTAACTCCTGCCAGCGTTAACGCGTAGCTTCTCAACATCCAATCTCGATGAGCGAGTATGTTTCCATCACGAATCTGCCAGTAAGCTGCCAAAGTCGTACCTACCCAACAAATTGCCATTAGCCCAAAACCAAAGTGCGAGACTAGTCCTCCGAAGGAGCTTAACGCGAGAACGAATCCAGCAGTCCCTCCCACAATAACCGCAAGAATATACAGGCGACCAAGCCAACGATGCATGAGAGTAAATCGGTTTCGAAATCGTGAATTGAGCTGGAAAGCACCCGAAATCATTGCAATAAATCCACCAAAAAGGTGCATCGAAATAGCCGTAGGAGAAATTGCAAATATGTTTTGCACGAATGGATTTCTAGTGGTAGGGAAAACAAGATTCAGTACAGCATACGCTGCGACACCGAATGCCAGGAACGTCATCAAAGTCCACGATATCTTCCTTACCATTAGAGCTCCTCTTAATGCCTAACGTTTTAGCTAACTTCCGCCACGGACCTGACGCGGAACGTGCCATTGCAGTGCAATAACCTGCAGGTTCCGTGACAGATATTTCCCGGCGGCAAGCTCAGCGATTTGTCAGGCTGCAACACCATTTGGTTTCTCATCCCTATACCGGGCAAGACGCCACAATCCGTACCCCCTCCGTAGACTGGTACCGTCGATACTGAGTGAACGCGACTCGATGCAGTGGGAACTGGGAGGTTGTCAGCTCGTAACCCTTCAAGGTCAAATACGATTGGCTTCCAATCACGCCACTGCAGTGGCTTCGAGTTCAATCATTAATTCCGGTTCAAAAAGTGCTGTCACACCTAACAAAGTACCGGCGGGCTGACACCCATCACCCGCGTAGATCTCGACAATTTTTCAGCGGCTTCCATAAATGCAGGTACGTCGGTGGTATAAAAATTCAGACGGACGATGTTAGATGCATCCATATCAGCATCTGATAGCGTCTGCTTCAGGTTGTTCCATGCACATTGAAACTGTGCCAAAAGATCGCCCTAATGTAGAGGGCTGCCATCTTCACCATTTGAGGTTTGGCCGGACAGGTAAAGGGTTCTACTTGCGTTCGTTACTTCAACCCCTTGATTTAGATTGAAACCCAGCAACCAGTCAGTAGGGTTAATTTTCCGGCTATTCAAAGACACTTCCTCGGTTTAGGTTTGGGTTTTCTTCTACTTTATTGCATAGTGGGAGTAGCCGTGATTTTGCCTTTTGCTCCAGTACCCTGGCTTACATTTCTGATGGAAGAACCCCTTCTGTTTTGGATCAGGGAGTTGCTGCCGCCTGGGGCAAATTATTCGCGACAATTCAGTTGGCAGCAGAAAATATTTATCTTTGAAGTTCCGAACAAGCCTTTACCTTATCTGGGGACATTTTCGAGAGAGCTTCAACAAAATTATTTGCGACCTTTTCGACTTCCTTCACACTCGAAACATTATTAGGCACAAGATCTACAATTTTTTCGTAAGCAGAATGCTCTCTATTCAAAAACTCTGAGCTTTTTCCTACGATAATCAAAGCTGGAACAACTATATCAATATTATCTCCGGCAAGATTTATTGCTTCTTCAGCGCCAGCTAAGGCTCCAACAAAGTCGCAATTAATAAATGCTTCAGTTGCAGTGTCTTTTTCTTTTTCGCCTGAACTTCCACTACAAGCAATTAGTGATATTAACGTCAAAAAACCAAAACTATTTTTCATCTAATCCCCACGAGCTGCCCCAAGTTTAGGGCGAGTTGCTTCTTAGTAAAGTCCCAATATTATTCATTGTCCAGATGTTCCGGAAATTAGTAGTGTGCTTTCGCTGATCGACCGAGAACTCTGCCGGCGTCAGATAACCAATCGATGAATACGGTCTTTGCTCATTGTAATCACTTCTCCAGGCTGGAATCAGGTTTTTCGCATGATGCAAATTTCGGAACCAGTGCTCGTTCAAATACTGATCCCGAAGCTCGCCGATGAAGCTCTTAAGATCAAGCGTTCTGAGTCGGTTCTCCCGGCCGAAATGACAAGGGCGTAACGCCGTGCTCGTAGGCCCGGTGGTCGAATATCTTGCTGGTATACTCAGGCACCCTGGTTGGTGCGCGCTGCACTGCTCCAGCGGTCGCCTGGCAACGGCAAGCCACGCCGGCACCGCAGGTGCGAACTGCATCACCTTGTTATGTGCTCTGCTAGTCATTCTCTATTGAAGGTCGAGGATCCTTGATCAGTCCCTCAAGCCTTTTGATTCGACTGTGTAGTTGGTAACACCACTGACATACAATGAAGAATGATGCGGCGGCCAACTTGTTATGTGGTTTCAATGTTTACCTACTTTCCGGCGCTATGTCTTTAGCGGCATTGCAGAATGTTGAAATTCCTTCTCGGCTGTATTTGGTATTAACACGCTTTGTTGAAGCTGGTTGATTGGTAATGCTTACGCCGGTTCTACGCTCTGTTTTTGGACGAATAGGCCTTGGTACAAAACCACCGCCACAAT
>JAADHW010000012.1 GCA_013151695.1 Gammaproteobacteria bacterium
GGCTGCCAGTGCAATCGCGATGAGGGCCCTTTCTTCACTAGAAAACACATCCGCGGTTTCATAGCTTAAAACTTGTTGGAGTTTTTCCTCACTGATGCCAAAACGATTTGCGTTGTGAGATGTGTGCGCCTGACAATACTGACACCCAGCACTCAAACTCACGCTGTAAGCGATGAGTTGTACGAGTTCGGCTGTGAGTCCGGGGTGGTCTGCACGGCCTAGCGCTTGGTTTTCAACCACACTTTGATAATTACGCATCATTTGCTGCAAATCACCACCAAAGACAACGCCGGCTAACATGGAAACAGCCACGGTGAGTTGAGGCACATGTGCCATAGTAGTCATGCTATTCGGCACAAAGCCCATGAGGGCTTGCGACGCAGCCAAGACGGGCTCGAGCACTTCTAGATCCTCTCGATGGCGTGGGTTGATATGCGGCATACTCATTTCCTGACCAGAAATTGCGAAGTGTAAAGGTTTGCCTTTTTGGCTTCACTAAGCAATTGTGAGTTGAGATTCAGCCAATCCACAACACCTGAGGCCTTACACCCACCATGAGCGCGATTTCACCCCCACCGCGAGCTGATCGTAAGTCACACAGTTTTAGTCACCATGGGGTGACAATTAGCGACCCGTACGCGTGGCTCAAAGATCCAAGCTACCCAGAGGTTAAGGACGCGGAGATTTTAGCCTACTTGAAGGACGAGAATGATTACTACAAACAGCACATGGCCCCTCTTCAAGGACAAATCGATACATTATTCGCGGAATTCAAAGCAGCCCAACCCACCCAGGATGCCAGTGTGCCGTACGAAAAAAATGGTTATTGGTATCAGTGGCGATACGCCGAAGATGCACAGTACCGAGCGTGGTTCCGCGCGCCATCAGACTGTGCCACCGCTTGGCAGTTACTGCTCGATGAAGCTGAGCTGGCCCAGGGCAAAGAGTATTTCAAGTTAGGGGCCCTCAGTGTCAGCCCAGACGGCACCATGCTGGCATACTCGAGCGATACGGATGGCAGCGAACGTTATTCATTAAACATCATCGATTTGGCTACCCGCAAAGCCATCGGCGAGCCCATCCGCAACACATTAGATTCGCCAGTATGGAGTGCTCGGTCCGACGCCCTCCTGTATACCCTCGTTAGCGAAGAATGGCGTCCTTACCAAGTATGGCACCACCAAATCGGTAACTCTCAAGACAGCTTGATCTACCAAGAACAAGACAGCAGTTTTTTCGTTAGTATCGAGTTATCTCAATCTGAACAATTTATATTTCTGTCCGCTGGCGGGCATACCCACAACGAAGTATTTTTTCTACCTCGCGCGGAGCTTGCGTCTGATCTCACATTGATCAATCCACGACGTGCTGATCACGAATATCATGTTGACCATCAAGACGACCATTTCATCATTCGCAGCAATCTCAATCACCCCAACTTCGATATTTTCCGCACACCTGTCGGCGCGCCAAGCCAAACCCATTGGCACCTTATCGTCCCAGGTAGTAAAAGTTGTTACTTAACCGGGCATTTAGCACTGAGCAATTATTTGATCGTTGAAGAACGCATAGACGGTTTGGATCAAATACGTGTGATCAACCAAGCCGGTAAAGAACATTATATTGAATGGCCAGAACTATCCTACCAGGTGGGTCTAGCAGTGAATCCCAACTACGACTGCGAAGTACTGCGCCTGCACTATACATCCATGGTCACGCCAAGCACGCAATATGCTTATGATATTGCGAGCCAACAATTGAACAGCTTAAAAGTTCAAGCGATACCCAGTGGCTACGAGCCCACCGAATTCACCACCACCCGAATTGAGGCACCCAGCCAAGATGGACACCACATTCCCATCAGCCTGGTACACCACATCGACACGCCCATTGATGGTAGTGCGCCATTGTACTTGTACGGTTATGGAGCTTATGGGATCGCCATTGCCCCAACATTTTCTGCTTCACGCTTGTCGCTATTGCGGCGCGGCTTCATATTCGCCATAGCGCATATTCGTGGCGGAGACGATTTAGGCTACCAGTGGTATCTAGATGGCAAACTAGACAAGCGAACGAACACATTTACCGACTTTGTCGATTGCGCCCATTATCTCATCCACAAAAAGTACACCAGTGCTGGTCGTCTCGCGATAGCCGGAGGAAGTGCCGGGGGTGAGCTTATGGGCGCGGTGGTAAATTTGGCACCGCAACTATGGGGGGCTGTCGCTGCTCACGTACCGTTTGTTGATGTGCTGAATACCATGCTTGATGACCAACTTCCTCTGACCCCACTTGAGTGGCCCGAATGGGGAAATCCAATTGAAGATGCTAACGCGTTCCAACTCATCCAATCTTACTCACCCTACGATCAATTGGTGGAGCAATCCTACCCCCCTATGATGGTCACAGCGGGCTTGAATGATCCGAGAGTCACTTATTGGGAACCGGCAAAGTACGTAGCCAAGCTTCGCCATGTAAAACAAGACACGAATGTGCTGCTACTCAAAACAAATATGGGCGCTGGTCATGGCGGCCAATCAGGTCGATTTGATTCGTTGGTGGAGTTGGCTGAAGAGTACGCTTTTTTTATCGATATTTTATAGACACCCTGGTTCAATACACTTTAACCGTGGGCGGTCTTACGTGCCTTTTCTTCGTTGGCCTGCTTGAGGCGTTTTCGAATGATGTTTTGCACCACATTCACTGTGGTCCAATCGTGCAACATTGTGCGGCCGCAACCGTCACAATCAATATGAACCTCATCAAGCACACGATGCAGTAAATTGCTATAAGGCAATCGAGAAATATGTTTGCAGCTTGAGCATTCTAGTCCCACTGCGGGGTCAATGCCGACGTAGTCCATGGCGTGAGTTGTCCTTATCTCCGGTCCATCAGAGACACATTCTAAGTAAGGGTAGCCTCTCCCGTCCGAACGGCCATTAGAATTCGTGAAACAGTGCACACAAATAAATTGATCCGACTCTACTTGGTCTCTCAAAGGTCGCGAAGCGCATCACGAAATTGCGGTGCGGCAATATTTATCAACGCTTGAGTGCGAGCTGCATTAGACAAATGCTTGATATCTGCAATCCCAAATTCAGTAACGACGAGATCAACATCACTACGCAATGCGGTCACCATTTCAACCCGCGCCACAATCCTTGAAACGCTACCCCGCCTGGCCGTCGCTGTCATGGCAACAATCGATCGGCCACCAATTGAAGACTTCGCGGCACGCATAAAATCTACCGACCCACCGATACCCGATATCTGCCTACCACCCGCATACTCAGCATTAACTTGCCCAAGTAAGTCCACTTCTACCGCTGAATTGACCGATACAAAATCATCCAACTGACGAATCACCGCCACTTCATGGGTGTAGTCTGCTCCTCTGAATACTACCTGGGGCGTTGCGGCCAACCATTGCATCATCACAGCACTGCCTAAGGCCATTCCGGTGACATGCAAGCCGCGATCCACAATCTTACGTTTACCTGTAACGTTGCCTTGCTGAATTAATTTCATGCCGCCGTCGTCGATTAGCCCACCATGTAAACCCAAGTCATTTTTACTGTGTAACTCACTCAATATTGCTGCTGGAATCGCACCGATACCTGTTTGTAGACAATCCCCATCTTTAACTAACCCGGCGACGAGCTTGCCAATCTCAAGCGCCGCAGTATCGATTTTAGGAGTATCCGGCGCCACCAAAGAACGGTGGGATTCAAATACATAGTCGATACGTGACTGCGAAATTTGCGGGCACCCGGCGGGCGCAACCACGGCGGAATTTAGCTCCGCAATGACAATAGGGCTTGCCGCCAATACTGCCTCTACAAAGTCAACATTTGGACCGATCCGCAACACCCCTTCTCGATCACGCGCCACTTGGATAAGTGCAACATCTATATCCGACTTCAGGTACTCAAATATGCTACGCATCTGCATGGGCAGAAAAAACACTCGACTTGAATCAGCCTTAGCTAAAGTAGGCGTCATGAAAAAAGTTGATAGCGTGGCTGTATCATTCCATCCGGTAAAGTCCACAGCGTTGTATCCCGCGAGGGGGAATTGGATAAAATTA
>JAADHW010000199.1 GCA_013151695.1 Gammaproteobacteria bacterium
AGTCTGGGAAATGGGTGGTTGTGCTTTAACGAAACGACAGCCCCGGTGGCTGCATACGCAGCGAAGAGCTCACCGTACCTGGATTTATGCACGACGTGTTATCAGGTTGGCACTTGTTATTTGTGTTGTCACCAGCATACGCAGAATTGGGGGCAGACCTCCATCAACGCGGTTTGACCTACCTCAACACGCAGACGCCGACAGCCAGCATTTCACCGGGTGGAACAGCAACAATTCTCACAACCTCAAGAAAAACAAATACCCACACATTTGAGGCTTTACACAAGGGTGATGGGCAAGGCTATCTAAAAAGTATTGCAGCCATCGAATCATCCGCTGACCTGACCTTTGGACTGCTCAATAGTGAGCTATGGCGATTTGCCACGGCAAGACTTCTGCTGCGAGAAGTTCGCCATCGCGGCTTGCACGGCGCCACCGAGTTTCTCGGCGCCGCCATGGGTTCTTGCCGAAGCTGGCTCAATTCGCACTTTCAGTCTGATGCAGTAAAGACACTTTTTGCACCATGGATCTTACACACAGGCCTATCGCCGGACGCTGCAGTTTCAGGCCACATGGGCAAACTCATCGCGTTTTCACTGGAGGTCGCAGGCATGCCAGTGGTAAAGGGTGGATCCCAGGGCTTGGTTGCGGCTTTCACAAAGTTGATTGAAGATCACGGTGGCACCATGATTAACAACACCGATGTCTGTCGAATCTTAACCCGCAATGCAAACGCCTGTGGAGTTGAAACAAGTGATGGACGACAATTCAATTCCAACCGAGCGGTCATCTGCAATACAACCCCGACACAATTGTACGCAAGGCTGCTACGAGACGCTGCGGTGCCCAAAAAGCAACGCACAGATGCAGCTAATTTTAGATACGGTCGTGCGGATATGCAGATTCACCTGGCATTGGACGCCCCGCCGAAGTGGATTGATTCCGCCCTCGACAGTGTTCCGATGGTACATGTCACCGAAGGCATGGACGCCATCACACAGTCAATTGCTGAGGCTGACAGCGGTCTGTTGCCAACCCGCCCAACTTTGGTTGTGGGGCAGCCAACCGCCGTCGACCCAAGCCGAGCCCCTAACGGCAAATGGATCCTTTGGATACAACTACAGGAGCTGCCCGCTACAGTTCGCGGAGATTCATTGGCTGAGATCGACGCGAGTTTCGACGGCGTGTGGACCGATAACATTCGCGAACAGTACGCAGATCGAATAATTAACCGTTTGGCACTGGTGATACCGAACCTGAAGGAACTGATTATTGGTCGCAAGATACTTTCACCACATGACCTAGAAGCACTGAACATCAACCTGGTTGGTGGAGACCCCTACTCTGGAGATTGTTCCCTAGACCAGTCTTACTTGTGGCGGCCGCTGCGATCTACTAAGAACCACGCAACGCCCATAAAGAATCTGTATCAAATTGGCGCTTCAACACACCCAGGACCCGGGCTAGGTGGTGGCTCGGGATACACGGTAGGAAAGCTTCTGGGTGGCTAGTTCAGCTGACTCTACGCAGAGTTTCTGAAGGCAGCTCACCGTAGCGCTGGCGGTATTCCCCAGAAAAGCGGCCAAGCTGCACAAACCCCAAACGACAAGCAATTTCCGTGACACTCGAGTTCCCAGGCGCACCTAACAGATCCCGCCTTACATTCTCCAGGCGGACTCTGCGTAGGTATCGCATGGGGCTGGTACCGCGAAAATCTCTAAATGCGGAAAACAATGCTCGCGCACTGACTTGTGACACATGGGTGAGTTCCTCAATCGAAACAGCGTTCACCGCGTTAGCAAGAATATAAGCTTCAACCCGCTTGACGTGGGCCGGTGCTGCTTTGGCGGTGCCATTAAGGAGTTGATGCGAATAGTTATGCTGCTGGCCATATAATAACGACAGAATGAGATTTTCTTCAAAATTCTCAGCCGCATTGGGATAATTTAAAAAACCTGTATTGCCTTCCAGTTCGTCTAACAAGAACCGAGCTGCGCGCAGCCAACCCGCACCCGAATTGGTCTGGTGATTCATTCTCGTTTCAAACACGATTGGATCGCTCAGCTCATCGCATAACAATGCGCTCAACTTTTGCTCAACCAAGTTCCGATCTGCGCGATAAATAAGCATGGACGAATCAGGTTTCCAGTCCATCGACACATATTCGCTAGGTGACAAGACGGCGGCATCTCCTGCACAAATATTTTCAATCTGATGGCCACAGCGTGTGCTGACGTTACCCGACAACTGAATTTGTACCAAGAAAAAATTTTCCAATACACCCGGCTCAACCGTTACCTGGGCACCGTATTTTAGAAAGTTAAGGGAGGATCGATCACTGACCCTGGCATGGTGCATTTTCGCATCAAGCCGTGTTGTGTGTTTCGAGGGTGTGAGTTGATGCGGGCAAAATACGTTGCCAACAAACTCCCGAGCTTCATCAATGCTGGTGGAAGCGAAAAGCTGGTAGTCCTGTAAGGGCGTTTGGAAAGGTGCTGTTGCCGTCATGGTATGTACGCCCCCAAATAGCGAACTGTATAGATATAAGGTGTTTTTCTAGGTCTCGAAGCTTCCAAAAAGTTCTAACGTTGAATCGAACGTGAATGTTCAGGTTGTTTTACACTGAAATCTACTGGTAATCTTAACTTGGCATTCAATTCGTAGCAATAGAGGGTCTATCAAACATAGGTCTTTGTAAACAAAGGGAAAAATGGAAACGAAACTCGACAAGGGGCAGACACCCCATCGCGTTGCCAAGGCCTGGCACTTGGCAACAACACCCCACGAGACCGCTCTTACGGAATTTGAATTTGCGATCATCCGGGTTGCGTCAGCGTTTGATCGCTGGCAATCCGACTGCTTGGCCTGCTGTGGTGGCGAACGATTCAGCGGCGCCGATGTTGCAACCTTACATGTCATTCGAATGCATGATCGCGCCAAAAGTATTTCAGAGATCGGGCGCCTGCTCAAACGAGATGATCAGTCCAACTTACAATATGGGATACGCAAACTACAAAAGGTGGGGGTCATAGAAAAATCCGCAGGCAACAACCGCGGTAAAAAAGGCGTGACCTACCAAGTCACCAAACATGGTCGTGAGGTTACTGACCTGTATGCTCAGTATCGGCAAGAACTTCTTCTGGCCATGACAAAGTTAGTCGCAAACGATCAAACCTTCGAAGAAGTAAGCATGCTGTTGAATCATATGTCGGGTATGTACGACCAGGCGGCTAGAGTTGCTGCAACTCATTTACCGGCTTAACTAAGTTTATCGGTGTGGCAGCCGCACCGGAGCACGATCTTGTGTCGAGCAAGCAAAATGGTTAGTGCTAGTAAGGGAGAATTGGAGCTGGTGTAAAATCGATAGGGAGAGAGTATGCTCACGAAATGAGCGCATCGATTATTGCTAGTGAGGGTGGCGCGGGATACTACCCGGAAAACACAACGTATGCCGTACAAAAATCGTTAGCAGCAGGCGTCCAAGGTTGCGAGCTAGATTTCCACCTGACCAAGGACAAAATATTCGTCGCCAACCACGACTACCTGCTCAATCCTGCCATCACCCGTACAACAGCAGGAGGTTGGTTGGCCGAGCCAGGACCAGCCATTAATCAAACAAACCTGGTAGATCTACACGATTTTGATTTTGGTAGCCTCGATCCCAGATCAAAGTTAGCCCGCAAGTATCCGTTACGAGAATCACGCTCACCCCAATACATTGCGACCTTCCAAGATATCGAAGAAGCCTATGCTGAGGCAGTCAATGCGGAGCTTTGGTTTGAAGCAAAGACAGACCCCTACGATAAAACCAATACCACACCCGCAAATCTCTATGTGGAAGCATTAGCACAAGTGTTAGCCACCAGCACGCTGTTCCCACGTACCGTATTGATCGCTTTCGATTGGTCGCTGTTGCAATCAGCACAAAAGTATTTGCCAGGTATCCAAACCGGGTTTTTAACCATTAACTTTTCATGGTTGTCTCGCGGCAATTTAATACCAACCGAAAATTCCAAGGTTGCCCGATGGTTCGGCAATTTCCGATAAACTATGGCGGTTGCGTGGCACAAGCAGTAGCCGCTGCCAATGGCACTTACTGGTCGCCGTATTTCCGAGATCTCAATGAGGGATTGGTTAAACAGGCACATGACCTAGGCATCAAAGTGTCAACCTGGGGCGCCGATACATCTGAAGAAATTGACCAAGCACTTAACACCGGAGTGGACAGTTTGACGACAGGCTACGTTGATCGAGCCCGGCCAGACAGCATCCATAATGATTAACAGCAGCTAGGGACTTTTGTATGGCAAAAATCAGCACCGTTGAGGCGGTAAAGATTCAAGCTCGCGCGGTTATTCCGATTACGAAAAAGTTGGAACAAGCCATCGGCATAGAAGCCGCCCACCAACTCGTTGGTGACGCTATCGCTGACTCGTGGGCAGACTACATGGCAATCCGTCAGCCTGCTAACTCTCATCCCAGCACAGCAGGTGGTGTTGCGTTTCCAGTCAAAGACATCGTGATTAAAAGTATCGATGACGAGTATGCGGTGAACATGGTGCAGTGCGATTTTGCAGAGTACTTCCACTCAATTGGTGAAACGAAGATCGGTGCATTAATGACCTGCGGGGTAGACTTTGCAGTAGAAAGTAGGCTTCGGCCCGATTGGGATTTTAGTCGCAGCCAAACCCTTATGCAGGGCGCCGAATATTGTGATTTCTGTTGGAAACGCAAGCAGGTGTAGTGATCACATTGTAGGAACCTCTGGTAGGAGAAGACTGGATATAAGGAGACAGGTATGGCTTATATTAATGACATGACAGTTCACGACGCGGACTCCCACGTGATGGAACTGCCGACAAAAATAATCGAATATTTGGACGCCAAATACCACGATGACTTTATGCTGCACGCCAAGAATAAAATACAGGTGCCAGCAGACATACAACGCGCGATAGATAAACAAGAAGATCCTGATTTTCAACTCGGCCATGAAGCCAATCTGATGTTGCGCAAAAATTACCTAGCCCTGGGCGCATTTCGCAATAGCGATCGCCCACAAACTCTGAATATGCTGGGTTTTAGCAGCCAACTGGTTTTCACAACTGCCGCGCTGGGTAACTATGGTTTGGAAGAGACAGCAGACACAGCGCTAGCGCTTGCTGTTGCGCGCGCACACAACCGGATGAATGCTGACTTTTGTTCTGTTGACAAGCGATTGTTGGCTACAGGTTACGTGCCATTGGTAGACCTCTTGGCTGCAGCGGACATCGCCAGAGAAGCCATCGAGCTAGGCTGCAAGGCTTTAATGATTCCGTCTAAAAGCCCCACCCACCATAGCCCGAGTCATTCCGCATTCGAGCCTCTGTGGGCCATAGCCCAAGAAGCTGGTATCCCTATCGTTTTTCACGTGGGCGGCGAGGAGAAAATGGCAGATAGCTATTTTAATAATGGCCTACCCCCTATTAAAGATTTTCACGGCGGCGACGAAAATTTTACCGGTTTGAGTTTCATGACCATTCCCTTGTCGGTGTGGCAGACCATGGCGGCCCTCATTTTTGATGGCGTGTGCGATCGTTTTCCTCAACTCAAATTTGGTGCCATCGAACTTGGGGCGTCTTGGTTACCGAGTTGGCTGCAATTTATGGATTCTGCATGGGGGGCATTTAGCAAAGGTGAAGTGCGCCTACAAAACCTATCTGCCAAACCGAGTGAAATTGCGGCCCGGCAGTTCCGCGTGACCCCTTACGCTCACGAATCCACAGGATGGATAATGGACAACTCCAGTGCAGACATGTTGTTATTCTCCTCCGACTTTCCCCATGTTGAAGGGGGCCGCAATCCAATAAAACGTTTTAATGAAAACATGCTCGAAGTGAGTGAACAGAATAAAAGAAAGTTCTATCGAGACAACTTCATCAACTTAATGGGAGCCGGCCTCGACAAATCTTTGCATGACCACCCCTCTATTGAGAGCCCGAAATAAACGCTGCAGCGCGCAGGTTCATGTTCTTGCGCCCCCTCTGCGACAAAAATTCCAAGGCGAAAGTAAACGCGTGAGTCGGTTATTCTGCACGATGGGTCGCGAATGTGGTTGTGTTCATCGCAAATAAGCGCAACAGTCGCAGTTTTGTGCAAAAAACCGGGCAGCCATGACAGGTACATTTTCTTTATCCACAATCACAGCGAGTTCGTTGCCAACTGGCGCGTTACTATCGAGTTATCATAAAAACGGTACTCATACAGACTGTTATACCACTGAGATTTCTTCGACCGTCACTCAATCACAGTATATTCTCGCATTCTATACAAGCACGATCTTCAACATTGAAAGATCTATCCTCAAATGGACTGTGGCAAAACCTTCAACAGATCTTCAAGCACAACAATTAGCTGATGGCGTCATTGATACATTTGCTGCCTGGAGCGTAGAGGAACGTAGCGAAAACCAATTGTTACTGGCTGATTTTAGCGGCCGTACCAAGTCCTGGCTGATGACAGTTCCACTGACGGCTGGCGAAGATCACCGCACCCGGTTGTATTTTGGCTCTGCTGTGGTACCAGTGTTAAATGCAAGAACAGGTAAATCTTCACTCGGGTTTGGGTATAGTGCGCTGCTGGGCTTTCATAAAACATACTCGAAGTTATTGTTGAACGGCGCTGTGAAGAACCTTGAGAAAGCGACAGTCTGAGCGGAGGATACTTGGATATCACCGTACTTCCGGGCAACCCGCTGATAGTTGAGATCAGGTGCGGTCCGGATATACTCTTCTTCATTCTCAAACTCACTCAGGCGAACCAGCTTATAACTATCGTTAGCCTGCTTGTATTATCTTTGAGATACGCTGGGACGATCGAGCAATTAGACTTTTGTACAAATCATCCGGTAGCATGGTCAGTTG